>JAEDFL010000009.1 GCA_016292785.1 Clostridiaceae bacterium | reverse complement strand
CTTCCTGTAATGTGCGCCAAGATGGAAACCTCGGACAACGGACTTGTTCAGAAGTTTTTCCGCAACTTTACCGAGGTAGATGCGGCGACAGGCGCATTAAACTACGATAAAATGAAATATATCCTTATCGCTGTTTTCGCCGCTGTTATCGGAGTTGTTCTGTTCATAAGCTCATATCCGCACGTTAAAGAGCGTGTTGTTATTCCCGACAAAAAGCGCACCAAGGGCGAGCAGTCTCAGCTTTCGAGAATATTCAAGTGCAAGCCCCTTATGCTCGTCGTACTCATGGGTGTTCTCAGCTCGGGCAGATATATGCTTCAGGCGGCGTCGGTTCATGTAGCACGTTATGCCGTTTATATCGGCGGCGATCTCAGCCTTATGAATGCCGCTGAACGTTCAAAGGCTATATCGGGAAGCATTTCTACCGTAAGCACGCTCCTTTCCGTTTGCTCGGCAGTAGGCATGTTCGGCGCAATGCTGTTTATGCCTGCTCTTATAAAGAAATTCAATTACAAGCAGATCGTTGTCACAACGAGCTTGTTCGGATTTGCCGCAAGTATTCTCACTTCGCTTATCGGTTACTTTGTTGTTTTGGGAAAACTCAGCTTTTTTATCTGTATTCCGTTCTTTATAATTTCCGCAATTCCTCTCGGCGTTCTAAACGTTGCTTCCTATGCGATGATTGCAGACAGCCTCGATTATATGGAGTGGGAAACAGGCTACAGAGAGACCGGTCTCGGTTCTGCCTGCCAGGGTTTCGTCAACAAGCTCGGCAACGCTCTTGCAACGGCAGGTATTATCGTTATGTACCTTGTAATCGGTCTTGATCCCGCTCAGATGCTTGAAAAGACCGCTGTTATTGCCGCAACGGATCTTTCGGTTACGATGAGATATGCTATGTTCTCCCTCATCTCAATTGTGCCGGGAATAAGCCTTATTCTCAGCATACTTCCGCTCAAGGGATATGACCTTGTAGGTGAGAAGATGGAGAAGATCACCGTTGAGCTTGCCGAAAAGAGAGAGGCAAGAGGCATTCACATAGGTTAATATTTATGGAGGTATTCATATGAAATATATTGATTTTGACGAGTCAAGGGAGCTTGACCTGATTCCGATCGGCAGAGTTGCGATCGACTTTAACCCGACGGATTATTACAACACTCTTGACAAGTGCGAAAATTACAAAAAATATGTCGGCGGTTCTCCTGCCAACATTGCCGTAGGTCTTGCACGCCTTGGCAAGAAGGTCGGCTTTATCGGCAAGGTTTCCGACGATCAGTTCGGCACATATGTTGAGAATTTCTTCGCCGGCGAGGGAATAGATATTTCCCATGTCACACGTACAAAGGGCGGCGAAAAGCTCGGACTTACCTTTACCGAGATCAAGTCGGAAAACGAGAGCAGTATACTGATGTACCGTGACGGAATTGCCGATCTTATGCTTCACCCCGACGATGTTGACGAGGACTACATAAAGAGCGCAAAGGCTATTCTCATCAGCGGAACGGCTCTCTCACAAAGCCCGTCAAGAGAGGCATGCCTCAAGGCGATGTACCTTGCAAAGAAGGTCGGCACTAAAATTATCTTTGATATCGACTACCGTCCGTACAACTGGAAGAATTCGGACGAGATCGCAATATACTATTCGATAGTGGCCTCAAACAGCGATATGGTTATGGGTTCAAGAGAGGAATTTGACCTCACCGAGGCTATCTCAGCTCCCGGCAGAACAGACAGGGAGACTGCGGCTCATTGGATGAGCATGGGCAACAAGATCGTTATTATCAAGCACGGCAAGGAAGGCTCGACAGCCCACACCGCCGACGGTGAATATTCGATCAAGCCGTTCCCCGTAAAGGCGTTCAAGTCCTTCGGCGGCGGCGACGGATACGGCTCGGCATTCATTTACGGACTTCTTGAGGGATTTGACATTATGGATTGTCTTGAGCTTGGAAGTGCTTCGGCTTCAATGCTTGTTGCCGCACACGGCTGTTCCCTCTTTATGCCGACGGTTGACGAGATAAGAGCGTTTATAAAAGAAGAAAAAGAAAAGTACGGCGAAATGGTTGCGAGGGCATAAGCTGTCCTGTGATTAACTGTGAAAGGAAGGTCATCAATATGAAAACAGTCAGATTGACCGCAGGCGAGGCGATCGTCAAATATCTTGATAACCAGTATGTTGCCATTGAACAGGACGGAAAGCTTGAGGAAAGCAAGTTTGTCGAGTATTTCTACGCCGTGTTTGGCCACGGCTGTGTTCTCGGCGTGGGCGAGGCTCTCTCTCAGGCGGAACATTCTATAAAGGTTATGCAGGGCAGAAATGAGCAGGGTATGGCTCAGGCGGCGACCGCATATGCAAAGATGAATAACAGACTTAAAATAATACCCTGTATGTCTTCGATAGGACCCGGTGCGGCGAATATGGTTACGGCGGCGGCTACGGCTACGGTCAATAACATTCCGCTTCTCCTCTTTATGGGCGACACCTTTGCGAGCCGTCAGCCCGATCCTGTTTTACAGCAGATAGAACAGCTCCATGACGGCACCTGCACAACAAACGACGCTTTCAAGGCGGTAACACGCTACTTTGACCGTGTTACACGTCCCGAAATGGTTATGACTGCGCTGACAAACGCAATGAGAGTGCTTACCGATCCTGCACAC
The DNA here is from genome assembly GCA_016292785.1 of Clostridiaceae bacterium. Lineage (GTDB taxonomy): Bacteria > Bacillota > Clostridia > Oscillospirales > Acutalibacteraceae > CAG-488. The sequence continues at coordinate 49,146 of JAEDFL010000009.1, read as the reverse complement.
ACGGGTGCTGTTGCAATCGCTCTGTGTCAGGACGTTCAGGGCGAGAGCTTTGAATATCCCGTTGAATTTTTCAGAAAGAGAGTTCATTTCATTCCCCGTCAGATTCCGTGCGACTATGAGGTCAGAGCGGTTGCCGAGGAAATTAAAAAGAGCAGGAAACCGCTTGTCATTGTCGGCGGCGGCGTAAGATATTCCTTTGCAGGGGAGCAGGTCAAGGCTTTCTGCGAAAAGCACAATATTCCGTTCTCCGAAACACAGGCAGGCAAGAGTGCCATTGAGTCGAGCCACTACCTCAATGTCGGAGGCATAGGCGTAACCGGAAATTCAAGTGCAAACACTCTTGCGGAAAAAGCCGATCTTATAATCGGTATCGGAACAAAGTTTTCCGATTTCACGACCTCGTCCAAGTGGCTTTATGCCAACGCTCAGGTCGTTACGATAAATGCAAGTGCTTTCCACGGCGGAAAGCTCGACAGTATCAAAATGGTTGCCGACGCAAAGGAGGGCGTGACCGCCCTTGAAAAGTATCTTGATGGCTACAAATCGTCCTACACGACCGAGATCGCCGATGCGAAGGCAGGCTGGGACGATGAGATGAACCGTCTTGCTTCAACGGCTTACGGTGACGGCTATAATCCCGAAATTCCAAATCATATGCCCGATGCGGTTGACGGATTTGTTAAAGCTACAGGCGGAGTTATCACTCAGACGGCGGCACTTGCGCTGATCCGCAAGCTCATTCCTGCCGACGCTGTTGCAGTCGGAGCGGCAGGCTCGCTTCCCGGCTGTATGCAGAGAATGTGGACGACCGACGAGCTTTATTCCTACAATATGGAGTACGGTTATTCCTGCATGGGCTACGAGATAGCAGGCGCATTCGGTTCAAAGCTTGCCTGCCCCGACCGTGAGGTCTACGCTTTCACGGGCGACGGAAGCTACAATATGCTTCATTCCGAAATGATAACCGCCTTGCAGGAGGGCAAGAAGATCAATGTTCTTCTCTTCGACAACGCCTCGTTCGGCTGTATCAACAATCTGCAAATGGGACAGGGTATCAATGCCCTTTGCACGGAGTCCCGTTACCGTGACGGCGACAAGCCGATCCGTGAGGGCGAATTTATGAATATCGACTATGCCGCATGCGCAAGGGGCTACGGCTACGTTACATATACGGCAAAGACCATGGATGAGCTTGAGGCGGCGATACTTGATTCGCTCAAGCAGACAAAGCCTGTGCTCATTGACATAAAAGTTCTTCCCAAGTCCATGACGGACGGCTACGGCGGCTGGTGGAATGTCGGCTGTTCGGATATTCCCCGTACCGAAAAGGGCAAGGAAGCATATGCCGAAAGGAAGCAGAAGCTTTCCGAGGCTAAAAAGTATTAAAGGAGAGGTATTATGGACGCAAAAAAAATTAAACTCGGTATTGCGCCGATTGGCTGGACTAATGACGATATGCCCGATCTCGGCAGTGAAATTACCTTTGAGCAGTGCGTGAGCGAAATGGCTCTTGCAGGCTACGAGGGCTGTGAGATCGGCAACAAATATCCCAAGACTGTCGAGGAAATGCACGAGTATCTTGATATCAGAGGTCTTACGATCGCAAACCGCTGGTTCTCGTCATTTATTCTTACAAAGCCTTTTGATGAGGTCGAAAAGGATTTCAGAGAGAACTGCGAGTTCCTCAAGGGCTGCGGCGCAAAGCGAATCGGTGCTTCCGAGCAGAGCTACAGCATTCAGGGACAGATGGACACACCCGTATTTGAAAAGAAATACGTTATGAACGACGAGGAATGGAAGAAGTTCACGGACGGTCTTTCAAAGCTCGGCAACATTGCCAAGGAATACGGTATCACACTTGTATATCATCATCACATGGGTACGGTCGTCCAGACTGCCGAGGAGATCGACAAAATGATGGATATGTGCGATCCCGATGCCGTTTATCTTCTCTTTGATACAGGTCATCTTGCATACTGCGGCGAGGACTATATGGCTGTTCTCAAAAAGTATGCCAAGAGAATAAAGCACGTTCACCTCAAGGATATCCGTCCCGAGATCGTTCAAAAGGTCAAGGACGAGCACAAGTCCTTCCTTCAGGGTGTTCGCATGGGTGCTTTCACCGTTCCGGGTGACGGTGCGTTAGACTTCAAGCCCGTTTTCGATGTTCTTGACGAGGCAGGCTACGAGGGCTGGATGCTTGTAGAAGCCGAGCAGGATCCTGCGATTGCAAATCCGTTCAAGTATGCCAAGATTGCAAGAGCTTATATCGCAGAAAAAGCAGGACTGTAATTTAATTTGATTTTTGTTTAAGGAGATGTAATAATGTCCGCAGAAAAACTTAAATACTTTGTCAACGGCGAGTACGTTGAATCAAAGACAGACAAATACTATACCCTGGTCAATCCGAGCACGGGCGAAACAACAGGCTATGCTCCCTGCTGTACCAATGACGAGGTGCTCGGTGCTATTGCGGCGGCTAAGGCGGCTTTCCCCGGCTGGAGCTCAACTCCTGCAATCAAGAGGGCACAGGTGCTTTACAATGTCCGTGATCTTCTCATAAAGCATATGGACGAGCTTACAATGCTCGTTGCCGAGGAAAACGGCAAGGTATGGTCTGAGGCCGAGGGTGATGTTCTCAAGGCTAAGGAGGGCACCGAGCTTGCAACTCAGGTTCCGTCGCTTATGATGGGCGAGAGCGTTATGGACGCTTCAAGAGGCTTTGATACGGTCAAGTACCGTGAGCCGATGGGCGTTTTCGCAGGCATAGTTCCCGTTAATTTCCCGGCTATGATCCCGTTCGGCTGGATGGCTCCGACCTGTATTGCCTGCGGTAATACAATGGTACTCAAGGCGGCAAGCCTCACTCCGAGAACGGCTCTGAGAATTGCCGAGCTTTATAAGGAAGCGGGAGTACCCGACGGCGTTATCAACGTTGTCACCTGCTCAAGAAACGAGATCAACACGATCCTCGAAAGCCCCGACGTTAAGGGTATCACCTTTGTCGGCTCAACTCCCGTAGGTAAGCTTATCTATGAAAAAGCCGCAAGCGCAGGCAAGAGAGTTCAGTGTCTCTGCCAGGCGAAGAACCATGCTCTTGTTCTTGCCGACACTCCGATCGAGAGAACTGCGGCAGGCGTTATGAACTCCGCCTTCGGCTGTGCAGGTCAGAGATGTATGGCTCTGAGCTGCTGCGTTGTCGAGGAGAGCATCGCCGATAAGTTTGTTGCAGAGCTTGTTAAGCAGGCAAAGGGACTCAAGCTCGGTCCTGCATATGACAAGACCTCAAAGCTCGGTCCTATTACATATGAAAAGCATTATAAGGAAGTCCTTGCAGATATCGACAAGGGTGTTGCCGAGGGCGCAGAGCTTGTCCTTGACGGCAGAAACTGCGTTGTTGAGGGCTACGAAAACGGCTTCTTTGTCGGTCCGACAATCTTCGATCACGTTACCGAGGATATGACGATAGGCCGTGACGAGGTATTCGGTCCCGTTCTCTGCATCAAGAGAGTTAAGAGCTTCGAAGAAGGTCTTGCCGTTATGAACTCTAACCCCTATGCTAACGGCTCGGTTATCTTCACTCAGAACGGCTACTATGCCCGTGAGTTTGTCCGCCACACCGACGGCGGAATGGTCGGCGTAAACGTAGGTATTCCCGTTCCCATCGGATTTTTCCCGTTCTCCGGACACAAGGATTCATTCTTCGGCGATCTCCATTGTCTCGGCAAGGACGCATACCGCTTCTTCACCGAGAGCAAGTGTGTAACCACACGCTGGTTCGACGAGGAGGAAATGAAAAAGACGGAAGTTTCCACATGGGACGGCACAATATAATCAGGAGAGGTATTAAAATATGATCAATGTTGGTATTATCGGCGCAGGACGTATCGGAAAGGTACACTGCGAGTCAATTATGAGATATGTCAAGTCCGCAACGGTCAAGGCTATTGCCGATCCGTTCCTCACGGACGAAACAAAGGATTGGGCAAAGGGACTCGGCGTAAACGAGTTCTACACCGACTATCACAAGATCCTTGAGGACAAGGACATTCAGGCAGTTCTTATCTGCTCGTCAACCGACACACATTCAACGATTTCACTTGAGGCTATCGCCGCAGGAAAGCACATTTTCTGCGAAAAGCCGATCGACCACGATGTAAACAAGATCCTTGAGGTTAAGAAGGCTCTTGAGAACAGCAACGTTAAGTATCAGGTAGGCTTCAACCGCCGTTTTGACCACAATTTCAAGGCGGCAAGAAAGGCTGTTGAGGGCGGACAGATCGGTGATCTCAATATCCTCAAGGTTTGCTCCCGTGATCCGGGCGCACCTCCGGTAAGCTACATCAAGGTTTCGGGCGGTATCTTCCTTGATATGACGATCCATGATTTTGATATGGTTCGCTTTATGTCAGGCTCTGAGGTTGAGGAGGTTTTCGCATACGGCGCAGTCCTCGTTGATCCGGCTATCGGTGAGGCAGGCGACATCGACACCGCAGTTATCTCAATGAAGCTTGCAAACGGAGCAATCGCAGTTATCGACAACTGCCGCCGTGCAAGCTACGGCTACGATCAGAGAGTTGAGGCTTTCGGCTCTCTCGGTCAGGTTGCTATTTCAAACGATTCCGAATCAACCGCAGTCGTTTCCGACGCTAACGGCGTACACGGAGAAGTTCCTCTCAATTTCTTCCTTGAGAGATATATGGGTGCATATGTTGAGGAGGTTTCAGAGTTCATTGACTGTGTAGTTAACGACAAGCCTGTAACTGTTGGTCTTGACTGCGGACTTCAGCCCGTGCTTATCGGCATCGCCGCAAAGAAGTCGCTTGAAACAGGCGTTCCCGTCAAGATCGCTGACATCGCCGCAGAATACGGACTTTAATACAATAACGAAAAGCTTTCTTCGGTTTTACCGAGGGAAGCTTTTTTGGCTCAGTTTGTATTGCAAAACGAATTATGATGTGGTATTTTATTATTTGAAATCGGGTTTTCGACTTAATGAAATAACAGAAAGGGGATTGCCCTCAGATGAAACATTCGGAAAAATGGATATGGCTCCCAAAGTCAAGCTACCCGGACAGTCAAACGACGGTTTACAGCGGATTTGAGGAGGCTTCGGGAAACGAATATTGCGTTGCCGAATTTAAGAGAAGTTATTTTTTTGATAAAAATATTGTTTGTGCAAAGCTGCGTTTCAGCGGAGATACTCTCTTTCAGCTTTTCTGCAACGGAAGCATTGTCGCAACGGGACCTGCGGCGGTAGGCGGCGATTTTATCGGCAATGAAGAGCCTCGTGACAACTACTATTCTTTTGAAAAAAACATTCGCCCCGAATCGAAAGCTCTCGACTTTTTTGCAAGAGTTCAGATGGCTCCCACGCAGATCTGCGACTATTCGGCAGGACACGGCGGCTTTATGCTTTTCGGAGTGCTGACCTTTGAGGACGGAACGCAGAAGGTCATTTTTACCGATGATACTTGGAGTGTAAGAAAAAACGGAGCATATGTTTCTCCGAAATTTTTCGACGGCAGAACAGAACCCGATAAATACATTCCGGCGGAAATTACACGTAACATATGGCATACAGATACAGCAATCATTCCGCCGAGAACGGAAAAGGAAATTATCCCCGACGGCGGCGAAATCACCCTTCTTCCGAACGAGGAGAAAGAGGTCGTTGCCGAGCTTGATATGATTTATGCAGGTTTTGTGCATATCAAAGCCGAAACGGACGGCGAGCTTCGCTTGGAGCTTGCCTGCCGTGAATTACAGGAGGACAACGAGCCGGAAAGCTTTATCTTTAAGGGTGAGGGTGAATACCGCGGCTTTAAGCTTCACAGCGTCGGTAATTACCTGATTAAAGTGAAGAACAAGTCCGACAGTCCGTCAAAGCTTACGGTATCCCTGATAGCTACGCATTATCCCACTCCCGATGAAGCCGATACCGTGACCTCGGACGGAGAGCTGAACCGAGTGCTTGAGGTCTGCAAGCACACTCTGAAATATTGCAGACAAACTCATCATCTTGACAGCCCCCGTCATTGTGAGCCTATGGCCTGCACAGGTGATTATTACATCGAGTCGCTGATGACGGTGTTCTCGTTCGGCGATATGAGGCTTGCGGAATTCGATCTGCTTAGGACGGCTGAAATGCTCGTGCGGCACAGCGGCAGAATGTTCCACACAACCTACAGTCAGATCTGGGTAAAAATGCTTTATGACGTATATATGGCGACAGGGAACAGCGAGCTTCTTGAAAAATGCAAGCCTGCGTTGCTCCTGCTTTTGAAACGATTTGAATCATATGTCGGTCAGAACGATCTGATTGAAACTCCGCCCGACTATATGTTTGTGGATTGGATATATATTGACGGGATTTCAATGCACCATCCGCCGAAAGCATTGGGACAGACCTGCCTGAATCTGTTTTATTTCGGTGCGCTCGATACGGCGGAAAAGATATTCGGAGAATTAGAGCTTACCGGCGAAGCCGAACGTTGCCGTGAAAAGAAAGAAGCTCTCCGCAGTGCGGTGAACAGTCTGCTGTTTGACGCAGAAAAGGGTATGTACTTTGAAGGCTTGAATACTCCGACCGATCCGTCACAGCTCAACGGCTGGCTTCCGCAGAACGTTGACAAGCACTATTATTTAAAGCAGTCCAATATTCTTGCCGCCTATGTGGGAATTTGTGATGACAGGCTTTCAAAAGAGCTGATAGCGAAAATAATGAACGATGAAATAAAAGGCGATTATCAGCCGTATTTTGCTCACTATCTTTTGGAGGCGATTTACCGTTACGGGCTAAGAGACAGCTATACGCTTCCTGTTATTCAGAGGTGGAAAGCACCTGTTGAAGAATGTTCAAAGGGACTTGTTGAGGGCTTTATTCCGCCTGAGCCGACTTACAGCTTCGATCACAGCCATGCGTGGGGCGGAACTCCGCTTTATTCTCTGCCGAAGGCTCTGCTCGGTTTGGAAATTCTGAAACCCGGAATGTGTGAAATTTCGCTCTCTCCGTCACTTCTCGGACTGGACGAGGCAAAGGTTGAATTGCTCACCCCGTTCGGAAAGCTGACCTGCGAAATGAAGAAAGGACAGGAGCCTGAGATCACTCATCCGAAAGAGATCAGCGTATCGGTTAACCGAAAATAATACAGCAATATGAAAACGGACTGCCGGGTTTACGACAGTCCGTTTAAGCTTGTGTCCGTTATCGGTAGATCGAATTATACAACCTAATATTTCCGCCGCTTCGTCAACGGTTGTAAGAATGATGATATCCGTTATGACCTGCATTTAATGAAATAATCAAAGCTTGCATTATCCTCATACCACAGAGGAAAGTTTGTTCCCCAAATATTATTGTATAGCAGATAGGAAATGCCGTCCTTTTCGACGCTTTCAAATTTGTTGTCAAATTCAAGCAGCTTGCCCTGACCGATTGAAAGGAGAGGGGAGTGGTAATTGTAAATTTCAAAGCTTCCGCCGCCGTTTTTCATAACCGATTTTTCAACGGCATGGAGATTTCTTCCGCCCATTGAAGCTGTGCTTTCGGGATCAATTTCCGTGTCGAGCTTGATTAAATCACAGCGGTCGGCACAGGGATAAAAATGAAGAAAAATTGCTTCGGGCGTGCGGTTAGCGTCTTTACCGTACCACAAAAGATTGATTTTCAGCCCGTCGGCTTTTAGGGTGTAAATCGCCTGAGCCTTTCTCGGTGCTCCCGTCTGTTCGCATATGTTGGTACTTAAACTCATATTCACGGCTATTTTGATCTGATCCTGCTCCGTCAGCATATAGGAGTCTGTCATCTTATAATAAAACCGACCATTGGGATATTTGCCGTCAAAATACTTCAAAAGAGGCTTGCCGAAGTCGGGACACGCCCACACATAGTGCTTGTCCATATTTCTGGAGTAATGCTCAAACCAAAAATCGTAGCCCTTGCTTGTGTAGGAACGGTATTCGAGAAACGGGCGGCTGTTTTCTTTGATAATTATGCTTCCGTTATAGGTAAGGCTTTTGATTCCGCCGTATTCGTTAAGCTCAAATTCGTATCCTGCATATTTAACGGGATAGCTGTATTCTCCGTATTCGGAAAAATTGTAGGGCTTTGGAGGTCTGAGCGAGCCGAGAACAGCTTCTGCCTCGCTGCGGTGATTTGCCGAAAGACAGCTCAAAGCGGAGTCAATATATTCTCTTTGCTCCTGCCAGCTTCTTTCCATAATGCTGTACGAATGATCTCTGCCTTTTGGAGCCAGCTTGAAGATTAAACCCTGCGGAAAATCCTTGAACGGATGTCGGATTTTTACCTTATCTTTTTTTCTTGCCTTTTGGAAATCCGATTTGAGATAATTCTCGTAGTCCGAAAAGAACATTTTGGAATCAAGACCTCTGGTGTGTTCTGCGATACACAAAAGTGCGTCGGAAAAGCCCCTGTATTCCTCGCTTGTTCTTATCATTGATCCATCGGAAAGCCAGCTCTTTTTCAGTCGCATAAGCTCTCTGAGCGCCGCCGCTTTATAGGGATCGGACGCACATCCGTGTATCCATGTGTCGCCGATTTCGCCCTCAAAAACCGGAAGCCTGTCCCTGACCTCCCAGATGATGTCGGCATAGTCGTCAAGCGTGCCGGCGGTTACCTCATAATCGGGATATTCTTTTTGAATTTGAGCGAGCTTGTCCGTAACCTTTGTTGCAGAGGGTGCGCCCCTGTTGTCAACGGTGTGATCGAAATAGAGAATTTCATCAACATATTTGCTTTTTAATGCTCCGCCGTAATCGCCCGAATATATGACGACAACCTCGCTGTCCCCGCATTTCCATAAGAAACATTCGGGTAATTCCGGAATAGCCGATGATCCGTTTACTCCGATATGAAGCAGTTTAATTCCGTGCCTTGCCAAAATCGGGACGATCGCCTTTGTGTGTCCGGGGACGTCGGTCATTTTTGCCGCAGTAGTCTTTCTGCCTCTGATTGCATCTATCTCATCGACGATTGACAGTCCGAAATCAAAGGTGTCCTCGTCCAAAACCTCGGAATGGGTTGTAAAAGGCATAGCGTGCGGAACTATATCACCCTTTTTCAGGGCTGTGACGAGATTTTCTTTTCGTTCCTTGTCAGTATCGTTCAGAGCCTCTTTGATTATCCATGATCCCGTCGTCCAGATAAATTGCTTGCGGCTTTTGGTATTGACCTCCTTGGCAAGCGCTTCGGCGGCAGGAATGTATTCGTCAATATATTTGCGCCGTATATTCTCCGCATAGTCGGTAAATCCCAAATCGAGATGAGTTTTTGAAACAACGAATACTTTTTTCATATTTATCCTCCTTACCGGCTATTCCGTAAAGAATTAAATGCTGTTGATGATAGGTCAATAAAAGTATATTCCGAAATAAAAACGGTGTCAAGCTTTTATCATGACTCCGTATGTCGGAGTGAGCCGTAAACACTTTTACGGTTTTGTTTTTATCTGTTTTGAGGTCGACGGAAGAGTGAAAAACATTGACATTAAAACCCTATGGTGGTATTATTTATGAGTATAAATATGGCTCGCAGAGCCGAAAACAACGGTCTTTAAACCTGTTCCGATCGTTTAAAAGACGTTCTTCGGGTTTATATTCAAAATTCAGTCAGATCGCTTTCTTTGAAAATGTGCGGACGGAAAATCAAAACTTTTAAATTTAAAAAAGTGGGAGTATTTATGAGTATTAAAGCAATTCTTCTTGATATGGACGGAACTCTCCTGTTACCGGATCAGATCAATATTTCACAAAGATGTATGGACGTGCTCGACAGAGCGGCAAAGGCAGGAATAAATGTCATTCCCTGCACGGGCAGGGTGCTCGATATGTATCCGCCTCAGCTTTTGAAGTATGAGCCTATGCGCTACCGTCTTACCTGCCACGGTGCAAGAGTGGTGGATATGAAAACAGGAGAGACGATCTATAAGAAGCTTGTTTCTCCCGAGGATTCGGCAAAGGTTTTCAAAATATTTGAGGGCAGGCAGATATACGGTGAGATTGCCGCCGAGGGTACTATCTATCTGGAAAAGGAGATTGCGGACGATCTGCCGAATTACCCTGTTCCTGCTCACCATATCTGGTACAAGGACGCAGGTATTCCCAAGGCTGTCGAGAGCCTTTCCAAGCATTTTGAAGAAAACGGTATAGAGATGGAAAAGGTCAATCTTTACGGCATAAAGGAGGAAGACCGTCAGCCGATCTACGACGCTTTGGAAAATCTCGGAGCAACCGAGTTTACCCGTCCCGGAGCGGTAAAGGACATCGAGTTTCTTCCCAAGGGTATAGATAAGATTGAAGCGCTTCATTCGATTTTTGAAAGGATCAACGTTGATTTCAGCGAGGTGCTTGCAATCGGCGACAGCAGCAGCGACGAAAGAATAATCGAGGAATCCGCCGTCGGAGTTGCAATGGGCAACGCTCCCGATTGGCTCAAGGCAAAGGCGGATTATGTTACCGACACGAATGCCGCCGACGGAGTTGCCTCGGCAATCGAAAAATTCTGCAAATTATAAGGTGAGTATATGGTTGGAGAAAGCTTAAAGAAATACAAGAAAAATCACGATTTTCTCGTCTGCATTGATTCCGACGGCTGTGCCTTTGACACAATGGAGATCAAGCACAAGGAATGCTTCTGTCCCGTGACCGTCCGCAAATGGGACTTGCAGATGCTTTCCTCATATGTCAGGGACGCATGGGAATATGCAAATCTTTATTCAAAGACGAGGGGCGTAAACCGCTACGCAACGCTTGTGCAGACGATTGAGCTTGTCGGCAGGCGAAAAGAGGTTCAGGACTATCCCGATATTCTTCCCGATATGAGCAGTCTGAAAAAATTCCTTGCCGAGAATCCCTCGCCCAATCTCACGACGCTTGCGGAATGTGACGATCCCGTTCTGAAAAAGACCTATGAATGGTCGGTCGAGATCAACGCTGAGGTTGCAAAAACAGTACATAACATACCTCCGTTCCCTTTTGTGAGGGAGAGCCTTGAAAAGCTTTCCGAAAAGGCGGATATCGTTGTAATGTCTGCCACGGCAAAGGACGCTCTTATGAGAGAGTGGACGGAAAACGATATTGCAAAATACACAAACTTTATCTGTTCTCAGGAGGAGGGCAATAAAAAAGAGTGTATAAATGAGATTAAAAAGTGTTATTCTCAAAGCCGTGTCCTGATGATCGGCGACGCACCCGGCGACGCAAAGGCCGCCTCGGAAAACGGAGTAGGCTTTTATCCCATCGTTCCCCGAAAGGAAATTGCGTCATGGAAAAAGTTTTATGCCGATGTGATTGACATTTTCCTTGAGGATAAATACACGCCCGATGTTCAGAACAAATACACCGCAAGCTTTGACAGTTCGCTTCTTGACAAGCCGAACTGGGAAGAAATATAGGAGGAAAATTATGGAATACATTAACAAGGATTTTCTTTTGGAAAACGAAACCGCAAAAAATCTCTATCATAAATACTGTGAGGAGCTTCCGATAATTGACTATCACTGCCATCTCAATCCTATGGAGATTGCAGAGAACAAGAAATTCAGAAATATTACCGAGCTTTGGCTCGGCGGCGACCACTATAAATGGCGGCTTATCCGTGCCTGCGGCGTTCCCGAAAACGAGATCACGGGCGACGCTTCCGACTGGACGAAGTTTTATAATTTCGCAAAAATTATGCCGAGAATCATCGGCAATCCGCTTTATCAGTGGACGCACCTTGAGCTGAAAAGATATTTCGGCTATGACGGACTTCTCAATGAGGAGACAGCGGAGACCGTTTGGAATTTGTGCAACAGCAAGCTTGAGAATATGACAGTTCGTCAGATGATGGAAATGTCGAACGTTATAGCCGTTGCAACGACAGACGATCCTGTTGACGACCTTAAAGCGCATGAGATGATTGCGGCGGACAAGAGCTTTAATATCGCTGTTCTTCCTGCGTGGCGTCCCGACAAGGCTGTCAATATCGACAAGGACGGCTTCGTTGACTATATCGCAAAGCTTGCCGATGTCAGCAAAACGGAGATCAAGGACTTTGAAAGCCTGATGACGGCTCTCGTTTCAAGACTGGAATACTTCAATGCTCACGGCTGCTGTGCAAGCGATCACGGACTTGATTTTGTTCCCTATGCCGAAACGAATACCGACGAGGTTGACGCAATATTCAGGAAAGCCCTTTCGGGTGAAAAGGTTACCGCCGACGAGGCTGAGAAATACAAGTGCTTCATTCTCAACAAGCTCCACGCCGAATATGTACGTCTCGGCTGGGCTTCTCAGCTTCACTACGGAGCGGTCAGAAATGTCAACACGGCAAAATTTGCAAAGCTCGGCCCCGATACAGGCTTTGACTGTATCGGAAACAGCGGTGATCCCGTCAAGATCACCTCTTTCCTCAACTCCCTTGCAAAGGACAATAATCTGCCCAGAACGGTGCTATATTCCACAAATCCGAACGACAACTATATGCTTGTTGCCCTGATGAACAGCTTCCAGGACGACTCCTGCCGAGGCAAGCTCCAGCACGGCTCTGCATGGTGGTTCAACGACACCTACAACGGAATGAGAAATCAGCTCACCGCCTTGGCTGAGGACGGAGTTCTCGGCAACTTTATCGGTATGCTGACGGATTCAAGAAGCTTCATTTCCTATCCGAGACACGAGTATTTCAGAAGACTTCTCTGCAACCTCATCGGCGAGTGGGCGGAAAGCGGAAAATACCCGAACGATGAGAAGATGCTCGGCAAGCTTGTTTCCGACATTTCATTCTACAACTGTAAGGAGTATTTCGGCTTTTAATTATGGAAAAACTTTGTTATAAAACACTTCGTGAAAAGAATTACGAAGGGTATCTGCTTGAAAATGCAGCCGAAAAGGTGCTTCAATTCGGCGAAGGAAATTTCCTGAGAGCATTTGTGGATTATTTCATTGACGTGATGAACGAGAAAGCAGATTTCAACGGCAAGGCTGTTCTTGTTCAGCCCATCGAATCGGGATTGACCGATATGATAAACGGGCAGGAGGGACTTTACACCCTTTTGCTAAGAGGTCGTGAAAACGGCGAAAAGACGGAGCAGAAAAGAATAATTTCCTCCGTGTCACGCTGTGTCAATCCCTACCGTGATTACCGGGGCTTTCTCGACAATGCCGCAAATCCCGAGCTTCGCTTTATTGTTTCCAACACCACCGAGGCCGGAATTGCCTTTGATCCGAATTGCAGACTTGAGGACGCTCCTCCAAGCTCGTTTCCTGCAAAGCTGACGGCATTTTTATATGAACGCTGGACAAAGAAGCTCAACGGCTTCATTATCCTGTCCTGCGAGCTGATAGACCACAACGGCGACTGCCTGAAGCAATGCGTAAATCGGTACATCGACCTTTGGAATTTGCCCGAAGAATTTGCAAAATGGGTTGAAAAAGAAAACACGTTCTGCTCAACTCTTGTTGACCGTATTGTTACGGGTTATCCCCGAAGCGAAGCGGACGCACTCTGCGAGGCTTTCGGTTACCGAGACAACCTCATTGACACGGGTGAGATCTTCGGCTTCTGGGTAATTGAAGGTCCCGATTTTATAAAAGACGAATTGCCCTTTGAAAAAGCAGGACTTCCGATAATTGTCGTTAAGGATCACACCCCGTATAAACAGCGCAAGGTTCGCATTCTCAACGGCGCACACACCTCAATGGTGCTTGGAGCATATCTTGCAGGAAAAAACATTGTGCGTGAATGTATGGAGGACGAGTCTGTCTGTTCGTTTATGAACAAGACAATTTATTCCGAGGTTATTCCGACGCTTGATCTTCCCGAAAAAGAGCTGACGGACTTTGCCGAGGCGGTCAAAGACCGATTTAACAATCCATATGTCGATCACAGCCTTCTGAGCATTTCCCTCAACTCCACCTCCAAATGGAAGGCGAGGGTTATGCCGAGCCTGATCGAGTATTATAAAAGAAACAATGCTCTGCCCAAGTGTCTGACCTTCTCCTTTGCGGCTTATCTTGAATTTTACCGCAATGCAAAAGAGGTCGAAAACGGCACTCTTGTCGGCTTCAGAAACGGCGACCGTTACGAGGTGAAGGACGAACGGAAGGTCATTGATTTCTATGCTTCTCACCTTGAAGCCGATGCACAAACGCTTGTTCACGATATTCTGAATGAAACCGATTTCTTCGGCAGGGAGCTGTCTGCACTTCCGGGCTTTGAAGAAGCCGCAGTGTACGAACTCAAAAAGATTGAAAGCTCAGGCATGCTTAACGCAATGAAGGAGTGTCTTGAATGAATGTAATTCAAATCCACCCCTCGGACAATGTGCTTGTAGCTTTGGAAAATGTCAGAAAGGGCGAAAGCTCGGAGAAATTTTCCGTCACGGCGCAGGAGGACATCTCGTTCGGACACAAAATAGCTCTCGGAGAAATTAAAAAGGGCGGAGATATCGTCAAATACGGCTGTGTGATCGGAACTGCGGTCTCCGATATTCAACCGGGCGAGTGGGTGCATACGCACAATGTCCGTACTACTCTTGAGCAGGAAAAAAAGCTCGAATACAAGCCGGATTTTAAAAAACTGCCCGACCGTGAGCCTGCGTTTTTTGAGGGCTACCGACGCAGGGACGGCAAGGTCGGAATAAGGAATGAGATATGGATTTTGCCGACCGTCGGCTGCGTCAACAGCATTGCACAAAAGCTTGCTGCCGATAGTCAGGAGCTTGTTAAAGGCTCGGTGGAGGGGATTTTTGCCTTCCCTCATCCTTACGGCTGCAGCCAGCTTGGCGACGATCACGAAACGACCAAAAGGATTATTTCCGCTCTTGCGAAGCACCCAAACGCAGGCGGAGTGCTGATAGTCGGTCTCGGCTGTGAAAATCTGACGATAGACCAGCTTAAAGAACAGCTCGGTGACTTCGATACCGACCGTATCAGGATAATGATCTGCCAGCAATGCGAGGACGAAATTAAGACGGGTACACAGCTTCTCGGTGAACTTGCAGAAAATATTTCCTCATTAAAGCGAGAAAGAATCGACGCATCGGAGCTTGTTATCGGTTTGAAGTGCGGCGGCTCGGACGGACTTTCGGGAATAACCGCAAATTCGGCAGTCGGCAGGTTTACAAACTGTCATGTTGCCGAGGGCGGCACGGCGATCCTGACCGAGGTGCCCGAAATGTTCGGAGCGGAACAAATCCTTTTCAACAGATGTGTTGACAAAGAGGTGTTCCGTGCGGCGGAAAAAATGGTAGAGGACTACAAGGATTATTTTGTCCGCAACGGTCAGACAGTATATGAAAATCCCAGTCCGGGCAACAAGGCGGGCGGAATTACAACACTTGAGGATAAGTCCTGCGGCTGTGTGCAAAAGGGCGGCGACGCTCCCATTACCGCCGTTCTTCAATACGGCGAAGCGGCGAAAACAAAAGGCTTAAACCTCCTGTACGGTCCGGGCAACGACCTTGTCAGCACGACTGCTCTGACTGCCTCAGGCGCACATATGATACTGTTCACAACGGGCAGAGGAACTCCGTTCGGCGCACCCGTGCCAACGGTTAAGATATCCTCCAATTCCGATATTTACAATACAAAAAGCAACTGGATAGATTTTAACGCAGGCATAGTCTGCGACGGTGTTTCCGTAGAAAAAGCAGGAGAGAGCCTTTACGATCTCGTGCTTGAAATTGCGTCGGGCGTCAGAACTAAGAATGAGCTTAACGCCTGCCGTGAAATAGCAGTATTCAAAAACGGAATAACCCTGTAAAATCCGTCACAGGTTGACAAAAGCAGAAATATGGATTACAATTAAATCAACGGGTTACCGTAATATCAACCGGAGGTATGTATATATGTATTTTCTGATAGTTTTATCCGAGCTTATTTTTGCACCGATTCAGGCTATTGAATCAATTCTTCCCGGCGGCGGACATCCCATTCATGAGGCGATCGGTCAGCTTCTTGACTCAATAATCGCCCTTTTGAACTGATGAAAAGTCCGCAAAAAAATAATACATAAAAAACGGTTTGCCTTTTGTCACATTTTTTGAATAATGTGTTGACAAAGGGCAAATTGATTGTATAATAAAACAGTAACAATTCCTGTTTTGAAAGGGGCTATTTTAATGGATATTACAAAGGATATAAAGTATGTCGGCGTCAACGACCATGACATTGATCTGTTTGAAGGTCAGTATGTTGTGGAAAACGGTATGGCGTACAATTCTTATGTTATTATGGACGAGAAGATCGCCGTGTTTGATACCGTAGACGCACGCTTCAGACATGAGTGGCTCGACAATCTCTCCGAGGTGTTGGACGGCAGAAAGCCCGATTATCTTATCGTTCAGCATATGGAGCCGGATCACTCCGCAAACATCATCAGCTTTATCAATACCTATCCCGATGCAAAAATTGTTGCCTCGGCAAAGGCTTTTGTGATGATGGAACAGTTCTTCGGAAAGGATCTTTCCGACCGTCAGATCGTAATTTCCGAGGGATCGACTCTTGACCTCGGCAAGCACACGCTCAATTTTGTTTCCGCACCGATGGTTCACTGGCCGGAGGTTATGGTGACCTACGATTCATACGACAAGGTTCTTTTCTCGGCCGACGGTTTCGGCAAGTTCGGCGCTCTCGATGTTGACGAGGACTGGGCGTGCGAGGCAAGACGTTATTATTTCGGCATCGTCGGAAAATACGGCGCACAGGTACAGAAGCTTCTTCAGAAGGCTTCAAACCTTGACATTGAAAAGATCTGTCCTCTCCACGGTCCGATTCTTACCGAAGATCTCGGCTATTATCTCGGACTTTACAACACATGGTCGTCCTACGGCGTTGAGACCGAGGGCATAATGATTGCATATACCTCGGTTTACGGCAACACAAAGAAAGCCGTTGAAACTCTTGCCGACAAGCTCAAAGCAAAGGGCTGTCCCAAGGTTGTTTTGAACGATCTTGCACGCTGTGATATGGCTGAGGCTGTCGAGGACGCTTTCCGCTACGGAAAAATTGTTTTTGCAACAACCACCTACAATGCCGATATCTTCCCCTTTATGCGTACATTTATCGACGCCCTGACCGAAAGAGAGTTTAAAAACAAGACTGTTGCGTTTGTTGAAAACGGAACATGGGCTCCTCTTGCGGCAAAGGTAATGAAGGGTATGCTTGAAAAATCGAAGAATATCCATTTCGTTGAGCCTGTTGTTCATCTGCGTTCTGCAATGAACGAAACCTCCTCCGCCGAGATCGAAGCTCTTGCCGAGGAGCTTTGCCGTGACTATATCGCTCAGGACGGCGAGACGGCAAACAAAAACGATCTTTCCGCTCTGTTCAAAATCGGCTACGGTCTTTATGTTGTCACATCGAACGACGGCAAGAAGGATAACGGACTTATCGTAAATACCGTTTCACAGGTCACAAGCTCTCCCAACAGGATCGCCGTAACGATCAATAAGGATAACTATTCTCACCACGTTATCAAGCAGACGGGCAAAATGAATCTTAACTGTCTTTCGGTTGACGCACCGTTCAGCGTGTTTGAAAACTTCGGCTTCAGAAGCGGCAGAAATGTGGATAAGTTTGAGAGCATCACACCTCTTCGTTCGGATAACGGACTAGCCTTCCTGCCGAGATACATCAACTCGTTTATGTCGCTCAAGGTTGAGCAGTATGTTGACCTCGACACCCACGGAATGTTTATCTGCTCGATCACCGAGGCGAGGGTTATTTCCGACTCCGAGACAATGACATATACCTATTATCAGAAGAATGTTAAGCCGAAGCCGCAGACCGAGGGCAAGAAAGGCTTTGTCTGCAAGATTTGCGGTTATGTCTATGAGGGAGACGAGCTTCCCGAGGATTTTGTATGTCCTCTCTGCAAGCATGGAGCCGCCGACTTTGAACCGATAAAATAAGACAGATTAAGAATTTGTGATATTTTTGAAGCCGCTTTTCGGTATAGGACGCATAAAATGTCCTTTCCGTTGGCGGCTTTTGTTTTAAATAAACAATGACAAATCCGTTGAATTGTGATATAATTACAAAAATATTGTGATGGTGATGTTATGAAAGCTGTACGTTCATTTGCATACCTTTTGCTCTCGGTTGTTTTGCTGATTACATCCGTGACTTTTAGTGCGGAAGCTCAGACCGATACATACGAAACAATGGCAAATCTTGTTGTTTTTGTCAAGTTTCCCGAGGACAACGGAACGGATATTGCCGACAACTCACAGAAGATAATTATGACCTACAACGACACCACCGATATTTATGCAGGCTCGGATATTGATTTTTCTTTCAAGAAATATATTTCCGAAATTTCAAGAGGCAAGCTCAACGTGAACAATGTGTTTCCTCAGCTTGAGGGAGATACAATAGTTCCGCTTACACTTTCCGCTTCACACGACAACAGCGATGATTCCACCGTTATTCAGGAGGTCATAGCCGCATTCAATTCAGGCAAAATCACCCTGCCGGGCGACAAGCTTGACAACAGGTATTCTCAGTCGATTGATAATACGACCATCATCATTCAGGGCAGAAGCTCAAGCGGCTCGGACTTCCTCTGGCCGCACAAGAGCGTCTCCGCTGTCACCACGATGATAAAGAATAAGTATTATATCGGAAATTATAATATTATTGATTCGTATTCTCTGACGGGTGCGGTCTCTCCGTGTCAGGGAGTTATATCGCACGAGTTTCTCCACAGCGTCGGACTGCCCGACCTTTACCGTGTGAACGGAGCTTCGGGTGCACCCGTAGGTGTCTGGGATATTATGGCTTCGGACAGCTTTTTCCAGCAGTATCCGCTTTCCTATCAGCGTTACAAGATGGGCTGGGTGCCGATGAAGCAGATAACCGAAAGCGGCACATATACCCTCGATCCCGTCAGCTCTGATTCCGATACGATTCTTTATGAAATAAAAACTCCTATGTCGGGAAGCGAAAGCTTTATTCTTGAATACAGGAAGAAAGTGACCGACAATTTCAGCAATCTCGGTTTTGAAACAAAAATTCCGTCGTCGGGACTGCTTATTTACAGAGTCAACCGCTCTGTTCCGAATTTAACCAATGCTCAGGGACATGATTATCTCTATGTTTTCCGACCGGGGGAGACGGACACAACCTCAAGCTCAGGCGACCTTTTCAAGGCGGCTCTTGATCCCTCGGACAACAGGACGAGCTTCGGCTCGGCGGATTTCACCGCAACCGTTTCCGACGGTACAATATTCTATTCCGACGGCTCAAACAGCGGAATTGTAATCTCCGATGTTGCCTACAACGAGGATTCATCGCAGATTTCGTTCAATATAAATATTCCCGATTATTCCTCGCTCGGACTGTGGGAGCTTGTGCCGAACGATATTTCACTTGAGGCTTCGACGATAAATATGGACTCCGATTCTCAGGGCAATATTTACTCCTGTGTTACGGGAACGGAGAATTGGAATACTACCAATAAGATATATAAATATGACGGCACGGCATGGACGGTTCTCGGCTCGGCTTTTTCGGGCGTGAACTACATTGATATTAAGATATACAACGATGTTCCGTATGTTCTCTATCTCAATTCGAGCGGCAGACCTGTCATAGCGAAATATGAGGGCGGAAAATGGAACACCCTGTTCACAGACACCTCCGTTTCCTATCCGAACGACATTCAGCTTTTTTCCGGAGATTCGGGCTTCTATGCCGCATGGACGGTTGACGGCTCAAGGCTGAGTATAAAAAAGATAACTTCGAGCGGCGTGACGAGCGTTGATTCTTCCCTGACGGCGGATTATTTTTCAAATCCGAGTCTCGGTGCGGTCGGAAATTATATCTATGTGACCTACTGCAATTTTGCTTTCGGCTCGGGGGCAGGAACTCAATATACTCAGATAAAACGCTACAATCTTTCGTCGGGAGCGTGGGAAAGTATCTCTGTTCCCAATCCTCTCGCTTCGTCAAATCTTCACAGAAGCATCGGATACAACGGCGAATATTGGATGATTGCCGTCGCTTCGGGCAAAACTCCTATCATCGTTAAGGTTGACGGAGATTCGAACGTTACTCAGTATGAAGTCCCGACAACGATTACAAACTTCCTTGAGGTTTCTATGGATATTGCCGAGAACGGCACGGTTTGCGTTTCACTGATCGCTTCGGGCGAGGCAAGCCGAATACTATACCTTGACAGCGGCGAATGGAAACAGCTCGGCAGTACGCCCTGCTCGGACTGTCAGTCTGCGGATATGACGGTCAGCAACAACAGGGTTTATGTCGGCGCGGTGCTTTCAAATACGGGTACTGTCAGCCTGACTTATAAGGATCTGCCTGAAAAGGAATTACCTGAGCTTATCTCACCGGAGGCGGAAACGGTTGCCGTATCCGACTCTTACATAACAGGAATACCGCAGAAAACTGTCAATCTCAGACTTTATCTTGAGGCAACCAACGGCGGATATTTCAAATATGATTCAGTCTGCACAGGCGGTCAGGTGCTTCTGTATACCGCCGATGACGTGCTTGTGAAAAGATATACTGTCGTTATAAAGGGCGATGTGAACGGTGACGGTGCGGCGGACGGCTGTGATGCGGTCATCATCAATGCGGCGGCGGCAGGTATGCTCACTTTGCCGGATCACTTCGGAATGGCTTCGGACACCGACGGCGACGGAAATATTACCGACTCGGACAGCGAATATCCGATGCTCTGCGGCTTGAATTTATAATTATTTTAAAATGGGAGGCGAGGTTTCTTGCGAAGCAAAAAGGCTATGCTGAATTCAGCGGCTTCACTTCTGCTTGAATTTGTCAGCGTTATTTGCGGCTTTATTGTTCCGAGACTTATCATCGGCACATACGGCTCCGATATAAATGCGCTGACCTCCTCCATAACTCAGTTTCTCAGCTATATTGCCCTTGTTGAGGCAGGCGTCGGCGGAGTAATCAGAGCTGCGCTTTATAGACCTCTTGCCGAAAAAAACACAGCGGCAACAAGCAGTATTATAAAAGCGACCGAAAACTTTTTCAGAAAAATCGCCTATATCTTTCTCGGATATATGGCTGTGCTTGCGGCGGCATTTCCCGTGCTTGTCAATAAAAATTTCGATTGGGCGTTTACGGCTTCACTCGTTGTAATAATCGGACTCAGCACCTTCGCACAGTATTATTTCGGAATGACCTATACCGTCCTTGTTCAGGCGGATCAGAGAAGATATATCACATCTTTTTTGCAGATAGGAACGATAATCCTCAATGCGGTTATGGTGGTTATATTTATTAAACTCGATGCATCAATTCATTTTTTGAAGTTTGCTACCTCGTTTATTTATATTCTCCGACCGATCGCATTGAACATATATGTCAAGCGAAAATATCGTATCGACAAAAAAGCAAAGGCGGACAATGAAGCCGTTGCACAGCGATGGGACGGTCTCGGACATCATATTGCATATTTCGTCAATCTCAATACCGATGTTGTTCTGCTGACGGTGTTTGCAAAAATTTCCGATTCCGTTGCGCTTGCCGAGGTTTCCGTTTACACGATTTATTATTCCGTTGTCAACGGTATAATGAAGGTTGCAAGCAGTCTTTCCTCGGGCGTTGAGGCGGCTCTCGGCGATATGATTGCAAAAAAAGAATATGACAATCTCAACAGAAAATTCAATCTGTATGAGTTTGCGTCTTTCACCCTTGTTACCGTGCTTTTCACCTGTGCAGGACTTCTGATAGTTCCGTTTATGCGTGTGTATATGAGAGGTGTTACCGACGCCGATTATATCAGACCCATTTTTGCATATATCCTTGTGCTTGCAAATGCAATGTATTCGATCAGGATACCGTATCACAGCGTTGTTTATGCCGCAGGACATTATCGGCAGACTCGCAACGGAGCCTTTGCCGAAGCAGGAATAAACATTGCGGTTTCGGCAATCCTTGTGTATTTCTACGGAATTATCGGCGTTGCGGCAGGCACATTGGTTGCAATGACGTTCAGAACCGTTCAGTATGTTTATTACCTTTCAAAAAATATTCTGAAAAGAAGTATGATGTTTTTCATTAAACGAACGGCAGTTTCCGTTCTTACGGTTGCATTGTCGGCGGCGGCAGTTCATTTTCTTCCCGAATTTTCAATGACCTCATATCTTAACTGGGCGGTTTATGCCTGCGTTGTCGGTGTGATTGTACTGGCGATTACCTGTATAGTTAATCTGATTTTTTCCCGCAAGGAATTTGTCGGCGCTTTAGCTGTGGCAAAAAATGCGGTTTTTTCAAAGGTAAAAAAATAAACAGTTAATAATTTTAGATTGGAGATAAAACCATGGCAAAAAACAGAGAAAATATCTACAAACTAACGTTGACTGCTGTTCTTACGGCGCTGATCTTCGTAATGGCTTTCACTCCGCTCGGCTATCTTAAAGTCGGCGTCGTTTCAATTACGTTCCTTATGATTCCCGTAGTCATCGGCTCAATCATCGGCGGACCGGCTGTCGGCGCAGTGCTCGGCTTAATGTTCGGAGCAACAAGCTTTATCCAGTGCTTCGGCATGGACGCTTTCGGAACAACGCTTTTTGGCATCAATCCGATTTTCACATTTATTATGTGTTTTGTTCCGAGAATACTTATGGGCTTGGGCTGCGGATTTATTTATAAGGGCTTCAAAGCGAAAAAGCACTCCAATGTAGGTGCGGTTGTGACCTCGTTCGGCGGCGGATTTTTGAATACCGTCCTTTTTGTAGGCTTTTTGCTCCTGCTTTTCTACAACACAGAGTTTATCCGCAGCTTCGGCGATAGTGTTATCGCCGTCATTTCGGTACTTGTAACCTTCAACGCAGTTGTTGAGTGGATCGCCTGCACCGTTATCGGCTCTGCCGTTTCGATCGCCCTTGCTAAAGCAATGAAAAGCAGATTGTGATTAAAAATACATATTATGATAACAAAAAAACAGGCTTTGTAAAAAGCCTGTTTTTTGTTGGAAAAAGCCACCGCAAAGCAGTGGCTTTGGCCCGCACGAAGAGGTTCGAACTCCCAGTCGTCAGAATCGGAATCTGATGCATTATCCAATTATGCTACGTGCGGAAATGTTAGTATATCAACTTTATTATTATACTATTTTATGTCCCCGCTGTCAAGATCGAGTAGGTATGTATAAATTGTTTCAAATAATCGTATGATTTCATTTTTGTTAACAAAAAGATGAAAAATCGGTTTCAGTGCATTGTTATCGGAATTGTTGACTTGAATATGGTAAAAATCTTTTTCAATACCGAAGTGTTTACTAATTATGGCGGTTATGATATTATTTATGCAGACTAAATTATTGTAGTGCTGTATATGAGTAACAAATACGTAAAAGTGGATATAGAGAAAGGCGAGTATTGGTGAGGAGGAACGACCTCGCACGGCTTTTGCCCTATATCCGAGAATAGTGAATATCATCAGGATTTCCATTCTCATGCAGGCAATCAAACAATGCCGCTTTTTATTTCAAGTCACGGGAGATATATATGGAGTGATAAGCCCTTTAAGGTTGATGTAAATGACGGCATATTTTATTTTGAGGGTTCTGTTATTGAGCTTGTCAAAGCCGGCGACACTTTAAAAGACTCGTATACGGCCGCACAGTCAGGTGCACTTACGACTGAATGTACTTTGTCCGTTTTGAAATAATTCAACCCCGAAACCGTGCGTTATGCTCGGATTCGGGGAGTTTTTTGTTCATTATTTACTTAGTCTGAGGGCCGTTATAGCCGTTTGTTTCCTGAAATTCAGCGATTTTATCAACAACGGAAAGGATAACGTCAAAGCCGGCATGTACCGTATCAACATCGAAACGCTCCGGAAGATCTCTCCATGTATGATAATAATAGGTCAGGATAGGATTCTGTGCGGCAAAGGTTATGGATTTTACTCCTGCCTTTGTCATCGGAGTGCTGTCACAGCCTCCGACGGGATTATGTATTTTGCCGCCTGTTTTGCTTTCAATGCCTAACTCCTTGAAGGTGTCCGTGAACATCTTCTCAAGGTCGGTATCGAAACGGGTAAACTGCCAGTCGTCCATTATGGCAACTTCAAAGTAGTCCTTGTCTGCGATGGAGTCAATGTTAATGTTATATGCGTTTTGAAGCATACCATCATTCCTGTGCTCCTTTGCAAAGGCGATTGATCCCCTGAGACCGGCTTCTTCACTTCCGCAGTTGAAATCAATAATTCTGCAGTTTTTCGGCATCTTATCGGGGTTTTCTTTGAAATACTTGATAACCTCGTAGCTCAAAGCACAGCCTGTTGCATTATCCATAGCTCCTCTCGAAGCGTTTTCCTCGTGAGGATCGCACCACATAATAAGAAGACCGCAGCCGATCGCACAAATCATCGGAATAAAATTCATAAGAGTTAAAAAAGATAAAAATGAAGCTGACTGCGCCGCAACGTGAGCCCAGGACGCACCCAAAAGATAGCCTGTTGAGATAATACCCATGGCAATGGAGGCGAACATCATAAATAGCGCACAGACGGCACCTAAGCCGACTTTGGCATATGTAGCGATAATTCCGACAATCGGGTTATCTTTGTATCTGTATGCGTGCTCGGAATGTTTCCAGTTCCAGCTTGTGTCGGTGTGTCCGGAAAGGATAATTGTATAATCGTATTTTCCGTCCTCGGGAAGAAGCTCACCGTAAACATTTTGTGAGATCCTCTGTCTGAAAAACATATCAAACCATGTTTTGTAAAGGAATACGCTGCATACGAGCCAAACCAGAGTAACAACAGAAACAAAGGCCATTGCTATCCAGAGATTGAAATTTGACTGAGCAAAATATGTAAGTATGCAAAGTGCAAGACCGACATAACCTGCATAGGGAATGCCTCCGATTGATGATCTCGGAGATACGGAAAACTCCTCGGTTTTAGGCTCAATTCCGATTTCACGAAGCTTGTCGCCCATATAGCTTGCATATTTTCTTTCACCCTCTGATCCGGGAAGACGTGATCCGATCTTCTTAGCCGCATGAGTTACAATGTCGTATGCCTCTTGAGCATACTTTCTGTTTTCCGATTTCATTCTATTACCCTCCAAGTAGGTTTTTATATTCGTCACATCGGTCAGCCGTGAAGAATATTATGTTCAATTTTATCATTGATAAAGAAAAAGCGCAATAGAAATACAGAAAAAAAGTCGATTCTTGTTTTTAAATAATAATGTGTGTTATTTTGCCGAGAAAAGTCGAAGAAGTTCATCTGATTATCTTGAATTTTATGAAAATTTGTGATATTATTACAATACATAAGAAAATTTTTGTTGAAATTTTTCAAAAAGGAGGCCGGATATGGCTGATAAACAGACAAACGCTCTCAGACCATTCGGAATGAGGGACAAAATCGGATATGCTTTGGGTGATTTCGGCTGCAATATGAGCTTTTCATTCATAAGCAACTACATGATTACCTTTTTCGTAATTTGTATGAAGCTGGATCCCATTGTGTGCGGTATGCTGATATTTATCGGCAAGGTGTTTGACGCAATCAATGATCCCATTGTCGGAGGTCTGGTTGACGCTTCAAAGGGCGGAAAAGAGGGCAAGTTCAAAACATGGATAAAGTGGGCAAGCCTTCCGCTGCTTGCTTGCAGTATACTTATGTTTATCTATGTTCCCGACGCTCCCATGGGAGTGAAAATCGCAATGTGCATCGGTCTTTACTGCTTGTGGAGTCTTGCGTACACGAGCGTAAATGTGCCTTACGGCTCGATGCAGTCGGTCATTACAAAAGAGCCGACCGAGCGTGCCCAGCTCTCAACATGGAGAAGCATAGGAGCTATGTTTGCTCAGCTTCCGCTTATGGTAATTATTCCTCTCATAATTTTTGACGATAACGATAACCCGATCGGCTCAAGATTTATTTATTGTGTTGCGGTTATGGGCGTTCTCGGCTGGATAGGCTTTTATTTCTGCCGGAAGATGACGACGGAAAGGATTCAGCCTCAAGCCGTTCAGCAAGAAAAGTTCAATTATCTCAATACGATCAAAGCCTTTTTCAAGAATAAAAACATCTTAGCGGTTACAATTTCTTCCTTTGCTCTGATGTCTTTCATTATGTCTGTATCGAACACGATGCAGTATGTTTTCATGTGCTATTTCAGCAACACGAAGCTGATTTCGTTAGCAGGTATTATTGCGGGATTGCCCGTTGGAGTCGGAGTTGTTCTTTTGAAGCCTGCAATCAAGAGATTTTCAAAGAAACAGCTTTGCACTTACCCGTTTGCTCTGTCGATTGTCAGCGCCGCAGTTGCAACATTTGTCAAAATATCGAATCCCTATGTCTGGATGATATTTATGGGTCTGACGATAATGGGCTCAAGCTTCTATTATGTTCTTATGTGGGCGCTCGTTGCCGACTGTATTGACTTCCAGGAGCAGCAAAGCGGAAGAAGAGAAGAAAGCTCGATTTATGCAACCTACTCATTCTTCCGAAAGGTTGCGCAGGGTGCCTGCTCACTTATCGTAACCGTTGTTCTGAAGCTCTCGGCATACGACACAAACCTTGACGCGGCGTCACAGGCGGCAGGCGTTTCCGACAGGCTTTACACTCTGTCGGGTCTTATGCCGCTTATAGGTGCCGTTATGGCTTTGGTCAGCATGCATTTCTTATACAATCTCACCGATAATGCTACGGAGGCAACAAAATGAGAAAAGTTAAAGTAATTAACGAAAATTGGTATTTTTCAAAGAAAATAAAGTCAGCTCCGACTTCTGTTCCGTCGGACTGCGTAAGGCTTAATCTTCCATACACATGGAACGGAGAGGACGGACAGGACGGCGGCAATGACTATTACAGAGGTAAGTGCTGTTTTGTTAAAGAAATACCCGCTTCCGAATTTGACGGCGATGTGAATTATATTGAATTCGGCGCAGTCAATTCCACGGCGGAGATCTACTGGAACGGAGAAAAGCTCTGCGTGCATCACGGCGGATATTCGATTTTCCGTGTTGAGATTAAGGAAATTAAAGAAAACAATATACTTGCTGTTTTTGCCGATAACAGCCCGAATGATTTTGTTTATCCTCAGATGGCGGACTTCACTTTTTACGGCGGAATTTACCGTGATGTTAAGCTCATTTCGGTTTCAAAAAATCATTTTGAGCTTGATTATTTCGGAACACCGGGAATTAAAATAACGCCTGATGTCAAGGGAAATAATGCCGAGGTCAGCGTTGAATGTTATACAAAATGCGAAAAGACCTGTGATGTTACGATCAGGATTTTATCCGACGGCATATGCGTTGCGGAGAAAAAGGTTTCCTCCGATAAAGCCGAGGCTGTTTTAAACATTGAAAATGTTCGTCTGTGGAACGGAAGAAAAGATCCTTATTTATATACCGCAGAGGCGGTGATAACCGAAAACGGCGAGGAGTGCGACAAGGTTTCGGTGCGCTTTGGCTGCCGATCGTTCAGAATTGATCCCGACAAGGGCTTTATCCTCAACGGAGAAAGCTATCCGCTCAGGGGCGTTTCCCGTCATCAGGACAGACCGCATATCGGAAATGCACTGACCTACGAGCATCATAAGGAGGATATCGACCTTATATGTGAAATAGGCGCAAATACAGTCAGACTTGCTCACTATCAACATTCGCAGGATTTCTATGACCTTTGTGATGAAAGAGGTCTTGTCGTGTGGGCAGAGATACCCTATATTTCACAGCACCTTAATAACGGCACCGAAAATACTCTTTCACAGATGAGAGAGCTGATTACACAGAACTATAATCATCCCTCCATTGTCGTATGGGGGCTTTCAAATGAAATCACCATGGCAGGAGCAAACGACAGGAATTTGATTGACAACCACCATCAGCTCAATGAGCTTTGTCACAAGATGGACAAGACAAGGCTGACTACCTCGGCAATTCTTTCAATGTGCGCACCTAAGGAAGAATATACGTTTATTCCCGATGTTATTTCGTATAACCATTATTTTGGCTGGTACGGCGGCACAACCGAGATGAACGGCAAATGGTTCGATGATTTTCACAGTAAATATCCCGACAGATGCGTCGGCTTGAGCGAATACGGCGCAGAGGGACTTAACTGGCACACCTCAAATCCCGAGCAGGGAGATTATACCGAGGAATATCAGCTCCTCTATCATCAGGAGCTTATCAAACAGATATCGAAAAGACCGTATATATGGGCAACGCATGTCTGGAATATGTTTGATTTTGCCGCAGACGCAAGAAGCGAGGGCGGCGAAAACGGAATGAACCACAAGGGACTTGTTTCGTTTGACAGGAAATATAAAAAGGATTCTTTCTATGCCTATAAAGCATGGCTCTCGGATGAAAAGATTGTTCATATCTGTTCAAAGAGATATATTGACCGCTGTGAAGACGTTACAAAAGTAAAGGTCTGCGCCAATACCCCGTATGTGGAGCTTTACGCAAACGGCGAGCTTGTCGAAAGGCAGGAAAAAGGGGAGTACCCGTTTTTTGAATTTGATGTTAAGCTGTCCGGAGAAACAAAAATCAAAGCAAAGTGCGGCGATATTTCGGACGAGAGCATCATTCGCAAGGTCGATAAAATAAACGAAGACTATATAATGAAAGATACAAATTCGGTCATTAACTGGTTTGAAATTTCAACACCTCCGGGTTACTACTCTGTAAACGACACTGTCGGCGACATTCTCTCAAGCTTTAAGGGAAAGCTGTTCCTTATAAAAACAGGCTTATCCTTGATAAAGAAGATGAAAGGCGGCTCATCAGACGGTGAAAAGAAGGGCGAGGTAGCCGGAATGAGCCTTTCGAGCGTTAAAATCAATAAAAATCTTATTGACACCGCAAAGGCCTTTACACTCAAGCGTCTGTTTATGATGGCCGGCAAAACCTTTACAAAAGAAATGATACTCGATATCAACGCAAGCCTTAACAAGATTAGGAAAAAGAAATGAGTATAATCAGGTGAAAAGAAACAATAATTCTCTCCAAGCGATCCGAACCGCTAAGCTGTATAATCTATATAAACATCAGCAGAGCAACAGGGAGTTGCTTGCGCTTCTTAACGGACTGCGGTATACTGTTATCGAGGTGATTTGATGGAAACAAAAGAAATTATTCTTGATCTCAGAACCCGTAACGGACTTTCGCAGGATGAGCTTGCGGAAAAAATATTCGTCACAAGGCAAGCGGTTTCACGCTGGGAAAACGGCGAAACTATCCCCGGCATCGAAACCTTAAAGCTGCTTTCAAAGCTGTTTGACGTTTCGATAAACACTCTTTTGGGCTCGCCGAGGAAGCTGATCTGTCAGTGCTGCGGTATGCCGCTTGAGGATTCTGTCATCAGCAAGGAGAAGGACGGCTTTTTTAATGAAGAATACTGTAAGTGGTGCTATTCCGACGGCAGGTTTACCTATGACGATATGAACGCTTTGATAGAGTTCTGCGCAGAACATATGGCAAATGAAAATTTTTCTTCCGATCAGGTGAGGGAATATATGAAAGGTCTTTTGCCGACCTTGAATTATTGGAAAAGATATTCTGAGCTTGGCGGAGAAGAAAATTTCGACCTGTTCAAAGAAAAGATTATCGACGAGATAAACTCCCTGAACGTCGAGGGTATGCCGAAGGTCGAAAGGCTCGATACAGTTAAAGGCGACGAAGTGAATTTTGAATATCGGCTTCCGAACGGAAAAACAGTTAAGCTCCTGAACGATGAAGTCACTTATTTAGGCTGTCGGCTTGACTGTCTGTTCGGCGGTGAAAGGCACTTCGGCGTTGTTGCAAATATGGATTTTATTCTCGTGTACACATATGAGGAGGACGGCACCGATCCGGAATTGTTGATTTATAAAAAGAGATAAATGAAATGACTTGTACCGTTTTGCGATACAAGTCATTTTAAATCTAATAAACTGTGTTACATCTGAAAGCATCTTTGAAGAGTTTTGTATTCGCCGATTACAAGCAGAGTTTCACCCTCCTTGAGCGTGGTTTCGGAGGATATTGACATATTGATGTTTTCGCCGCGCTTGATTGCAACAATGTTAATGTTGTATTTCTGACGGATATTGAGCTGACCGACTGTTTTTCCGACCCACTGTCTCGGCATCTCAACTTCAAAAATTGCGTGAGTATCATCAACCTCGATAAAGTCGAGAATATGGTCTGCCGTAAAGCGGATAGCTGCCCATTTTGCCATCTGTCTTTCGGGATAAACTACCTTGTCCGCTCCGTTTCTGAGCAGGAATTTTGCCTGAACATCACGTTCAGCACGGGACACAACAAGCCTTGCGCCCATATCCTTGAGAAGTGAAGTCGTTTCAAGCGAATTTTGAAAATTGTTTCCGATAGCAACGACGCAGAGATCGTAATTGCCGATGCCGAGCGACTCCAGAAATTCCTCGTTTGTGCTGTCGCCGATCTGTGCGTTCGTAACATACGGAAGAATTTCATTTACTCTGTCTTCGTTCAAGTCCACGGCCATTACCTCGTGACCGAGCCGGTTGAGATCCATTGCCATATGCTTTCCGAATCTGCCGAGTCCGATGAGTAATACATTCTTTGTCATAGCGGTTCTCCTTTAACCTACGGTTATCCTTTCCTGAGGGAATTTTGAAATATTGTTTTTGGCTTTTGATCGTGATATTGCGGCATAGATGATTGTCAGACCTCCGACTCTGCCGCAGAACATAAGAGATATCAGTACAAGCTGAGAAATTATTCCGAGCTGAGGCGTAATGCCGAGCGTCAGGCCGACCGTGCCGACCGCCGATGCGGTTTCATAAAGGCAGATCGAAAACGGGAGTCCTTCAACAAGGCTGATTGCCGCCGCTCCGAAGAACGAAAGCGTGAAATACATCATAAGTATTGTTGTTGCGCTCTGAACGACAGAGGAGTCAATTCTTCTCTTAAAGAAATGAATCGAATTTTTTCTGCCGAAGGTCGCAAAGGAATTTCCGATAAGCACGGCGATTGTCGTTGTTTTCATACCGCCGGCTGTCGATCCCGGCGATCCACCGATGAGCATAAGCACCATCATAACCGCCTTTGATACGGAGCTCATTGCGGAAAGGTCGGCGGTATTGAAGCCTGCGGTTCTCGGCGTTATTGCCTGGAAAAGCGAGCTTAAAAGCCTCTTGCCGAAGCTAAGCTCCGAGAAATCGAAGAAGAAGAAAAACAGCGTCGGCAAAACTATTAAAATTGCAGTCATCACAAGGATTATCTTGCTCTGCATACGGTAACGCTTGATGCGGTGTTTGTTTGTGAAAATATCCTCCCATGTGAGGAAGCCGATGCCGCCGATAACGATGAGGAGCATTATTACAATATTCAGCAGGGGATTGTCCGCATAGCTTGTGAAGGACTGATACTTTGCACCCTCTGTTCCCATAATGTCAAAGCCTGCATTACAGAAAGCGGAAATTGAATGAAAGACCGCCATCCACACGCCCTTGAGTCCGTAATCACGGCAAAAAACAGGCATAAGCAGAGCTGCACCGGCCAGTTCAAATAACAGAGTCGCTTTCAGAATAAATCCCGTCAGCCTGACTATGCCGCCAACCTTGGGGGCGGATATTGCCTCCTGCATTGTGCTTCTTTGCATAAGGGAGATCTTTCTGCCCGAAATCAGCGCAAATGAAGCTGCAACCGTGACAACTCCGAGTCCGCCGATCTGTATGAGAGTGAGAATGACAGACTGACCGAAAATTGACCAGTAGCTTCCCGTATCCTGAACGACAAGTCCGGTAACGCACACGGCTGAGGTGGCCGTGAACAGAGATTGATTAAACGGAGTTACCTTGCCCGAGGCCGAGGAGATCGGCAGCATCAGAAGCAGCGTTCCGATGAGGATTACTCCCGAAAATCCGAGAAAAATAGTTTGAAAGGTGGTTAACCGTTTCTTTACGGTAAGATGATTTTTTACATTTTCAACCGTTTTTATCATAAAAATCCTTTTCCGAGCTTTAGATTTATTTAATTATTCAATCATCAGTTAACTGAATTATATAACAAAAATAATTAAGATGATGTTAAGAGAAAGCCGATGAGTATTAAGATTTTATAAAGATAAATGACTCGATATGTCGAAAATCCTTGACATCAACTGTTATTATCTGTGTCATAAACTAAATATATCAATTATTATATATAGCTTTTCTGAAAATGTAAACAGTAAATTTAAAAATAAAATAAAAATTTAAAATAATAATTAAAATGTCGGTTACTAAAATATTACCAAACTGTTAATTATTGCAATTACCCCTTGAAATATTGAATGAAGGGGACTATACTAAATTAGCACTCAAGATACGAGAGTGCTAAACCCAAAGGGCGGATAAAAAATTATTTATGACAAGGTGATATATATGCGTACAAAACAATTCAAGGCGGAGTCAAAAAAGCTGCTCGACATGATGATCAATTCGATCTACACCCACAAGGAGATTTTTCTGCGTGAGCTGATATCGAATGCGAGCGACGCAATGGACAAGCTCTACTACCATTCGCTTCAGGAAAATCTTGCGCTGAACAGGAACGATCTGACTATCAAAATTCAGCCGGATAAAGAAGCCAAAACGCTCACGATCTCCGATAACGGCATCGGTATGACGGGTGAGGAGCTTGAAACCAATCTCGGCACTATTGCAAAAAGCGGCTCCTTTGACTTCAAGAACGACAATGAGAAGCAGGAGGACGTTGATATAATAGGTCAGTTCGGAGTAGGCTTCTATTCCTCGTTTATGGTCAGCGACAAGGTTGAAGTTGTCAGCAAGGCTTTCGGCGACAGTCAGGCACACAAGTGGACGTCAAAGGGCGCAGAGGGTTACACGATCGAACCTTGCGAATTTGACGCCGATCACGGAACGGAGATAACCCTTTATCTCAAGGAGGACACCGAGGACGACGATTACAGCAAGTACCTTGAGGAATATACAATTAAGAATATTGTAAAAAAATACTCCGATTACATCAGATATCCTATCACAATGGACTGTACCCACAGTCACCTCAAAGAGGGCACGGAGGACGAGTATGAGCAGGTGACAGAGACCGAAACCCTCAACTCTATGGTTCCCATCTGGAAAAAGAATAAAAACGAGGTAACGGCGGACGAATACAGCGAGTTTTACAGAAATAAGTTCTACGATTACGAGGAGCCTGCAAAGGTAATCCATGCTAAAATGGAAGGTCAGGTAATGTATAATACCCTGCTTTATATTCCCCGTCACGCTCCCTTCGATTACTACACCAAGAGCTATGAAAAGGGCTTGCAGCTTTATTCAAACGGTGTGCTTATTATGGATAAATGCGCCGATCTTCTGCCCGATTACTTCAGCTTTGTAAAGGGACTGGTTGACAGCGAGGATCTTTCGCTCAATATTTCCCGTGAAATGCTTCAGCATGACGCTCAGCTCAAGCTGATAGCGAAAAGCCTTGAAAAGAAGATTCATTCCGAGCTTGTCAAGCTGATGAAGGACTCAAGAGAAACCTATGAAAAGGTATACAATGCGTTCGGCACTCAGATGAAATTCGGCATTTATAACAATATGGGAACAAAGAATGATATTCTCAGTGATCTTGTAATGTTCTATTCGTCTAATGAGAAAAAGCTCACAACTCTCAAGGAATATGTCGGCAGAATGAAAGAGTCGCAGGACGCTATCTACTATGCCTGCGGCGAATCCGTTGCAAAGATCGAGCTTCTTCCTCAGGTTGAGGCTGTTACGGACAAGGGTTATGAGGTTCTTTACTTCACCGAGAATGTCGATGAATTCGCAATCAAGATGCTTAACGAGTTTGAGGGCAAGAAGTTTGCCAATATATGCACCGACAGCATCGAGCTTGACACCGAGGAGGAGAAAGAGGAGCTTAAAAAGAAGAATGAAGACAGCAAGGAGATGCTTGACTATTTCAAGGAGTCCGTCGGAGACGGCGTCTCGGCGGTCAGATTTACAAACAAGCTTAAAAATCATCCCGTATGTCTGACGACCGAGGGAGAAATTTCCCTTGAAATGGAAAAAGTGCTTAATTCAATGCCGACTAACGATCAGAAGGTTAAGGCGAATATCGTTCTTGAAATAAACGAAAATCATCCGATCGCTCAGAAGCTCGGCGAGCTTTACGAGAGCGATAAGGAAAGGGCAGGCAAGTACGCAAGGATTCTTTACGCACAGGCTCGTTTGATCGAGGGACTTTCGGTTGACGATCCCACGGAGCTGAGCAATATGGTTTGCGAGCTTATGATATAAAATAAATATATAAAATTTATCCGCTTCGGTTTTGCCGGGGCGGAATTTTTTCGTCAAATTGCATCTATACAGCTTGTTGAGTTGTTTTGATTTTCACATACAATATATTGTATTTTGATGTCGTCGGAGACGGTTTTAAAGCAAAAAATGCGTCGATTTTTCCCGGAAAAATGTAATAATTTGTAACTAATTTTTTTGATGTTTGGAGACTTTAGTTCTTGACTTTTTTGAAATCTAAGTTATAATTGAGTTACAAAAGTGGAGCGATTTTACGCAAAAAACCCACGATGTGGAAGCAAAATGTGGAAAAGGAGGCAATAATTATGCAGTTTAACGGCTGTTATGAGCGTACTCTCGACGCTAAAAAAAGAATAGTAATGCCTCCTAAGATCAGGGATATGATCGGCAGCAAGGAATTTGTTCTTTTTGCAAAGCCCGACGAGGATTGTCTCAGAGTCTACCGTGAGGAGCAATGGGAGGAAATAACAAAGTCGCTTTTGTTTGTCAATGACGGGGTTGACAGAACGGATCTTCAGAGAATATTTTTCCTCAACAGCGAAAACTGTGAAATAGATTCGCAGAACAGAGTTCTGATGCCTTCAAGATTTATCGAGAAGGCAGGCATTGTCCGTGACATTGTGATTGTCGGTATGGGCATGAGAGTCGAGATATGGTCAAAGGAACGCTATGATGCAATGATAAACTCGATATCTGTGCCTGATAAGATTTCACTTCCGTTCTGATGAGCGATTTTAAACACATTCCCGTACTTTTCAACGAAACGATAGACGCTTTGAATGTCCGTCCCGACGGAACTTACGTTGACTGCACGGCAGGTGGCGGAGGACACTGCGCCGCAGTTGCCGAAAAGCTGACAACGGGCAGAATAATTGCAATAGATCAGGATCCCGAAGCTATCGAAAACCTGAATGAACGCTTTAAGGATAACAGCAGAGTTACGGTAATTCATGACAATTTCGTCAATATTGAAGCTATACTCAGAAAGCTTGATATCAACGGAGTTGACGGAATTATGGCTGATCTCGGAGTAAGCTCTCACCAGCTCGACACCGATGAACGGGGCTTTTCTTTTCACAAGGACGCACCGCTCGATATGAGAATGAGCATGGAGGGAATGAGCGCCGCCGAGCTTGTCAACACGGCCTCTCAGCAGGAGCTTCAAAGGATCATCTATACATACGGCGAAGAAAAGTTTGCGCCGTCGATTGCAAGAAATATCGTAAAGGCAAGAGAAATCAAGCCTATCGAAACCACCTTTGAGCTGGTGGATATCATCAAAAATTCGATGCCTATGAAGGCGAAGCGTGATTCTCACCCTGCAAGAAAGACCTTTCAGGCTTTGAGAATCGAAGTTAACGGAGAGCTTGAAAAGCTCGATAAGGCACTTGACTCAATGTTTGAAGTCCTCAATCCGTCAGGCAGGATAGCGATAATAACCTTCCATTCGCTTGAGGACAGAATGGTAAAGAAAAAATTCAATAAATTCTGTGAGGGCTGTGTGTGTCCTCCCGAATTTCCGGTCTGCGTCTGCGGAAGAAAGCCGAGGGGCAAGCTTCCGTTTAAATCAAAAGCACCGACCGAAAACGAAGTCGGGGAGAATTTCAGGTCGCACAGCGCACGGCTCAGAGCAATAGAAAAAATATAAAACAACAGAAAGATAAAATAAAAAGACGTCAAATTTTGAAAGGAGCGAACGAATATGGCAAACCATGACGACGGCTTGGCACTTGATCTCGATTTATTCGATAACACTAAAAACGGATATGTACCCGTTGAACGCAAGAAGAAAAAAATACATATTCCTAAGGTTGTTGAGTCAAAGCCGATCAGCCTTGAACAGGCACAGAACGAAATCAAGGCAAGCAGGATCGCCGCACTCAAGGCGTGCGTGATCGCCATTGCGGCGCTTTTCATTCTCGGTTCGCTCATTTACAGCCGGGTTATGCTGACTAACTGTCAGAGCGATCTGGCAAATCAGAAAGCTACTCTCCAGACCGCTCAGAGCGAGAATGTCAGACTCAGGATGCAGTTCAATTCGCTGATGTCTGTGGACAAGATCGAGGAGTATGCTCAGACACGACTCGGAATGGTTAAGCGTGAAAGCTATCAGGTCAGATACTTTGATATGTCGGAGCAGGACGGTGCGCAGTCTGCGCAGAGGGATACTGAACAATGAATACAAAACAAGGGAAACACATATTTATGATATGAACGGCGAGGGCGGAAAATTTTCCGCCCTTAGAGCGATTTTATAGAGATATATATTTAGTGCAGGAAGGATGATCGTTTTGAAGATGAATATAAACAAAATACTCAGACCTAAAAAAATAATAATGAAAAATCTTCATCAAAGAACGATGGGACTTCTTGCCGGACTAATTATTTTAGGCTTCGGCTCAACGATATTCGGATTAGGTTACACTCAGCTTTATAAGGGCGAGTATTTCAAAACTAAGGCGGAAACTCAGCAGCTCAGCGATACGACAATCACGGCGCAGAGGGGTGTTATCTACGACGCAAATATGTCCGTGCTTGCCCAGAGTGCATCAGCGTGGAAAATTTCGCTCAACGCAACCGCCTTTGCCGACGCTCCGTCCGAGGTAAAAGAAAACGTGTATTCAACGCTTATAAACGTCCTCGGAGTTTCAAGGGAATATCTTGAGGATAAGGCTTCCTACAAGCAGTACAACAGCGTTATCATTAAGACAAAGGTTGAAAAAGAGGAAAAGGATAAGCTTGAGGCATTTGTTAAAGGCACATTTAAGGATAAGGAAAACAACGATCAGAGCTACGGCTCGCTTGTTATGATTGACGAGGACGTCAAGCGTTATTATCCGTATTCAACCCTTGCATCTCAGATAATCGGATTTACCGGAATGGACAATGACGGACGTGCCGGCATCGAATCCTTTTATAACAGCACTCTCACCGGTGTTGACGGCAGAGTGATATCCGCAAGGAGTAATTCCTCCGTGGCTCAGGATATCGAATACAAGTCCGTATATGAAGCCAAGCAGGGAACAAGCCTTGTGCTTACGATCGACGAAACAATTCAGAGATATCTTGAAAATTCGCTTTCAGCCTGCTACGAAACGAGCAAGGCGAAAAGCTGTACCGGTATAGTTATGGAGGTTGAAACGGGCGCAATCCTTGCGATGTCCTCAAAGTCTGATTACGACCTCAATGA
Source organism: Clostridiaceae bacterium (assembly GCA_016292785.1). GTDB lineage: Bacteria > Bacillota > Clostridia > Oscillospirales > Acutalibacteraceae > CAG-488. The sequence continues at coordinate 11,701 of JAEDFL010000009.1, read as the reverse complement.
TCCTTACACGATTCACGATAAGAAAACAGCCGAAACCATAGAGAAAATAACAGACGAAAAGAAGAAAGAAAATGAGTATCAGGAGGCAATGTACTCCCAGTGGAGGAACAGGGCGATAACCGATACCTACGAGCCGGGCTCTGTTTTCAAGGTCATTACAATGGCGGCGGGACTTGAGGAGAATGCGGTTAAGTACGACGAAAAATTTACCTGCACAGGCTCGGTATCAGTTGCCGACAGAATATATTCCTGCCACAATACCGCAGGTCACGGAACTCAGACTCTCACCGAGGGCTTGATGAATTCCTGCAACCCGTATTTTATAACGATCGGTCAGAGGCTCGGAGTTGATACGTTTTACAAGTATTTTGAAGCGTTCGGTTTTACGGAGAAAACGGGAATAGACCTGCCGGGAGAAACTTCACCGAAAGCCGGCACCACTTACTTTGAAAAGGATAAAATGACGGTTGTCAACCTTGCCAGCTCATCGTTTGGCCAGTCCTTCCAGATAACGCCGATACAGATGATAACTGCGGTCAATGCCATTGCAAACGACGGAAAGCTTATGCAGCCCTATGTGGTCAGCAAAACGCTTGACAGCGAGGGAAATGTTGTTTCAGGAACACAGCCCGTTGTGAAAAGACAGGTCATTTCCGAATCGACCTCGGAGAAGATTATGGCTTCTATGGAGCAGGTTGCTCTCAACGGAACTGCAAAGAACGCATATGTTGCAGGATTCCGGGTAGGCGGCAAAACGGGTACCTCGGATAAGCTGAACGACGTCGGTCAGGTTGTAGCCTCCTTTGTAGGAGTTGCACCGTCCAATGATCCCAAGATTACGGTTCTGATAGTTGTTGATGAGCCTCAGGGCGCATCGGGCGGCGGTGCAGTCGCAGCACCCGTTGCGGGCGAGGTTATCGAAAAAACTCTGACTTATCTCAATGTGGAGCGTCAGTATAACGATTCCGAAAAGGCTCTGCTGGATGTTCAGGTGCCGGGCGTTACCGGAAAGAATGTTGACGAAGCGGTTTCATCGCTTGAAAACGATAATTTCAGCGTTAAGGTTGTCGGTGACGGAAGCACCGTTCTCTCTCAGATGCCTGCGTCGGGACAGTATATTCCGCAGGGCGGTATAATAGTGCTGTATACCGATGAGCAGAAGAAAAAGCTGAAAGCCGAGGTTCCGGACTTTGCCGGAATGACGATAACCGAGGCGAACTACGCTGCGGTGAACGCCGGAATAAACATAAAGGTTTCGGGAAATTCCCTGTCCGATGAGAATTTGACGGCATACCGTCAAAGCTCGGAAAAGGGTGCAGAAATAGAATACGGCTCAACAGTAACTGTTTATTTCAGAACAATGTCGGGAATATCCGATCATTAAATTCAGCGGAGGTTAATTATGAAGCTGCAGGAATTGCTTAACGGAATTGAAATTAAAAAAGGTTGCATACTGAACCCTGAAATCGCAAACGTGACCGACGATTCAAGGAATGTAAGAAATTCAAGCGCTTTTGTATGTGTAAAGGGAAATAGAAGTGACGGACACGATTTTGCACGCAAAGCCATTGAAAAGGGTGCCGCAGTCGTTATCTGCGACCATGATATAGGAATAAAGAACAGCGTTATCGTTGAAAATACAAGAAAGGCATATGCGCTGATGTGCGCCAATTACTACGGTAACTGCCACAGGGAAATGAAAATGATCGGCGTGACCGGAACGAACGGAAAGACGACCACAACCTTTATCATCAAAAAAATACTTGAAGAAAACGGATACAAGGTCGGAGTTATCGGAACGGTCGAGGTCGTTATAGGCAATGAAAAATATCCTGCCGATTACACAACACCGGATCCGGCAGGACTTCACAAATATCTGTATATGATGAAAATGGCGGGCTGTGACGTCTGCATTATGGAAACCTCGTCACAGGCTCTCGTTCAGCTCAGGACATACGGAATAAATTACGATATCGGTGTTTTCAGCAATCTTTCGAGAGAGCACCTTGACTATCATAAAACGATGGAGGAATATGCCGAGGCAAAGGGTATTCTTATGGAAAACAGCGACGTTTGTGTTATAAATGCCGACGACAGCTATGCTCCCGTTATGAAAAAGCATGCAAAGGGAAATGTAATAACCTATGCTATCGACGAAAAAGCCGATGTTAAAGCAGAGAATGTTGAGCTTACTCACGACGGAGTTGAGTATACACTCACTTCAAAGGGCGGAAATTACGATATTGTCTACAACGTTATAGGCAGATTTTCGGTTTACAATTCTTTGGCGGCACTGAGTGTCGGAATGGTTATGAATGTTGATATGAAGCGTGCCGTAAAGGCTGTTTCCGAGATGAATACCGTAAAGGGCAGAATAGAAAAAGTGCCGAACGACAGGCAAATCACAATTCTTATAGATTTTGCCCATACGCCGGATTCCTTGAAAAATGTGCTGAAAACCGTGAACGTTGTTTACGGAAAACGAATAATAACAGTATTCGGATGCGGCGGCGACAGAGACAAGACAAAAAGACCGATAATGGGCAAAATTGCCTGCCGGTATTCGGATCTTGTTTATATTACCTCGGACAATCCGAGGACGGAGGATCCCGACTCGATTATTGACGATATTGTCGTTGATCTTGACAAGAAAGACTATGTCAGGATAACCGACAGAACCGAAGCTATCAGAGCGGCTATCGTTGAAGCGAAGCCGGGCGACACGGTGCTTATCGCAGGAAAAGGGCACGAAAATTATCAGATTCTCGGAACGAAAAAAATTCACTACGATGAGCGGGAGATCGTGAAGCAAATACTTGATGATGGAGCGAATTTTGAAAAATGAAAAAGCTAACCGTAAAACAAATCGCCGACGCTGTCGGCGGAACTTACAACAAGGACGCCGAGATATCGGAGATCTGCATTGATTCAAGACTCTGCAAGCCGGGTTGTCTTTATGTTGCAATTAAGGGCGAAAACTTTGACGGACACACGTTTACAGCTTCGGCATTGGCAAACGGAGCTTCTGCGGCAATGATAAATCATGATGTTGACGCCGAGGGCGTGTTCATCAGGGTTGAGGATACGCACAAAGCTCTTATGAGACTTGCCCATTGGTTCAGAAATACATTTGATATCCCTGTTGTCGGACTGACGGGAAGCGTCGGAAAGACCACTACAAAGGAAATGACCTGGTGCGTTCTCAACGAAAAGTTCAATGCGCTCAAGACGGAGGGCAATCTCAACAATAACATCGGTCTGCCCCGCACCTTGATGAGACTTGACGAGGACACGGAAGCGGCTGTTATCGAAATGGGAATGAGCAGCAGGGGAGAGATATCCGAGCTTTCCCTGATCGCAGAGCCGACCGCAGCCATTATAAGTAATATCGGCGTTTCTCATATGGAAAACCTCGGCTCGAGGGAGAATATACTCAAGGCGAAGCTGGAGATACTTGACGGACTTCGTGAAAACTGTCCGATCCTGCTCAACGGCGACGATCCGTACCTTGCAGGTGCAGTAATTGAGAATCATCCTGTCTTTTACTACGGAATTGACGATAAGAACTGTGATTACAGGGCTGTAAATATTGAACAGAATGATGATAAAACAGAGTTTGATATAGTTTACGGCGATGAAACTCAGCATGCCGTAATTCCGACAATCGGCAGACACAATGTTTACAATGCGCTTGCCGCCTTCGGAACGGGTATGCAGCTCGGAGTTACTCCGGAGGAGGCCGTCAGAGGCTTGGCAAAATATACTCCGTCAGGAATGAGACAGAGGATGAAAACCGTTAACGGCATCAGGTTTATCGAGGACTGCTACAACGCAAGTCCCGATTCACAGAGAGCGGCACTTAAAATGCTTTCTGAGCTGAAGGCAGAAAGAAAGATCGCCGTGCTCGGAGATATGCTTGAGCTGGGAACGATAAGCGAGGAATCGCACAGAAACGCAGGTCTGCTTGCGGCAAAGGCAAAGGTCGACGTGTTTATGACCTACGGCGAAAGATCGCTTGCCGCCGCAGAAAAGGCGAGAGAATGCGGTGTTCCCGAGGTGTATGCCTTTACTGATAAAAAGGCTCTTGCCGACAAGCTCTTTGAAACGCTCAAGCAGGGCGACGCCGTCCTCTTTAAGGCGAGCCGCGGTATGGCTCTTGAGGACGTTATCAACGACCTTTACGGCAGAATGAATAAATAATTTTTGGGGTTGAAAGGAAACAGGTGGATCAAATGAACGGCATTTTGGCTATTGTACTCAGCGCTCTCGGAGCGTTCGGAATAACGGCGTTGCTCGGTTACGGAATTATTCCGTGGCTTCACAAGCTCAAGTTCGGTCAGACAATACTCGATATCGGCCCTAAGTGGCACAAGAAAAAGCAGGGTACACCGACAATGGGCGGAATAATGTTCATCATCGGAATTTTCTGTTCGGCGGCGGTTGTGCTTATCATCAATTCGCTCACGGGCAACGGTCTCGGAATACATGATGACGAGAAAACTAAGCTCTGGGCAGGCATTATTATGGCTCTTATGTTCGGACTTGTCGGTTTTGCCGACGACTACATAAAGGTCGTAAAAAAACGAAATCTCGGACTTTCGATAATTCAAAAAACTATCGCTCAGCTTGTTATCTGCGCCGCTTACCTCACCAGTCTTTTCCTTGCGATGGATAAGGATCCGTATATGTTTATTCCTTTTGTCGGCAAGGTTTCGCTCGGCGTGTGGTTCTGGATTCTCGGCGTGTGCGTGCTTTACGGTGCGATAAATGCCGTCAACTTTACCGACGGAATCGACGGACTTTGCTCCTCGGTTACGGCAACTGCGGCGATAAGCTTCATTGTAATGGCTCTTGTTCATAAGTGCCTCGGAATCGGTGTGCTTTCGGCGGCTCTGCTCGGCGGCTGCGCAGGCTTCTTTGTATGGAACAGATATCCCGCAAAGGTCTTTATGGGCGACACAGGCTCAATGTTCCTCGGCGGTATGGTGGTTGCAATAGCGTACGCCTTTGACTGCCCGATTATTTTGATTCTTACAGGTATTATATATTTCATCGAGGGAATGTCCGATGTTATTCAGATCGGGTATTTCAAGCTCACCCACGGCAAACGAATTTTCAGAATGGCTCCGATTCATCATCATTTTGAGATGGGCGGCTGGAGCGAAAAGAAGATTGACTCGGTTTTCTGCACGGTCAATCTCATCGGCGGAATAATCGGTATAATAGTGATGTATTACGGCGGTTTTTCAAGATAACATATTATAGAGGGGGAGACGGAGAATGTCATCCGAACAGCTCAGAAAGACGGCAGAGAAAAATTCATCTGCATCGTCTTCTAAGGAACCGAAAAACAAATTCAGACTGTTCGGTCTGGATGTATTCATCGGCGGCGGATTTGATATCGTTTATATGGTGCTTGTACTGATGCTTTTGACCATAGGACTGGTGATGATGTTTTCCGCAAGCTATATCAGTGCTAAGTATGATCCTGCAACAAAATATGACGCAACCTATTATATCAAGCGTCAGCTCGGCTTCGCCCTTGTCGGCGTTGCGCTGATGTTCATTATTTCAAGAATCAATCCTGAGCTTATGAAAAAAATGACGCCTGTCATCTTCGCTGTGTCGCTCGTTCTGCTTGTTCTGGTGCTAATTCACCCATACAGGCTGGACGGCAAGGAGGATTTCAAACGCTGGCTGAAGCTCGGTATTGTGTTCCAGCCATCAGATGTTGCAAAGCTCGGAATAATAATGTTCTTTGCGTGGCTTTTGGAAAAATACAGACATCAGATAGAAACCAAATGGTGGGTTTCGCTTGCTCTTTTCGGCTTGCTCGGATTTCTGTGCGTGCTGATATACCTTGAAAAGCATCTTTCCTGTACGATACTTATTATGCTCATCGGAATCGGAATGCTTTTCCTCGGCGGAGTTGACAGACGCTGGTTTATACTGGGCTTTACCGTGGGTATTTTGCTGATTGCAGTTGTGGTGATATTCAGGGATCAGCTCCTTGATCCGTATCAGGCGGACAGAATAGATTCATTTATTCATAAGGATTACGATGATGTTGATTCTCGCTGGCAGACAAATCAGTCTTTGTTTGCCCTCGGCTCGGGAGGATTTTTCGGTCTCGGTCTCGGCAATTCAAGGCAGAAGTACCTCTATATGCCCGAGCCTCAGAACGATTTCATATTTGCTATCGTCGGTGAGGAGCTTGGCTTCTTCCGCAGTGTGCTTATCGTTCTGGTTTTTGCCGCACTTGTTTTCGAAGGATTTGTTATCGCAACTAAGGCAAAGAGTATGTTTGAACGTCTGCTTGTTCTCGGAATATCGCTTCAGGTCGGCTTGCAGACAATTCTCAATATCTTAGTCGTTACCGATCTGATGCCGAATACCGGTATTTCACTCCCGTTTTTCAGCTACGGCGGCACGGCTCTCGTCATGCAGCTTGTAGAGATGGGAATGGTGCTTGCGGTATCAAGATCGGGCGAAAGAAAAAAGAGGGCGGAAAAGAATGCTTAACGGTAAAAAAATACTTTTTGCAACAGGAGGAACCGGCGGACACATCAATCCGGCTCTTGCCGTTGCAGGCTACATAAGAGAGAAATATCCTAAGTCAATTATCCTCTTTGTCGGCACGGCTGACAGAATGGAGGCTCAGCTTGTGCCTGCCGCAGGCTTTGATTTCAAAACGATAGAAATTCAGGGCTTCAGCCGTGAAATGAGTTTCAGCGGATTGAAGCACAATATCGGAACGGTAAAAAAGCTGATAAGGTCGGAGGGACAGGCAAAGAAGATAATTAAGGAGTTTAAACCCGACGTTGTTATCGGCTTCGGCGGATATGTCAGCGGCCCCGTTCTGAGCGTTTCGGCAAGAATGGGCATACCGACAGCCGTACATGAGCAGAACGCATTCCCGGGAGTTACAAACAAGAGCCTTGCAAAAAAGGTTGACTGCGTTATGCTTACATCAAAAGAAGCCGAAAAACTCCTGAAACCGAAAAATCCGTGCGTTGTAACGGGTTTACCTATCAGGGGCGAAATAATAAACGCAAACAAAGAGTTTGCAAGAGCCGAAATGAAGCTCGACTCAAGACCGCTTATTCTTTCAATGGGCGGAAGTCTCGGTGCAAAAGCGATCAACGAGGCTGTGAAATATCTTATAACCAACAGATATGATAAGAAGGATTGCTATTATCTGCACGCAACGGGTAAGGCAGGAGCGTCGCTGATTGAAGAAATCGGAAAAGACGTTGACCTTGCCTCAAATCCGCAGGTAATGCTCAGAGAATATATTAACGATATGGATCGCTGTCTTGCGGCGGCCGATCTTGTGGTTTGCCGTGCGGGAGCAAGCTCCCTTTCGGAGATACAGGCGCTCGGCAAGCCGTCAATACTGGTGCCTTACCCGTATGCGGCGGAAAATCATCAGTATTACAATGCAAAAACGATGGCGGACAGAAACGCCGCAATACTTATTGAAGAAAAAGATTTTACCGGAGAAAGACTTCTCAACGAGGTTGAACAGCTTCTGTCCGATCCGCAGAGACTTGCCGAAATGGGCAAAAACGCAAAGAAAATGGCTATTCTCGACGCCTCGGAGCGTATAACGGACTGTATCTGTAAAATTGTTTGAATTAACACTTTTCGGGATCTATCATAAACTGAGAACAGATTGATATTTTCCGAAAGGGTGCGGTGTATGGGACGCTTCATAATCGAGGGTGGAAGAAAGCTCGGCGGCAGACTGAGGGTGCAGGGTGCTAAGAACAGCGCACTTCCGATACTTGCCGCAACCGTTGCGGTCGGCAGACCTTGCGTGATACATAACTGTCCGTCGCTTACGGATATAAACTCGACATTGGAAATTCTGAAAGCTCTCGGCTGTGAGGTTCACCGAAGCGGAGGCTCGGTCTCCGTTGACAGCGGCCGAATGATTATGAATGATATTCCCGATGAACTGATGAGAGAAATGCGTTCGTCAATCGTCTTTCTCGGCGCATTGCTCACACGCACGGGTGAGGCTCATATCTGCGCTCCCGGCGGCTGTGACATCGGTATGAGACCGATCGACCTTCATTTTTTTGCGATGGAAAAGCTCGGAGTAAGCCTCACCGAGGAATACGGACGCATTTGCTGTAAATGCGCTAAGACCAAGGGCGCAAAAATAACGCTTTCTTTTCCGAGCGTCGGAGCAACGGAAAACATAATTCTTGCTTCACTGAGGTGTTCGGGTGTAACCACAATAATAAATGCCGCAAGAGAACCCGAGATCGTCGATCTTGCGATGTTTCTCAATTCCTGCGGCGCAAGGATAAGCGGAGCAGGTGAAAGCACCGTTTATATTGAGGGCGTCGAACGGCTCTATCCGACGCAGTATACCGTTATGCCCGACAGGATTGCCGCCTGCACATTTATGACGGCGGCGGCTGTGACAGGCTCGGATTTGCTGTTGGAGGAGGTTGCGCCAAACCATATTGCTCCTGTTTTACAGTGCTTTGAGACCTGCGGATGCAAGATCGTCACCTCGTCAAACAGGCTGAGGATAACGGCACCCGATCGGCTCAATTCAATGGGTACGATCAGAACGATGCCCTATCCCGGATTTCCGACGGACTGCCAGTCGTTGATTATGACTATGGCAAGCACGGCGGTCGGTACGACAGTCATCTGTGAAAACATTTTTGAAAACCGTTTCCGCCACGCCGCTGAGCTGAACCGAATGGGAGCGGACATAAGCGTGCATGACAAGATAGCAGTTGTCAACGGTGTCGACAGACTTCAGGGTGCGGCGGTTTGCGCCCATGACCTCAGAGCAGGAGCGGCATTGACGGTTGCCGGTCTCTGCGCACAGGGATGCACAACGGTTGACAATATTCATTTTATCGACAGAGGATACGAATTTTTTGAGAAAAATCTTAACTATATAGGAGCCAAAATAAAAAGGATTGACTGAAAATGAAAAAGCTGACGGCAAGACAGATAGCGTCAATGACTCCCGAAGCGAGGGAACGCTACGAAAAGAAACTGAAAATTGTGACACGCAACCGCAGGATCCTTTTCGGGACCGTTGCGGTAGTTGTCGTTGCGGCTGTTTTTGCCGTGCTTTCCCTGACCGTGCTGTTTAATGTCAGCGAAGTCAAGGTTGCCAAGGCAGGCAAGCACTATCAGCCCGAACAGATAATTGAAGCCGCCAACGTTGAGGTGGGCGACAATATGGTTGCTACTAACTGGGACAGGGTGAAAGAAAAGGTTGAGCAGAAGCTGCCGTATGTGCTTTCGCTTGAGATCAAAAAGACTGCGAGCGGCAAAATTACTTTTTCGGTCGTTGACGATACTGCGACTCTTGTTTTCAAAACCTCAAAGGGTTATGCTTTGGCAGATGCGAACTGCAAGGTTCTTGAAATTGTAAAAGAAAAGCCCAAGAACAACGGTCTGACCTTGCTGACGGTTACGAACAGGATCAAAGCTGATCCGGGCGAAATAATCAGCTTTGCAGACGACGGCGAATCAATTCTTTACGATACAATCCGTACGGCGATTAAAAACTCCGGCATAGGAAATATCACGGGAATTGATATCTCCGATCCCGAAAATATTTATTTAGAGTATCATAACAGGTACAGACTTTATCTCGGAAACAGCGAGGACATTGAATACAAGCTTCGTGAAGCAAAAAAAATAATTGCCGAGGAGGACGAAAACGATCCGAATCAGATCGGCGAAATAAATCTTTCCATACTTAAAAAGGTGTATGTGGAAAAGCTCGATACTCTTGAAGAAACGACGACGGCTAAAAAAGACGTGACGACACAGCCCGAAACAACAGCTCCCGACAGCACGGATGAACCCGAGGAGGACGAAACGACAACGCTTCCCGAGGAGGAAACCGAGCCTGACGGCGAGGAAACAACAGCTGAGGATATCCAGGAGGATGAATAAGTAATTTTTTCAAATATTTTTGGCTGTTTTCGTTATTATAGTCTTGAAATTGATAAAAAAGTATGATATCATAACTATTGTTTAAAACTCGGAGTAGAATATGATTTATAAAACGGAGGTTATTTAAATGGCATTTGAAATTGATAACGATTTCGAGAGCACCGTTCAGATCAAGGTTATAGGCGTCGGCGGTGGCGGCGGAAACGCTGTCAACACCATGATCGCTCAGGGTATGCAGGGTGCAGAGTTTATCGTAGTTAACACGGACAAGCAGGTTCTTGTCAATTCTCAGGCAACTCACAGAATTCAGATCGGCGAGAAGTCCACAAGAGGACAGGGTGCCGGCGGACGTCCCGAGGTCGGTGAAAAGGCGGCTGAGGAGAGCAGAGAAGAAATTTCTTCCATCCTCAAGGGTACGGATATGGTATTTATCACCGCAGGTATGGGCGGCGGAACAGGTACGGGCGCAGCTCCCGTAATCGCCGAGATCGCTAAGGAAATGGGCGTTCTTACCGTCGGTGTTGTTACAAAGCCTTTCAAGTTCGAGGGCAAAAAGAGAAGCACACTTGCCGAGCAGGGTATTGCCCGTCTTTCGGAGCACGTTGACAGCCTCATCGTTATCCCGAACGACAGACTCAAGCTTCTCAGCGACCGCTGCAAGACTCTTTCGGAAGCATTCCTTGTTGCCGATGAGGTTCTTTCACAGGGTGTTAAGAGTATCTCCGAGCTTATCAAGGTTCCCGGCTTCGTCAACCTCGACTTTGCCGATGTTTGCAGCGTAATGAGAGACGCAGGCTACGCTCACATGGGCGTCGGCACAGCAAAGGGTAAGGACAAGAGCCTTCAGGCTGCGGATATGGCTACATCAAGTCCGCTTCTTGAAACCTCTATCGCAGGTGCAAAGGGTGTTATCATCAGCATCACTTCTTCGCCGGATATCGGTCTTGAAGAGATCGAGAACGCTTGCGAATCCATCACAGAGAAGGCACATCCGGACGCAAACATCACTTGGGGTGTTGCATTCGATTCCAAGCTTGAGGATGAGATTGTTATTACCGTTATTGCAACAGGCTTTGATGCAAAGTCGTCAGATGATTTCGGCTCAATCCCGACCTTCAAGGCTACCTCAAACGCAGGCGCACCGATCCGCTCAACTGCTGCGGCTTCGGCAAACGCTCCGATTGAGCCTCCCGTTGTAAACGGCGCAAAGACTCAGGCTAAGAGCGGCGTTGACGATGAGGATTTCTATGTGATCCTTAACGACATCATCAAGAAAAAGGGCGACAACAACTGATTTGTCCCGAATATAAATAATTAACTGCAAGTCATCCGAAAGGAAGACTTGCAGTTTTTTGCTGTCAGACATTAGGTTTTAGACGTTATGCCTCGGACGAGGAAACTTTATAATTTGCAGAAACTTTCTCAGCCTTCCCCTTGAGGAGAAGGTGCCGAGGAACGAGGCGGATGAGGTGTGAAGACAGACTTTAGATGTTAGATTTTAGACCGTATGTTTTCAAACTTTTATAAAACTTTTCGGCTCCATTTTATGGGAGCGGTCATCGAAGCTGACTGAGGGATTGATAAAAGATTAAGGAATTTTATTTATTTTTAATGGTTGATAAAACTATAAAGTATTCATGTCTTACACCTAACATCTACTTTGACTGAGGAATTGCCAAATTGAGCACCCGAACACTATCGGCAAGCGTTCGGGTGCAGTTTTATTTTATCTTTTTCATTGCTTTCGTGCAGTTCAACA
>JAEDFL010000079.1 GCA_016292785.1 Clostridiaceae bacterium | reverse complement strand
CGGAAAGCCTTTCGACTTTCCGTTAGTTTCAAAATTATTCTGCACTATCGGAAGGTACGGCAAAGGAAGTGTATTCGCAAATACACATCATACAAAGCATTGAATACATCTTCATTTTGTTCGCCTCCGTGAATGTTTTGTTTAGGTTGGCAGTATAATAACACATATTACCTACTTTGTCAATAGGTAATTCGAAAAATTTTTAAAATTTTTTTCAAACCAATCTTTCGGGACAACGGGAATCTTGATTTCGGTTACGAATTTTTTCGTGTCGTTTGTCATTCCGTAATCGACGAGAGTGATCTCCCGTGAGAATCCGGCGGCTCTGAGACCGTTCTTTTTCATATATTCGGTAAGCTGTTCGTAACGCTGAGCCGCATCGTTATGAACTCCGCAGAAGCGGACGGAAACGCATAAGGCTTCGGGGAGATTTTCCGCCTCACCGCTGTAATTATCCTCGTCCTCGATGACAAGAAAAACGCAGTCGTACCTGTCAAATATTCCGTTTGAAATATTTTCTTCCGAGATTCCGAAGCCGACCTTGCCGAGGAAAACGACAGGCTCGTCCTCACTTTCGCTTATCCTGCTGACGGAGGTTTCAATCGCTTCAAGACTTTTCAGCCTTGTGGAGTTCTTTATTATTATCAGACGGCAGGGAGGCTCAAGGGAAAGCTTAATCACGTCAAGCTCGGAGCTTTGTGCGTCCCTGATTTGACAAAGACGGTTATCAATCTTTTTTTCAACGTTTTCAAGCTCCTTTTTCTTTTGCATAACCCTGTGCTTTTGCATAAGAAGCTTTTCTTCAATAACATCAATGTCTCTGTTTTTCAGAAAATCGGCAATCTGCGGCAGGTGCATATCAAGCGCACGCAAATAGCGCACCGTGTTCAGAATTTCAAACTGCCGTGCGCTGTAATAGCGGTAATTCGTTTGCGGATCAACGTATTCGGGAGCAAGAATACCGAGAGCTTCATAGTGGCGCAGACTTCCTGCGCTGAGATGAAACATTTTTGAAACTTCACCGATGGAAAACAGGGAGCTTTTATCCATTTTTTTGTTTCTCCTTTTTGTTGATTATGATGTAGGCGGCAAGGCAGATGAGAACGGAAAGGATTGAGCCGATCGGTGCCGCCCAGCCCATCGGGAAAAGATTGTCGGGGAATTTTTTAGAGGCAAGGTAGGCGAGGGGAACACGGGCAAAAACGATTGATATCGAATTGTGCAGGAAAGAAATTCCCGATTTTTCTATGGCGCAGAAGTAACCCGAAAGGCAGAAATGTATTCCTGCAAAAACGCAGTCCGTGACATAACTGCGGAGATACTGCGTGCCGAGACGGACAACATCGGGACTGTTATCGAACAAAGCGATAAGCTGAGGCGCAGTCAGTTCGACCAATGCCACAACAGCAGATCCGACCGCAACTACAATAAGTATAGCGTACCGCAGAGTCAGCTTTGCACGCTTGGGTTTTCCTGCGCCCATATTCTGCGCTCCGAGAGCGGAAACGGCGGAAAGCATCGACGAGGGGAGCAGGAAAAGAAATCCGATAATTCTTTCGACTATTCCGACCGCCGCCGCATCGTTTAGGCCTCTGCGGTTTGCAATTATCGTTATTACAATAAACGAGATCTGAATAAATCCGTCCTGTAATGAGATCGGAAAACCGATGCGAAGAATATTGCCGATAACGGATCGTCTGAATTTGAAATCATCTTTTGTGAGCTTGATACCCGTCTTGGATTTTCTCATAACTGCGAGAGCTACAATGACGGAAACGGTCTGAGAAAGCGTTGTTCCGAGAGCCGCACCTGCCGCACCCATTCCCAAAGCGCCGATAAAAAGGCAGTCGAGAGCGATATTGAAAACACAGGCGATTGCAATGAAATACATCGGACTTTTGCTGTCTCCGAGACCTCGGAAAATCGAGCTGATAATATTGTATGCCGTGATAAAAGGAATACCGATAAAGCAGATCGTCAGATAAGCGGTGGTGCTGTCAACCGCTTCAACGGGGGTGGACATCACCGAAACAATGGGTTTTACAAGGAGGATAAGCGCCGCCGTCAGCGCAACCGAACCGATCAGGAACAGGGAAACCGTGTTGCCGATATAGCGTGAAGCGGCTTTGCTGTCCTGCGCTCCGACGCTCCTGCCGATTGTGACCGTAGCTCCCATCGCAAGACCGACTATCATAACCGTTATCATGTGCATTACCTGACTTCCGATCGAAACGCCTGTAATGCTGTCCGTTGAATTAAACTGACCGATGATGAAAAGATCCGCCGTTCCGTAAAGCGACTGCAAAAAGTATGAAAGCAGGTAAGGAAGACTGAAATAAACAAGATTTTTAAACACACTGCCCGTTGTAAGATTTTTTTCCATAGCTGTACCGTCCGAATAGATTTTGAAACGAAAGGAGTTTTCTCCGCTTGTATCAATGATTATATCATAAACTCTACAATTATTGTAGAGTCAAGGAAAAATATTTAAAAATAACCTGCAAGCAATCCAAAAAGGATAGACTTGCAGGGGTAGATGTTAGATGTTAGATTTCAGACAATAAAACTTTAAAATCTGATGAAATTATACAAGCCTTCCCCTTGAGGGGAAGGTGGCACTGACGAAGGAAGTGACGGATGAG
>JAEDFL010000048.1 GCA_016292785.1 Clostridiaceae bacterium | reverse complement strand
ATCCGCCACTTTACAAAGGAGCGTATCTGCGATTATAATAGAATAACGATCGGCACGGCGGAACAGATGAAGCTGTTTATTGACGCTGTGAAAAAGGTTTTGGAGGAACGCAAATAATGAGAACGGGAAATATCAGCAGAAAAACCAACGAAACGGATATTAACCTGACCGTAAATCTTGACGGAAGCGGCAAGTCGGATATCGCCACGGGCTGTGGCTTCCTTGACCATATGCTTACTCTTTTCTCACGTCACGGCAGATTTGACCTGACGGTAAAGTGCGTCGGCGATACCTATGTTGACTATCATCACACGGTTGAGGATATCGGAATAAGTCTCGGCAAGGCGTTCTGTCAGGCTCTCGGTGACAAGAGAGGAATTGTCCGTTACGGCGACACGGTTTTGCCGATGGACGAGTCTCTCATACTTTCGGCTGTCGATATTTCGGGCAGGGGCGGACTTTACTTTGCCCTCGATATCCCGACTCAGAAGGTCGGCGATTTCGATACCGAGCTTGTCGAAGAATTTTGGCGTGCCTTTGCCTGCGACGCAGGGATTACGCTGCATCTTCGTCAGCTTGCAGGCAGTAATTCCCACCACATAATCGAGGGATCGTTCAAGTCCGTTGCAAGAAGTCTGCGTACTGCGGTTTCCGTTGACAAGGCTTTTGCCGATGAAATTCCGTCAACTAAGGGGTTGCTTTAATGATTGCGATAATTGACTACGGAGTCGGAAATCTGTTTTCGCTCTGTTCTTCACTGAAAAGTATAGGTGCCGAGGCTGTCGTAACCTCGGATAAGGAGATACTGCGCTCGGCGGACAAGCTCGTTCTTCCCGGAGTCGGTGCGTTTGCCGATGCGGCGCAGAAGCTTCGTGACACAGGTATGGATCTGATTGTCAGGGAGCAGGCGGCGGCAGGCAAGGATATTATGGGCATATGTCTGGGTATGCAGCTTCTCTTTGAAAAAAGCTACGAATACGGCGAGCATGAGGGGCTTGGACTTCTTAAAGGCTCGGTCGTACCCATGGAGGGAGCAATTCCCGAAAAGCTTAAAATTCCGCATATCGGTTGGAACGCTCTGCACTTTGCAAAGCCGAGCGGACTTTTCAAATATATAAATGAAAACGACTGCGTGTATTTTGTCCATTCCTATTTTGCAACCGACTGCGACGAAAGCGTGATTGCAACAACGGAATACGGCAGGGAGATGACCGCCGCCGTTGAGCTTGGAAACATCAAGGGCTGTCAGTTCCACCCTGAAAAGAGCGGCAAGGTAGGACTTGCAATTCTGAAAGCATTTTGTGAAAACTGATAAATTCTGAAAGGAATGTTTATATAAATGATAATACTTCCTGCGATAGATCTTCTTGACCGCAAGGCGGTAAGACTCTTAAAGGGCGACTACAATCAGGTGACGGTTTACAGCAATTCACCGCTTGAGGTTGCCGAAAAATTCAAGTCGCTCGGTGCCGGTTACATTCATATGGTCGATCTTGACGGTGCAAAATACGGCACAACTCCTAATATGGATATCGTTGCTGAGGTCGCAGAAAAAACAGGACTTTTCGTTGAGATCGGCGGGGGTATACGGAGTATGCAGACCGTTAAGGACTACATAAATGCCAGAGTTTCACGGGTTATTCTCGGCACTGCGGCGATATGTGACGAAGCGTTTTTAGATGAGGCGGTAGCCGCTTACGGCGAAAAAATTGCCGTCGGTGCGGACGTCAAAAACGGAAAGATTGCCGTCAAGGGTTGGCTTGAGGAATCAGATGTCACCCTTGATGAGTTCTTTGAAAAAATGCAGAAGAAGGGCGTCAAAAATATCATCTGCACCGATATTTCAAGGGACGGAGCTATGAGGGGAACAAACCTTGAGCTTTACCGTAAGCTTTCGGAAAAGTATTCGCTTGATATTACCGCTTCGGGCGGAGTTTCAAGCCTTGATGACGTTAAGGCTCTGCGGCAGATGAACCTCTACGGCGCAATAATAGGCAAGGCTTATTACACGGGAGCCGTTGACCTGAAAGAAGCGATCGAGGTGGCTGACTAAATGATTACAAAAAGAATTATTCCCTGTCTTGATGTCAGAAACGGCAGGGTGGTAAAGGGCGTAAACTTTGAGGGCTTGTCCGATGTTTCATCGCCCGTTGAGCTTGCAAAATATTACTCCGACAACGGAGCGGACGAGCTTGTTTTTTATGATATAACGGCGTCCTTTGAGGAGCGTCGGCTATTCACGGATATTCTGCGTGAGGTCGCCGAACAGATTTTCATTCCCCTGACAGTCGGCGGCGGAATAAACACCGTCGATGATTTTGACAGGGTGCTGAAATGCGGTGCGGACAAGGTCAGCGTAAATTCGGGTGCTATCAGAAATCCCGACCTTATCCGTGAGGCGGCGGAGCTTTACGGCAACCAGTGCGTTGTAATTTCCGCCGATGTCAAGCGTGTTGACGGAGTGTTCCATGTGTTCGCCAAGGGCGGCAGAGAGGACACGGGTATGGAGGCTATCGAGTGGATAAAACGCTGTGTCAAGCTCGGTGCCGGCGAGGTTGTTGTTAATTCGATAGACACCGACGGAGTGAAAAAAGGCTTCGATATAGAGATGCTCAAAGCGGTTTGCGAGGCTGTAAACGTACCTGTTATCGCTTCGGGCGGAGCAGGCGGAATAAACGATTTTGTCGAGCTTTTCCGTGAGATACCCGATATCGACGCAGGACTTGCCGCTTCGATCTTCCATTTCGGCGAGGTCGCAATTCCCGATCTCAAGCAGGAGCTTAAAAAGAATAATATCACTGTGAGGTTATGATTATGTTGAATATAGATGAGCTTAAATTTGACGAAAAGGGACTTATCCCTGCCGTTGTTGTTGATTCGATCACCAAAAAGGTGCTGACAGTCGCTTATATGAACAGGGAAAGCCTTGAAATTTCTATGGAGAAGGGACTGACCTGCTTCTGGAGCCGTTCAAGGCAGGAGCTTTGGCTCAAGGGTGAAACAAGCGGAAATTATCAGCACATTGTCAGTATCACCGCCGACTGTGACAATGACGCACTCGTTGTAGTTGTTGAAAAGGACGGTCCTGCCTGCCACACCGGAAGCGACTCCTGCTTCACAAAGCCGGTTTATCAGAGCGAGGAGCTTCAGGAATTTAGCTTGCAGGGACTTTACGACCTGCTGGTCGGCAGAAAGGCGGATAAACCCGAAGGCTCTTATACGACTTATCTTTTTGAAAAGGGCATCGACAAGATACTTAAAAAGGTCGGCGAGGAGTGTACCGAGGTCATCATCGCCGGCAAGGCTGACGACAAGAAAGAAACCGTTTATGAGCTTGCCGATCTTGCATATCACGCAATGGTGCTTATGGTTGAAATGGGCATAACCGTCGAGGACGTTCACCGTGAGCTTGCCTCACGTCACATAATCGACCACAAGGTCAAGCAGGAAAAAATGACGAAGTAAAAAATCAGACCGTTCGGATAAAAATTCCGAGCGGTCTTGTGCTTTATTCTGATGTGGCGGAGTCAGACATCAGGTTGAGGGCTTTTATCGGATCGACGGTTTTGTCGTCCACGGTTATTTCGAGGTGGACGTGAACTCCGTCCTCTTTTTCGGCAGGGATTTCAACAACCGTTCCGATAACCTGCCCCTGCTTGACTGCCGTGTCCTTTTGCAGGGCCGATTTTACGCCGCAGTATTTCGCCGTCAGTCCGTTTCCGTGCCTGATCTCTATCACTTCGCCCCAGAGTGCGTCGCTGTAAACCGCAGTAACGCTGCCGTCGTTGATTGCAATGGCGTTGTCGCCGATACTGCCCGTGATGTCAATTCCGTCATGTATTCGCCAATCGTCCATTGTCTTTGAATAAACCATATTTCCGTCGCTGAAGCTCTTGCCGACGTTCGAGTCGAGCGGCAGGAGGTATCTGCCCGTGTAAGGTCTGTTGAGGTCATCGACAGTCGATTTTTCCGATGCGTCTGTCTCGTCATCATCTCTTTCGTCGGGGATTCCCGTCGCAGGCATATTCGCCTGATGCTCCGAGGTCGCTGTTTTCGTCGTAACGGAGTAGAAGCCTGTTTCACCCTCCTGAGGAAGAACGTTTTTTATCTTTGAGAGGTTATATATCACGGAGGCAACGCCGACGATTGCAATTACGAGCGACATTACTACCGCATAAAAAATCCTGGAATTCAGCAGCTTTGATTCTTTACCCTTTTTGTTATTCATATTATCTCCTCCAATTTTTCGTCAAAAATAGTTTTGTCAGCTATTTTAAAAAATATTCCGAAAAATCTTGACAAAATAAAATTTGGGGGTATTATAAGTAAGAAAAGTAATATTTGTATTACGGAGGTGCGATATGAATAAAAACGACAATTTTATTGCAACAGTAAAAATAGGACCAAAGGGGCAGATTGTAATCCCGAAAGAGGTCAGGGATATGTTCGGGGTTTCTTCGGGCGATTCGCTGTTGCTTCTGGCGGATAAAAGCAGGGGAATTGCTCTGCAAAGAGTCGAATGTCTTAACGAAATCGTTCATCAGATTGTAGAAAACGCAGGTGACAGAAATGGAAGTTCTGAGAGTTGACGGACTTTGCAAGAAATATCCCGAATTTGAGCTGAAAAATGTTTCTTTCAGGCTGGAAAGCGGTCAGATTATGGGCTTTGTCGGAAGGAACGGAGCAGGCAAAAGCACGACGATAAAAGCGATGCTGAATATGATACACTCGGAGTCGGGCAGAGCGGAAATCCTCGGAATGAACGTTGCAGAAAATGAAACCGAGTGCAAAAAGAATATCGGCGTAGTCTACGGCGGAATAAATTTTTACCCTAAGAAAAAGCTCTCGGTGATAAAAAATACCGTCAAATCCTTCTACGGTGAAAGCTGGGACGAAGAAAAGTATAATAAGTATATAAACCTGTTTTCGATCGACGACCGAAAAACCGCAGACGAGCTTTCTTCGGGCATGAAGATCAAGTTTCTGATTGCTCTTGCCCTGTCACACGGCGCAAAGCTCCTGATTTTTGACGAGCCGACCAGCGGACTTGATCCTGTTTCCCGTGATGATATCTGCCGTCTTTTCCAAAGCCTTGTAAAAAGCGGCGAGAGAGCAATATTTTTCTCAACTCATATAGTTTCCGACCTTGAAAAGTGTGCAACTCATATTACCTATATCCGAAACGGCGAGATTGCAGAGTCCCTGCCGATAGGTGAAATGCTTGAAAAATATTCGGAGCTGAAGCCTGACGGAAAGCCGTCGCTTGAGGAAATTATCGTCAGCCTTGAAAGGACGGATTACGATGACGAAATATTTGATTAAAAAGGAATTTTTGCTTTCGGCTCATCCGATGACATATGTTTTTATGTTTTTCGGAGTGATGTTACTTATTCCGAGTTATCCTTATTACATCACATTTTTCTATGTGACGCTCGGACTTTTCTTTTCGTTTATGAACGGACGTGAGAACAGGGATCTGTATTTTGACGCAATTCTTCCCGTTTCAAAGAAAGACACCGTCAGGGCAAAAACAGCTTTTGTCTGGATAGTTGAAATAATAGCCGTTGTCTTTTCCGTTCCGTTTGCATTGATAACTCAAAGGATCAATCCCAACGGCTCAAATCTTGCCGGAATTGAAGCGAATGTCGCTTTTTACGGCTTGTCGCTGATTATGCTGGCTGTGTTCAATGCCGTGTTCCTTTGCAGCTTTTTCAAGACTGCATATAAGGTCGGAAAGTCTTTCCTGTTTGCCTGCATACCGACAGCCGTGTTTATTGCGGCGGCAGAGGTGGCAGACCATATGCCTGTTATCGGAGATTTCCTTGAGGGCAAGGGAGGACAGCTTGTTCAGCTCCCTGTTTTATTCGTCGGAATTGCCGTTTTTGCGGTTTCATACTTTGCAGTAAACAAGCAATGTGCAAAAAATTACGAAAAAGTTGATTTATAAGAAAAAAAGACTTGATTTTTACCGTCCGTTGTGTTATTATGTGAAAAATTAAAATACGGATCTGCGGATCCAACAATGGTAGAGGCGCATCGAGCTATCAGTAGCGGATATTATTTAAGGCTTTCAGCAAGGCTTACGGTATTCGTGAAAGGAGCCGTTGCCGAAGGCGGTTGAGGCTGAAGACCGTGCTGGTATGTCGGAATAAGATCCGTCGTACTGTCGCTGATTTTGCGGAGAGCTATCTTAAATCACTTTGATGTTCAGGGAACATCGGAGCAGTTTGAATTATGAGGTAGCCGAAGCAGTTCGGTTACCTTTTTTTCAGCGAAAAATGCGTACCATAGGATATTTTTACAAGGAGTTGTTTAACATGACAGACCACAGCATTTTCAGAGGAGCGGCTACGGCTCTTGTCACCCCTCTCACAAAGGACGGAGTAGATTACGAAAACTTCGGCAGGCTCATCGACTGGCAGATTGAGTCGGGCATTGACGGACTTGTAATCTGCGGAACATCGGGCGAAGGCTCAACACTCAGCGACAGGGAGCACAGAGAGGCTCTTGAGTTCGCAGTCAAGAGAGCAAACGGCAGAGTTCCGATGATCGCCGGCACAGGCTCAAACGATATCGCCTACGGTATTGATCTTACGAAACACGCATGCGAGATCGGCTATGACGCAGTTCTCGTTGTTACGCCTTATTACAACAAGGCAACTCAGAACGGACTTATCAAATCATATACGGCAATCGCAGACGCAAGCTCAAAGCCCTGCATACTCTACAATGTTCCCTCAAGAACGGGCGTGAATATTGAGCCTGCAACATACGGAGTTCTTGCGGATCACCCGATGATTCAGGGCATCAAGGAGGCAAACGGCAATATTTCAAAGATTGTTGAAACAATGGCTGTTGTCGGAGACAGACTTGATCTCTATTCGGGCAACGACGACGAGGTTGTTCCTCTGCTTTCCGTCGGCGGCTCGGGAGTTATCTCAGTTCTTTCAAACGTATTCCCGAAGGAAACCTCGCTTATGTGCAAGAAGTTTTTTGACGGCGACATCAAGGGCGCTCTTGAGCTTCAGTTCAAGTATCTTCCGCTTATCAAGGCTCTTTTCAGCGAGGTCAATCCGATTCCTGCTAAGGCGGCTATGGCGGCAATGGGCTACTGTGAGGATTATCTCAGACTTCCGCTTACTCCGATGGAGGACGCACACAAGGCGGTTCTCCTTCAGTGCATGAGAGAGCAGGGACTTGACGTATGATAAGGGTACTGATAAACGGTGCCTGCGGCAGAATGGGCTGTGAGGTCGTCAAGCTCGTTGACGCCGCAGAGGATATGAAGATTGCGGCAAAGGTCGATAAAATGGCGGATCAGAGCGGCTGTTACAGTGATATCAACGACTTTGACGGTGAAGCCGATGTAATAATCGACTTTTCAAACCATCTCGGAACCGCCGAGCTTCTCGACTATGCCGTTAAGAAAAACACTCCCGTTGTCATTGCGACAACAGGTCACACCGATGAAGAGCTTGCAATGATCGCCAAAGCGGCTGAAAAGGTTGCCGTATTTCATTCGGCAAATATGTCGCTCGGCGTTGCGTTACTTTGCGAGCTTGCAAAAAGAACGGCAGAGGTTATGCCCGACGCAGATATCGAAATCGTCGAAACTCACCATAACCGCAAGCTGGACGCTCCCAGCGGAACGGCTCTCATGATAGCCAAGGAGCTGAAAAAAATCCGTCAGAAAGCGAAGCTTGTCCTCGGCAGATCGGGTAACGGCAAGCGTGAAGTCGATGAAATCGGTATCAGCGCAGTCCGCCGAGGAAATATTGTCGGCATACACGAGGTCTATGTTTCAACCGACAGCCAGACCATTACCCTCAAGCACGAGGCTCATTCAAGAGCGTTGTTTGCCGAGGGCGGAATTTCAGCCGCAAGATTTCTGATCGGCAAAGCGGCAGGATTATATGATATGAACAGCATCGTTAAGGAATAACAGAACAGCACGGTGCATTTGAAAGGATAGATCATCAATATGATAAGAATTGGTATTGCGGGATACGGTAATCTCGGCAAGGGCGTTGAAGCTGCGGTAAAAAATGCCGCAGATATGGAGCTTGTTGCTGTTTTTACTCGCAGAGATCCCGAAAGCGTAAAAATTAAAACAGAGGGAGTCAAGGCTTACAGCTTTGATTCGATTGCAGATTTCAAGGATAAGATCGACGTTATCGTCAACTGCGGCGGCAGTGCGACCGATCTTCCTGTTACAACTCCGGCGATTGCCGAGAATTTCAGCGTTATCGACAGCTTCGACACTCACGCAAGGATTCCCGAGCATTTCGCAAATGTTGACGCTAAGGCAAAAGAGGGCGGCAACATCGCAGTTATCTCGGTCGGCTGGGATCCGGGTATGTTCTCACTCAACCGCCTTTATATGAATGCGATTCTCCCGAACGGCAAGGATTATACCTTCTGGGGAAGGGGAGTCAGCCAGGGACATTCGGACGCTATCAGACGTATTGACGGCGTTGTGGACGCAAGGCAGTACACTGTTCCCGTTGAGAGTGCGGTTGAGAGCGTCAGAAACGGCGAAAATCCCGAGCTTACGACAAGACAGAAGCACACAAGAGAGTGCTACGTTGTAGCCGAGGAGGGTGCGGACAAGGCAAGAATCGAGAACGAGATCAAGACAATGCCGAACTACTTTGCAGACTATGACACCACGGTCAACTTCATCTCCCTTGACGAGCTGAAGAAAAACCACAGCGGTATTCCTCACGGAGGCAGTGTTATCAGAAGCGGCTTTACGGGATTTGACCTTGATACAAAACATACGATAGAATACAGCCTGAAGCTTGAGTCCAACCCCGAATTCACGGGCAGTGTACTCACCGCCTACGCAAGAGCCGCCTACAAGCTCAGAGAAAGCGGCGAGACAGGCTGTAAGACAGTATTTGATATTGCTCCGGCTCTCCTTGTCGATATGGACGGCGACGAGATCAGAGCGCATATGCTTTAATTACCCACGAAAGGATTTTTAAAATGATTTGCGACAACCTCAGTATTAACGAAAAAGGACACCTTATGTTTGCAGGACGGGACACCGTCGAGCTTGCCGAAAAATACGGCACGCCTGCATATATTATGGATGAGGAGAAAATAAGAGAAAAATGCCGTATCTACAAAAAAGCAATGTCGGAATATTTCGGCTGCGGCTCTTTCCCTCTTTTTGCCAGCAAGTCATTGTGCTTCAAGCAGATTTACAGGATAATGAAAGAGGAGGACATGGGAATCGACGTTGTTTCGCCTGGAGAGCTTTACACGGCGGCAAGCACAGGCTTCCCTCTTGAGAACGCTTATTTTCACGGCAACAACAAAACCGGCAGAGATATTGCATTTGCCATGGATAATTCGATCGGTTACTTCGTCTGCGACAACTGTGACGAGCTTCGCGCGATCGACCGCCATGCCGCAAAAAGGGGAATAAAACAGAAGCTTTTGCTTCGCCTTACTCCCGGAATTGATCCTCACACCCACGCAAAAATTTCCACCGGTCAGGTTGACTCAAAGTTCGGTACGGCTATCGAAACAGGACAGGCGGACGAGCTTGTTCGTCTTGCTCTATCTTTGCCGAACGTTGAGCTGAGAGGCTTCCATTGCCATATCGGATCGCAGATTTTTGAATACGAGCCGTTCAGCGACGCCGCAAAGATAATGATTGATTTCATCGCAAAGATTAAGTCAGAGCAGGGATATGAGGCTCAGACGCTCAATATCGGCGGCGGAATGGGTGTTCGTTATGTTGAGAGCGATCCTGAGATCGACTATGCGGCTAACATCAAAAGCCTTGCAGAGATTATTCGCTCGGAATGTGCTCAAAAAGATGTGAATATGCCGCAGATCCTTATGGAGCCGGGCAGAAGCATTGTTGCCGACGCAGGAATTACCCTTTACACCGTCGGAGCAAAGAAAGAAATTCCCGGATTCAAAAATTACGTCTCCATTGACGGCGGTATGCCGGACAATCCGAGATATGCTATGTATCAGTCGGCATATACGGTTTTTGTCGCAAACAGAATGGACGAGCCTGCCGACTATGAATGTACGATTGCAGGCCGATGCTGTGAAAGCGGCGATCTCATTCAGGAAAACGTGCATATTCCCGAAGCGCAGAGGGGCGATATTCTTGCCGTGTTGACAACGGGCGCTTATAATTACGCAATGTCGTCGAATTATAATGCGATTGCAAAGCCGCCGGTAATAATGCTCACAAAGGACAGCGAGTACATTGCCGTCAAGCGTGAGAGTTTTGAGGATATGACATCCTGCCAGCTTTAATAAATAATAACAATGGGGCTGTCGCACTAAGCGAAGAACAAAAGAAACAAAACTAAACAGAGAGGCTTGTATTGGATTTTACCGATACAAGCCTTGATGTTCTTATTTAGAATTATTTATGTTTTTTAATGTTTCTTTTTAGCCCTTTTTTCCGATTTGACGTATAAACATACGCCGGGCATCGGAAGAAAACGGCTTCTTCATCTTAGTGCGACAGCCCCTAATTTTTTTACGGATTAATACTTCCTGTCGCAACCTGGAGAATGATGAGTGCGTCCGAGGAATTGATGTGGCCGTCACCGTTTACATCGGCGTTGATCCTGACTGTTTCCGACTGGGACAGAGGGGAAACGCCTGTGGTATGCTTGAGAACAGCCATTGCATCAAAGGAATTTGTGTAACCGTCACCGTTTACATCGCCCGTTGCCTTTGCAACCGTTGTGTTGGTCGACATTGAAGTGTGACACTTGGAACATTCCTTATGCTTGAGACCTGTGCTGTAAATTGACGGTATTTCTGTATATACCCAAACAATACTGTGTCCTGTTGCTTTAATTGTCTCGGTATAGTTCGAACCGCAGGAGCAGGTGTATTTTGCAGTTCCGTCCTTTGTGCAGGTAGCCGCCTTGGTTATTGTCTTTGTATAGGAATGAACGTGAGTTTTGCTCCAAACCGCATAAAGAGTAACACCGGCGTTTGCTGAATAAGTGCTTCCGGGGTTATAGTTGGTGCCCGTTCCGTCGGACTTTGTGTTCCAGCATTTGAAGTCATATCCCGAACGGCTCGGCTTCGTCGAGGAGAGAGTGAGGTTCACTCCGTAGGTTTTGGTCTGAGCCGCAGGTGCGCCGCTTCCGCCGTTAGCGTTGTAAGTAACGCTGTATGTGTTCGGCTTCCACTGTGCATATAAAACTACCGAACAGCTTCCGTTTTTAATGTTGGAGCTGAGGTCGCTCGGCTTTACTGTATTGTCCTGATCGCTGAATACCTTCCCGCCCGACTGCTGAGTTCCCCAGCCTGCGAAGGTGTAGCCTGTCTTGTAAATTCCAAAGCCTGACGCATCGCAAAGTCCGTATGGCAATGCGTTATTATATGTCCATTTCTGGGCAAAGCGTGTGTTTCCGCTGATCTGATAAATTTCATTTGAAACAATCTTGTATGTTGACGAGTTGATCGAAGCACCGTTTACATTATAATAGACTGAAAGTATATTTGAAGCATTGCTGTCACTGGAAGAATTGATATGCACGCAGTACATCGTCCAGTTTATTGCTCCGCATTCGGGACAGCCCCATGAGATGTAGGTCGTGGTATTGTGGTGGGCGTTGTTGTGAGCATAGTCCGTCATTCTGCCGCTTGAATCGCTTCCGCCGCAGAGAATTGCGTGCTGGAAGGTCTTACAGCTTTTACAGTAATAGAATACCGGATCTGCGGGCGAAAGCTTGCCAACATTGTCCGACATATATATGTAAGGTCCGTCCGTGGTGAGAACGTATGAGGTGCCGTAGGTGCCCTTGAGAGCGTTGTAAAGATTGTAAACCGAACGCTCCATTATATTGATTCCACCTGCCTTGAGACAGTTGGAAACATAGCCGGCACACATTTCAATTCCGTTGTTCCATGTGTCTTCCGCATACCTGAGAGCGGCACTGCGGTCGTAATCTAATGCGCTTACGCTGAGATTTCCGACAGGGAAAACGGCAAGCATAAGTGTCAGCGTCAATAAAACAGATAATACTCTTTTCATATTCCTTCCTCCGGGAAAATAGGTTAAGCGGTGGATAAACAATATTTTAATTATAACAGGGAAACAAATAATTGTCAATAAGTTACAATAAGTTACAATATTTTGGCTCAAAATGTTTTAATACCGTTCTTTGTAATGGTATATGTATAGGTTAATATTATTTGAAGCTGTTGAATAGGAATAAAAGTAACATAAGAAGCTGTGACTGTAACTTTTTGTAACTTTTTAGATTTTGCACAAAATTTTGAGCCGCATCGGGGTGACAAACACCGTTTTTTGGCAGAAATCGGGCGATTACCCGTTGCTTTTGCTATTCCTGAAATTTAATATTTGTGGAAATTAAACAAAATCGTTTTCGTTTTTCATTTGACAAATTGGCTATGACTTACTATAATAGGCGGCGTTGGTTACAAACTAACTGAAAAAGTACGGGCTTTGCCCTGAATAAAGCGGATATTTATCCGTATAAAAGGAGCTTCCGAAATGGAAACATTGAAGAAAATCGGCAAGATGATTTCAAAATCAAAGATCAGAGTGATTTCTCTGACTCTTGTTATTTGTTTCATTGCAGCAACAATCTATGCTGCCGCCGCAAACTCATATTCTGTAAAGATCATTGCAGACGATCATGAAATCAATATCGTAACGCTCAGAGAAAACGCTGAGGACATTCTTTCTCAGGCAAACGTTCAGGTCAATAAGGGTGACGTTGTTGATCTTTCCGATTTCTCAAGCGGATCGAAGTCAACCATCACGGTTTACAGAGCTTGCTTTGTTACGGTTTACGACAACTCGGAGAACGGCGTTCAGTATCCTGCCGTCGGATCGGTTGAAAGCTCGCTTGAAAGAAACGGAATAACCCTTAAAGACGGCGATGAGCTGAGCTGTAACAGAGAAGATGTTGTTTACGAGGGAATGGAGATTGTCATTTCCAGAGCTTTCCCCGTAACGGTCATTGCGGACGGCGAGACTTATAAGCTCAATATGGCTACGGGTACCGTTGCGGACGCACTTGACAAGGCGGTTGTTACTATCGACGATGACGATATCATTTCCGCTTCGCTCGACACACCGCTCACAAGGAATATGAAGATCAAGGTTTCAAGAGTAACCTTTAAGGAAAGAACGGCAGACGAGGTTCTTCCCTACACAACCCAGAAGAAGAGCAACGCAAGCCTTTACACAGATCAGTCCAAGACCATTCAGCAGGGTGTAAACGGACGTCAGACAGTAACTTATAAGGATAAATATGTTGACGGCAAGCTTGTTGAGTCAATCAAGGTCAATTCGGTAGTTACAAAGGCTGCAACCGAGCGTATTCTTGAGGTCGGCACAAAGAAACGTCCGACGGTAAGCGCATCGGGCTTCAACACAATTTCATGGCTTCAGCCGCCGTCAAGCCTTCAGATCACAAAGAGCGGCGTTCCGACATCATACAAGAGAGTTATCAGAGGAACTGCGTCCGCATATTCGGGCGGCGGAGTTACCGCAACGGGCAAGTCGGTAAAGCCGGGTTACATTGCGGTTAACCCCAATCAGATCCCCTACGGCACAAAGATGTGGATCGTTTCCGATGACGGAGCATATGTTTACGGCTACGCTTCGGCAGAGGATACAGGCGGATTTATCTACTGGACCGGCAGCAGCTCGACTGTCTGTGACCTGTACTTCTCAACCGAGGGACAGGCAAGCGCATTCGGCAGACGAGGCGTTACAATCTATATTCTCTAATCAAATTCAAGAGCTTTTACCCTCTTCTTCGGGAGAGGGTAATTTTTTTGTTTCGTTATGGTTTTAAGATTGTAATTAGTAGTTGTCAATCACACAAAATAGATGTCAGGCTTTTGGCGAAAAACTTTAAAATATGATGAGGCTCTACAAGGCTTCCCCTTGAGGGGAAGCTCCGCCGTAAGGCGGTGATGAGGTGGAAAGTTAGACTTTAGATTTTAGACATTAGACTTCAGATGTAAAGGCTTCAAATTTCGATGAAATTATCCGGCTCCCTTGTGTAAAGGGAGCTGGCACGACCGTAGGTCGTGACTGAGGGATTGACAAAAACTTATATTTTAGTTTATCTTTTATGGTTTATATAAACTATAAATTCCCTCGTCTAAAATCTAACATCTAAAGTCTACCATCTGACTTCACACCTCATCCGCCTCGTTCCTCGGCACCTTCCCCTCAAGGCAATGTCATTAACTTAAGAGCGAAGAAAAAGTTGCACAAAATAACGATGTAAAGATTGTGCAAAAAGCGAATTGACTTTTTAAAAGTGCCCCCAAAAT
>JAEDFL010000047.1 GCA_016292785.1 Clostridiaceae bacterium | reverse complement strand
TGAGAAAAACCTCCGGATTTTCGATCGAACGGTCAACGTGGCTTTCAGCCGCAAAGTTGACTATTGCGTCAAAATTCTCCTCCTCGCAGAGGTCAAAAACGGTTTTTCTGTCAGTTATATCTCCGAGCACAAAGCGGAAATTGCCTTTGCGAGCGTCATCAAGAGTGTAGAGGTTGCCCGCATAGGTCAGAGCGTCAATGCAAACCAGCCTGTAATCGGGGTGCTTGCGCTGCATATAATAAATAAAATTACTGCCGATAAATCCGGCGCCGCCGGTGACAAGAATATTTTTACTCATACAAAATCTCCTTTGGAAATTGTCATAAATATTATACACTATTTGATTTAAAAAGAAAAGTATTTTTTACTATATCTCATTTCCGTTTTGCTCATTATTATATTCATTGACCGTTTCAGCCGTCTCGGAGCCCTTTGCCTTTTTCTTTTTTATAACAATTACAAGTAATATTATTATGACAATGGCAGCCGCCGAGCAGATAATAACCGTATTTTGGCTTTGCGCTTGGCTGTTTACTTCTTCAGCAGTGCCGATTTCGTCGATTTCATCGGGTTGGATGTTTCTTCTCATCAGGTATATTCTCGTGGGATACGAGCCGGGAACATTGGAATACTCCTCGAATTTTGCCAGATAGTTATTCTCTTGAAAGCCGTCCGAGCTGATGTAGGTTGCGTCAACGACTCTGTAATCATCGCCGATTCGCACAACATTCCAAATATGCTCGTCACTTAATTGAAGATAACACTCAATTCCGCACTCCCTGAAAAGTGCATCGCAAAGCATTGCATAGTTTACACAAATTCCCTTGCCGTCCAGTGCATGCTTGAGAGCATATGTGTTATATTCGGATACCATGTCATCATTGTTCTCGGTATCGCAATGCTCATAATCATATTCAATATGACCTGCGACATATTCCGTTATTGTGCGAATTTTTTTCTCATATGTCATGCTGTCGTTTACAAGGCTCTTTGCCAGCTGACGAACCTCGGTTTGAATTTCCGCCGCATCATCTGAGTATTCATATAAACCGTCTTGCTTTGCATTGAGACTGTCAACAATTTCTTTGTCATAAATCATCTCCGTGTTTTCAGCCCAAAGTAAATCCAGATTTTTCATTTTTGTGAGGGGACGAAGGGATTTAATCGGAGAATTCGCTATGTCAAGACAGCTGATATTTGTGTTTTCGAGAGGTGAAATATCGGTTACACAGGTGCTGCTGATTTTAAGGGTTTTAAGCGTTTCGTTGTCCTTAAGGAGGCTGATATCCTCTATACCTACATTTGCAAATTCAAGATACTCTAGTCCCTGAACCTTTTCAACGCCTTTTATTGAGCCTAAGCTGCAGGAGAAAAACGAGATTGCTTCGGCACTTTTCAGCTTTTCTAAAAATTTCAGATTGTCAAATTCGCAGTATTTAAACCAAATGGTATCGAAGCTGTTATTTTCAAAGAAGCTCATGTCCCCATTCGCATAATCTACTATCTGAAGATTTTCAAGATTCTCATTAAACTTGAAATTTTTCGCTTTTATTTCGCAATTATCTAATGTGATAATCTCCAAATAATCCTGATTTAAAGTATCCGGCTCTGTTATTGTACAGCCGTTCAGCTCAATCGCTGTCGTTTTTTTCTGTTCAAGTATATTCTTTATATCTTCATCGGTCATATCATATACGCAGAGCGCGCCCGATCCGTCAAAATCGTAGCTTCCTTTGCCGGACGTAATCTGTTTTGCACAGACATTCAGAGCAGGCAGAATACTAAACATGGCAGCGACGAAAAAGATGCCGGTTATTCTTAAAAGCTTTACTGTATTTCCGATCTTATTCATTCCGATTTCTCTCCTATATCCGATTTATTTTCCGCTTCTGCCGTCGGCTGCTTTTTCTTTTTTATAACCACAACGGTTACCGTCGCTACAATTACGATTGCTGCCGCAATAAATCCGCAGATCACGGCTTTATTTGCTCGGGAGCCCGATGATGTTTTCAGGGCTGCAGTCACTCCCGTAGTTTCTCTACTTACGGGCACGGTCGTCAGCTCATCGTAAAATTTATCGTCGTCGGGGTCTGTCGTGAATTCAAAAAATCCTTCTTTTTCTCTCAATTCGTTATACAATTGCGACGGTATAGGACTTTCGGGAAAATCATTTTTATCCCATTTGCATAAGTAATAGAGATTCCAGCATACTGCGTCGCTGCCTTCTTTGTCGTTATCTATATCAAGTAAGGTTATATCATGTGAATAATATTCGCCGTC
Source organism: Clostridiaceae bacterium (assembly GCA_016292785.1). GTDB lineage: Bacteria > Bacillota > Clostridia > Oscillospirales > Acutalibacteraceae > CAG-488. Next base: position 12,311 of record JAEDFL010000047.1, on the reverse strand, counting down.
CAATTTTATAACATTCCAAATATGGGTTGTGTTCATTTGAGTATAGTTTTCAATTCCTGCCTCTGTAAAAAGAGCCTGTGCAAGCTTGGCATAATTGATACAAATTCCCTTGTCTTCAAGTGCATATTCTAATTGATGATCGTTATATTCCATTATGAGATCGTCGTCTTTATTTATACGGTAATCATATGTCAGATGATCCATAATGTATAATGTTATTGCCTTTATTTTTCACGTTCCGTCATTGAACCGTCGGTTATTTCCTTTGCGATGGTTTGTACCTTTTCTTTTATTTTTGCGGCATCTTTTTTCCACGGACTGCTGCCTAATTTAGAAATTAAAGCGGCTTCAACCTCCGGGTCGTAAGACATTTCATTGTCACTTGCCGAAAGCTCTTTCAGACTGTCCATTCTCGTCAGCGGCTCATAGGATTTTATCGGTGAGCCGAACAACTCGAGCGAAGATATATTTGTATTAGCCAAGGGTGAAACATCATCGACATTTGTTTCATGCAATGTCAGGCATTTTAAATCAATATTTCCGTCAAGAGGACTTATATCATCAAGACCGGTGTAACTAAGCTCAAGCGAATATATCTTTTTAACCGTATCAATTCCCTCTAAGGAGCCGATTGAGGTGTTGTCAAAGTACAGACTTTCAATTGTTCCGATACCCTTCATAAATTTAAGGTTATCAATATCCATTCTTCTAAAAGTGATGACGCTATAGTTCTGCCCTTTAAGAAATCTGAAATTTTGATTTTCCTCAGCATCGCAGTTTTCAAACGTCAGCTCAAAAAGACCCGCAGGCATTTTCAGTCTTTTGGCTTTTACCGATGCATAATTAAATCTCAAATTTTCTATCGTGAGCCCATCAAAAAGGTTTGGATCGTTTATTGTGCAGGAACGGAGCTCGACTGTTTTGGGCTTTTCTTTTTTTATTATTTTTCTGATGGTGTCAGTGTTTTCAATGCCGGTAAGGCTTATCTCATCATCTTCAAGCCGTTCATAAAAACCGTCGTCAATTTCAACCAAATCTTGTGTAATTGTCTCGGCAAATACCGAATAATGATTGCCTCCGAAAAAAGCCGCAACTGCGAGAATGACACAGCAAAAAAATGCTGTCTTTCTTTTAGTGTTCTTATTCATTTTAACACTTCCTCCGCATCATTTTTATTTTCATTATATTCCCGTCGTTTTGTTTTCTGTAATTATACAGTATACTTCCGAAAAAGAAAAGATATTATATGAGATATTAATATGACCTTTAAAATAACAATGGGCTGCCGCACTCAGTGACAGCCCGATAATTTATTTATTTGTTTGTATCCTTTTCAACCTTAACTTTAAGGAAATATCCGACTGCGGCGCCTGCAAGAGCACCGATAATCATGTTGACAAATATATTTACGTCCGTCACAAGCGAGAGCAAAGCACCCACACCTATGCCGAGAACAAGAAAAATCAGAACAAAATATCTGCTCAATTAAGCCGCCGCCTTTCCGAATATATTCTTTATGGTTGAAACTATGATCTCCAGCTTGTTCATGTGAACGGTTACCTTAACCTTTTCCGAATCAATCAGCTTTCCGTCGGCAGCACGAAGCTCGGCAGTTACTATCGCCTCTCCGCCGCCTTTCGCCGAAACGTTGCCGTTATCATCAACAGAAACAATATCGTTTTCTTCCGATTTCCATTCAACATTTCCGAGGTTGCTGTCATAGTCGGCGGTTATTCTTGCGTTCGCCTTATATTTCAGGTCAAGCCTATTGGTCGAAACATGAAGAAGCTTTTCCGTCACGGAGTTGATTTCAAGCATATCATTGCCGTCTATCGTCCTCATCCATGACAGGTTTACATAAGGCTGATGAACATTCTTCATTGTGTTGATCTGACCGAGCAGAGCGATAACATCGGAGCGATTGTCCTTGACAAACTCCAGCAGAGATATCAGAACATCTATCAAGCCCTGAATCTGACTTTGAGTAAGGTTCCTGCTTGCGTCGCTTTCTGCGATTTGATTTGCAAGATAAGAACGGAAGCCGTCACTTCTGATCGTTTCCATATTTGTTGGAATAATGCCGAGGGCAACAGCCGCCAAAGCTACTCCGAAGGTTTTCATCGCATTGCCTGCATTGAGTTTTTTGCCGATGTACTGACCGGCAAAGAAGACAAGTCCGTCCTCAAAGTTTTCTGAATAGTATTTCTGATTTTTAAAAACATCATTGCTGAGCTTTGACAGCAGAGAATCCAGCATTGCGCCGACAGAGCGTGAATCCTCCTCGTTGTAAAAGCAGGATTTGTAATCCTTGTCCTGATCCTTCAGCATATCGTCAAAGGTCTTGCACACATTTTCATAGTACGCATCAAAATTGTCGCAGTTCTCTGCCGAGGGAAGATAGTATTCTACGCCGTAATGCTTAAATCCCCAATCTTCCATCACAAACTTGGGAACATAGTCATTCGGATTCATAATATTGAAAATATTGCCGTACACAGCGTCATCGCAGTCCGATTTTTTCGTGCATTGCGGAGCCTCGTAGGTGTAAACATATATATCGTCTTTCGACAGCGAAATATTTTTTATTCCGTCCGGTCTGTTCAGACACTCGGAATAACTGCCGTCATCAAGCTCGGCGCCGACAAGATTTGCAATCGAACCGCCACGGCTGTATCCGGGAATGAGGAGCTTTACCCTGCCCTCTGTCGGATAATCCGTAAAATAATCGTTGAGATAATTGAGAATTATCTCCTTTCCGATATCGAAGCCGAGATGGTTTTCTCCCGTTCCGACACGGAGATTTCCGCCCCACTCCATACCGTAGTTACCGCTTCTTATTGCGGCAATAACAACGGTGAAGCTTTCGCCGTTAAGGGTGACTTTTTTCCTCGCCATTTCAACGGCGGCTGTGTCGTAGCCCTCGCTGTCGAAGCCGTAGGGAGCGACCTCATAGCCGCAGTTCACAAGCATTTTTTCGATATTTCCGTCCCTGTCGGCATTATCGAAGGAATTGAAGGACGCCATAGACACATTGAGGGCAAGCAAAGCCAGCTCGTGACAGTATTCATAAGCACTGCCCGAGAACCACTCATCCTCATATTCATATGGATAAAAAAGACTTTCGTCAAACCAGTCGCACTGATAAGTTCCGGTGACCGTTTTCTCTGCCCCTGCCGTGACAGGAAATACAGAAAGAAAAACGGCGACCGCAAGCAGAGCGGCAATAAGCTTATTCCGACACTTCAAGTCTCATCTTCCTCATTCCGTTGTTTCTTTGATATTAGAATACCATATACTCTTTTAAAAATAAAGACGTTTTTCCTATTTTGTAAAAAGTTTACATTTTAAAACATATTTATTTTATACTCTCCGCTTTTAAGTATGCGGACAAGGTCGGAATTGTTGCGTATTTTTTCTTCCGTGATAATTCCCGAAGCGTTCGCTTTCTGACTCTCACGGTGAAAGTCAGCGCCGCCCGTCACTATTTTAAAGTCTTTTTTCTCCGCCCAAGCCTGCGCTTTTTTATTGAAGTCCTTGTCTCTGTCCTTTGCGTTGAATATCTCGCAGCCGTCAATATACTTAGGGTTGGCACGGTGAACATACTGACGGTAAGGATGAGCCTGAATAACAAGTCCGCCGCTTGCCTTAACAAGCTCGTAGAAACGCCTCGGACCTTTGAAAAGCATATTGCCGTTTTTCCTGATAAAATCCTCGTCAATTCCGTAGACAAGGAAGTCGTTAGTGGTCGCAAAGTACCGTATTTCCATTCCGAGCAGGACTGTAAAGTCATCGCCTGCCGCCTCAAGGGCAGAGCGATAACCTTTAAGATATTTATCAACGTCAATCTGCTTTTTAAAGGAGCTGTCCGTGCCGAAGGTCAGGAAAGAATAGTGATCCGTGATAACCATTCCGCTGTAACCGAGCGACTTATAAAATTCAACCGAGTCCTTTGCGCTGATTGCCGCACATTCGCTCGTTTCCGCCGTGTGACAGTGCAGCTCATATTTGTATTCCATTAAAGAAGAACCCTCTTTACTTCATCTAAATTCTTTCGTGTGTCTATGTCTGCGATCGAATGGGCGTCCGTGCCGAAGTTAAAAACAACTCCGATCTCCCTGCCGATGTTGAACATTCGGCGGAAAAATTCGGGATCTCCGAGCACCGCTCCCCTGTTCAGCTCCCAAGCACAGCCGCTCTCGTGACCGAGCTGCATAATATCGCCCAGCTCGTTGTCACTCCACGCCTTGCCGACCGTTGCGACCTCGTGACCGTATTTTTCGTCGAGAAATCTTGCGGAATATCCGCCGTAAATCGGATGAGCAATGCAGTCCGCCGCCTTTTCATTAAAGAGGCAGGTCAGAACTCCCGTCATATGTTCTTTGAATCCGTCGGGCGATCTGTCCTCAGGTCTGTGCCACGCTTCAACGTGATAATGGTTGGCGGCATAAAGCCTGTAATCGGGTTTAAATTTTTCGTCCGCAAAGCGCAGAGTGTATTTATCGGTATCGTATGCCGAAAATTCGCCGCCGATCAACACCTTTATCTTCGTTCCTGTCGCTTCAACTTCCTTTCTGAGCTGTTCGTTATTTTCGAAATGCTGTTCAAGCTCATCGGGGGAAAGGATATGATCGTTCAGCGAAAGCATCTCAAGCCCGCATCGCTCCGCCTCTTTTATAATATTTTCAACCGTCATTTCTCTCTTGGCACAGTTTGAATAGTGGGTATGGCAATGGAGATTAAACCTTGCCAGCTCGTCAAGATCGTAGGTTGCTTCGTGTAAAAACATAACAGTACCGCCTCACAAAGTCAAAGGGCGGAATTATCATAACTCCGCCCTGTCGGTTTTATTTTACTCTCGTCATAATATCGGCAAACACATCGGTCAGCGTCTTTGCCGCAGAATAGCCCATTGAATTTGTTTCATGGTAATGACTTCTGTCAAAGCGGTCTCTGCCGTTGCTGAGATACGGCTGAGTTTTATGAAGGATAAAGTCGTTGGGAGCAACAACATATCCCGTCATATCGTTGGTAACACCGAATATCAGAAGATCGTCGTCCCCTGCAATTTCCGTAAAGGTTTTGGGATCGATTTCAGGTCCTCTGCCCGTTGCCGAATCCTCAGCCGAAGAATAGCCGCCGTATGCAATTTCAGGGAACAGTTCGCCCGGAAGAAGCAGGATCTCCTGCGATCCGATCTTCATATAGGTCATTTCCGAAACAAGAGCGATTCCGAGGTCGCCTTTCTTTGCCGCAACAAACTTGGAGCTCATAACCTTGAGAATGGCAAGGAAAGCAAGCACCGCATTGTCGGCATAGTAATAGAACGGCTGCTGAAGGACTGTAATCTCAGCGTCCATCTTCTTATCGTTGTCTATTGCAAGAGCCGCCTTGCCGAGTGTTTCGCCCTGAAGCTCGGTTCTCCTCCACTTATCCTCGATGTCCGGGAAGCCGGGATCAACCGCACCGATAGCTCCGATGCCGAAAAGAACATTCACATCCTTTTCCTTATAAATCGTCTGTCTGAGGAAATACGGATAATCTGCACTGCAAAGAGTGTTCTTTCCGCCGAGCGTATTCGGATGAGCGGCATAGTTGAGAAGCCACGTTTCCTTGCTTCCGTCGTCGGGAACAAAGCGCACCCTTGTCAGAGTGTCGTGAAGCACGATCGGCGGACGCTTATCAAACTGAGCGTCAGGAACATGAGCCGTACCGACATAGAGATCGCCCTTTTTGCGGTTGTCATATGCCTCAAGACAGACCTTTTTGACATCTCTGAATATCTTCTGCATATAGGTGTCCACCTTGCCCGTCTTGGGAAGCTTGCCCCAATAGCCGACGGTGTCAAAACCGCCGTGGGTATGTGAACAGCAAATATTGATCGCCTTGCATTTTGCTGTCTCCGAAAAGTCCGCAAGGCTTGCTCTGATAAGGCTGACCTCACAGTTGGTAAGTCCGATAAAGTCGGCGCATACCATCATCACTCCGCCCTCGTCGCCGCAGCCGATCCACATTGCGCTGACAGTAATCGGATCGTGAAATCCTGTCATCTTCTGAGCCATCTTGTGTCCGGCTATGTAATATTTTTTGGACTCGAAATCGTCCGGCATAGTCTCCGTCATAGCGAAGCCGACGTCAAATTTGCCGTCATTTTTATTTGAAACCGTAACGGGCTGAACCTTCGGAAGCTCTTCGGGATAGCCTTTTTTCGCAAGCTTCTTTCCCCTACCTGAAGAAATCTTTTTCACGGCTTTTGCCGCAACATCTGCAATATCCATAGCTGTACCTCCTAAAACGCTATAATATTCTAATCGTATTATATCACAACACATCCGTATAAACAAGTTAATTTTTTGTGAATAAAGTATGGGTTTTAACGGTGCATTTTTTGTTATATTTAATTGATTTCAGCCATGAGTTATGGTAAACTTTTATCGGTGATAATATGCTCAGAAAAAACGATGAAATATATCTGACTGTCAAAGGCTGTACCGTTCAGGGCAGCGGCGTGTGCGATCACGAGGGGATGACGGTCTTTGTACGGGGTGCGGTGACGGGCGACCGTGTCCTTGCTCATATCATAAAGGTAAAAAAGACCTATGCGGTCGGCATAATCAAAAAGCTGATACAGCGTTCACCGATGAGGGCGAAAAATTTTTGCCCGATCGCAGAAAAGTGCGGAGGCTGCTGCTTTGCTCATATAAAATATAACGCAGAGCTGGAAATCAAGGCTCAGCAGGTTGCCGACAACTTCAAAAGGCTCGGCAAGCTCGATATTGTGCCCGATCCGATAATCCCCTCGCCCTCTGCCGAACGGTACAGAAACAAGGCTCAGTATCCCGTCGGCTCTGACGGTAAGTTTGCTTCGATCGGCTTCTATGCTCCGATGACGCACAGGATAATCGACTGCGCCGACTGTCTTTTACAGCCTAAAGAGTTTGCCGAAATAACGGATATTTTCCGTGACTGGATAAGGGAGAAAAAAATCCCTGTATACAGCGAAGCTGACGGAACAGGCTTGCTCCGTCACGTTTATATCAGAAAAGCCGCCGCAACGGAGCAGATTATGGTCTGTGCGGTTGCCAACGGCGAAAAGCTGCCCGAAGCCGACGATCTGATTGAAAGGCTGAAAGCAGTGAACGGAGTTGCAAGTATAATTCTTAACATCAACCGTGAGAAAACAAATGTCGTTCTCGGCAAGGAATGCAGAACTCTTTGGGGAAGCGACTTCATCACCGATGAGCTTTGCGGACTGAAATTCAATCTCTCTGCGCTGTCCTTCTATCAGGTCAATCATGACGGTGCAGAGGTTCTCTACGGAAAAGCAAAGGAATATGCCTCGCTGACAGGCGGAGAAACCCTCGTTGACCTCTACTGCGGAACGGGAACGATCGGTCTGACAATGGCAAAGAACGTCAAGAAGCTGATAGGAGTGGAAATTGTTCCGCAGGCGGTTGAAAACGCAAAGGAAAACGCAAAGCTCAACGGAATTGATAACGCAGAATTTATCTGCTCGGACGCATCTCAGGCGGCGCAAACCCTGTTTGAGCGTGGAGAGAAACCCGATGTTGTTATCCTCGATCCGCCGAGAAAAGGCTGTGACGAGGCTCTGATAAATACCGTTGCAAAAATGAAGCCCGACAGAGTGGTTTATGTTTCCTGTGACAGCGCAACCCTTGCCCGTGACTGCCGCCGCTTCGCCGACCTGGGCTACGAAACCCTCCGAGCCACCCCCGTCGATATGTTCCCCCATACGGCACATGTGGAGACAGTAGTTCTATTGGTCAGGAAAATATCAACTAAAGATTATGTTACCGTCGAAGTTAGACCCGAAGAGCTTGAGCTTGGCTCATTAAAGACTCACGGAACTTACGAAGAGATTAAATCCTACGTTCTTCATAAGCACGGCTTAAAGATATCAACTCTCAATATTTCACAGGTGAAGCGCAAGTGCGGTCTTGATGTCGGCGAATCTTACAACAAACCGAAAAAGCAAGACAGCAAGGTTCCGAATTGCACTCCCGAAAAAGAAAAAGCTATTATAGATGCGCTGAAACACTTCGGAATGATTAAAGCTTAATAAAATGTTCAACCCTCCGCAGATTGATTTCTACGGAGGGCTCTTTTAATTTGCAAATGTTATGTCACCAGATTTTATTAACAAGCGTGACAATGTATTTTAAAATAGTTTCAATAAAAGCAATTAGTTTTACGATAAGTCTGTTGTCTTGCTTCGGTTCATCCGGTTCTTCATCAGCCGTCGCACTCTGGTCAATCAGGTCGAGATACTCATTATACTCCGCTGAGGTTTCGAGAAGCTCCTCCTGCGTTTTGGTCTGGTCAACACTTGAGAGCAGCACGCCTGCCTGATTAAGCAAGTCAACATCGAGCTGGTCAATTACTCCGTCGTGGTTGCAGTCAGCCGCCATCCAAACTGCTTCTCCCACCTGCTCACGAGTCAACATTCCGTTTGCAAGGCAAGAAACTGTTATTGCGTCCTGTCCGTCATACCAGCCGTCACCGTTAACATCGCCGAAAAGAACGATTTTGTAAGAATCAACAATAACATCATCTTTAACAATGTTTACAACGCTGCCAGTGCCGAGGAGAGCCGAATCGCATTCAACGGTCATTGTATCGTCAACGGTGTTTACATAGCTGTTAATATCGGCAGAATTGCTTGAAATGCCGTAAATCAAACCGTTTTCGTTATCAACAACTGCTCCGTTTGCGGGGGTAAGGCTTGCAACACGGACAACGCAGAAGTCTTTATAGCCACCATCTTCGGATTGCACGATAATCATAGCAACTCCGGGAGTCTTGGCTGTGACTACACCATCGGCTACGGTCGCTATATCAGTATCACTGCTTGACCAGATAACATTTTTATTCTCTGCCGTGTCGGGCGTAATTACCGCTGTGAGGTTTGCCGTTTCGCCGACATTGAGAGCCAGTCTGTTCGGTGACACGGTGATACCCGTAACAAAGTTTGGTATGAGCATCGGGATTTCCATTTCGCCTGTTTTAGCGCCGCATAAATCACAGGTTTCTGTCATCAATCCTGTTGAAGTTGCTGTCGGATTTTTTGTAACACGCCAAGTTTTATTCGGATGATTAAGCGGCTCGGTGTAATCTGCTGTGTAGCTGTCACCGCAAAGGGAACAGGTGTAGGTTGTGTACCCTTTTTCGGTGCATGTAGGAGCTGTTACAGTTGCAACATAATCGTGCTTATACGGCAACTCTGTTGTGCTGACTGTCTCGCCGCAATTATCACATATGCTCTTATCATACCCGTGCTCGGTGCAAGTGGAATCTTTATGCTCTATGTGGGTTGAGGGGTGCTCGCATACAGTTCTCTCTGCTCCGCAAAGATTGCAGATGCTATCGCAGTCATTATCATAAATGTGAGTATGCGTATCATCTATTGCAACAAAATCAAAGCCTTTTTCGTTTGCATAAGTCTCAGCCGTAGAACCCGTAAATCCGTATATCGTGGTGTAATATGCTGTCGCATCATCGGCAAAAGTGCAGTTACGGCTGTAAACCGTCAGCGAACCGAGATTTGTGCAACCTGTAAAAGCGGCTGAACCTATGCTTTTGACGCTGTAAGGTATAACCATTTCTTCAAGACCGGTGCAACCGTTGAAGGCAGAATCGCCTATGCTCGTCACACTGTCAGGGATTGTTATGCTTGTCAAGCCGGTGCAACCCCAAAATGCTTCATAGCCAATGCTTGTTACGCTGTTTCCGATTGTTACGCTTGTGAGACCGGTGCAACCGTCAAATGCAGAACCGCCTATACTTGTTACACTATCAGGGATTGTTATGCTTGTGAGACCGGTGCAACGCCAAAACGCTTCTTCGCCAATGCTTGTTACGCTGTTCCCGATTGTTACGCTTGTGAGGCTTTCGCAATTTCCAAACGCCCAACTGTCAATGCTTGTTACGCTGTCAGGGATTGTTACGCTTGTGAGACCGGTGCAACCGTCAAATGCAGAACCGCCTATACTTGTTACACTATCAGGGATTGTTATGCTTGTGAGACCGGTGCAATCTTCAAACGCACAATTGCCAATGCTTGTTACGCTGTCCGGGATTGTTACGCTTGTGAGGCCGGTGCAATCTTCAAACGCATAACTGCCTATGCTCGTTACGCTGTCCGGGATTGTTGCGCTTGTGAGGCCAGTGCAACCCCAAAACGCCCAATTGCCAATGCTTGTTACGCTGTCCGGGATTGTATATGATGTTCTCGTGTTTCCGATAGGATATTGAATAAGCATGGTTTTATCTTTGTTAAATAAAGCTCCGTATTCATCGCTCGAATAATTCGGATTATCTTCTTTTACCGTTATGCTTGTGAGGCTGGTGCAATCTTCAAACACACAACTGCCAATGCTTGTTACGCTGTCAGGGATTGTTACGTTTGTGAGGCCGGTGCAAGAAGAAAACGCAAAATCGCCAATGCTTGTTACGCTGTCAGGGATTGTTACGTTTGTGAGGCCGGTGCAAGAAGAAAACGCAAAATCGCCAATGCTTGTTACGCTGTCAGGGATTGTTACGTTTGTGAGGCCGGTGCAAGAAGAAAACGCAAAATCGCCAATGCTTGTTACGCTGTCAGGGATTGTTACGTTCGTGAGACCGGTGCAACCGTCAAATGCAGAACCGCCTATACTTGTTACACTATCAGGGATTGTTATGCTTGTGAGACCGGTGCAATATTCAAACGCATAACTGCCTATGCTCGTTACGCTGTTTCCGATTGTTACGCTTGTGAGGCCGGTGCAATATTCAAACGCATAACTGCCTATGCTCGTTACGCTGTCGGGAATCGTTAAGCTTGCTAATCCGGTGCAATTATAAAACACCCTATCGTCAATGCTTGTTACGCTGTCAGGGATTGTTACGCTTGTGAGGCCGGTGCACTTATAAAACGCTTCACAAGCAATTGTTTTTGTTCCGGATTTTATTGTGTAATCACCTGTAATGCTTGTTTTAGCGCTAATCAAATGATTACCGATATATAAAACATTGTTTTCCCAATTAGAGGAATTATTGTATACTCCTGTGCCATAAAACGCACCCCCACCAATGTTTGTTACGCTGTCCGGGATTGTTACGCTTGTGAGGCCGGTGCAATATTCAAACGCAACTTCGCCAATGCTTGTTACGCTGTCAGGGATTGTATATGATGTTCTCGTGTTTCCGATAGGATATTGAATAAGCGTGGTTTTATCTTTGTTAAATAAAACTCCGTATTCATCGCTCGAATAATTCGGATTTCCTTCTTTTACCGTTATGCTTGTGAGGCCGGTGCAACCGTAAAACGCCCAACTGCCAATGCTTGTTACGCTGTCCGGGATTGTTACGCTTGTGAGGTTGGTGCAAGAATAAAACACATCTTCGCCAATGCTTGTTACGCTGTTTCCGATTGTTACGCTTGTGAGGCTGGTGCAATCTTCAAACACACAACTGCCAATGCTTGTTACGCTGTCAGGGATTGTTATGCTTGTGAGGCCGGTGCAATCTTCAAACACACCATTGCCAATGCTTGTTACGCTGTCCGGGATTGTTACGCTTGTGAGGCTGTCGCAATTATAAAACGCTCTAAAACCAATGCTTGTTACGCTGTTTCCGATTGTTACGCTTGTGAGGCCGGTGCAACTTTCAAACGCATAACTGCCAATGCTTGTTACGCTGTTTCCGATTGTTACGCTTGTGAGGCTGTGGCAATTCCTAAACGCCTGATAGCCAATGCTTGTTACGCTGTCACCGATTACAACGGTTTTGATGCTTGAACGATTGTTGTACCAAGGTACATTTGAACCGGAACTCCAATTATACATATCACCGGTTCCGCTGATTGTGAGTACACCTGTATCGGTATCATGCGACCAAGTGAGATTATCGCCGCATTTACCGCTATATGCTTCAGCATCGGCTTTTAAGGTGAAAAGGTCTGCCAGATTCGGCAAATCAAGACCCACAAATCCGCTCAGCGGTGCGGCAGTCAGAAGCATAACCGCCGTCAAAGCTACAGCCATAGCTCTTTTTAAAATCCGTTTCATTTTACCGTCCCCTTTATTAAATATTACGCCTGTAAGATATCAGGTTAATTATACCACTTCTTCAATTTCAGTCAATACCTGACAATAATTATAACAACACGCATTTGTTATGTTTTTATCTTCCCCTGCCACGGTTTTGCTGTTTCTGTTTTATTGAGCTTATTATTCCTTTAACTCCTCTTTTAATCGGTTCCGGCAGATTGTGCCGTTCTATGAAATCAGACACCTGTTTAATCACATTTTTAAGGA
>JAEDFL010000046.1 GCA_016292785.1 Clostridiaceae bacterium | reverse complement strand
GCTCTCGGAATTGACGACGGCTCTGTCAGGGATATTGCCCTGATATCAAGGGTGAATAAACCCGTAATGTTCAAGATTGTCGGATTTCAAAAGGACGAAAACGATCGTGAATATGCTATACTCAGCCGCAAGGCTGTTCAGCAGGAATGTATGGACAAGTACATTTCCAAGCTTCGCCCGGGCGATGTGATAACCGCAAAGGTCACGCATATGGAGAATTTCGGAGTTTTTCTCGACATCGGCGCAGGAATCAACGGACTTTTGCCGATAGACAGCATCTCTGTTTCAAGAATACCTCACCCGTCCGTCCGTTTTTCCGTCGGTCAGACGATAAGGGTTATCGTCAAGTCGATTGACGAGCAGGGCAGAATAACCTTTTCCCACAAGGAGCTGCTCGGCACATGGGAACAGAACGCCGATGAATTTGCACCCGGCGAAACCGTTCCGGGAATTGTCCGTTCCGTTGAAAGCTACGGAATTTTCGTCGAGCTGACGCCCAATCTGGCAGGACTTGCCGAGTATTCGTCGGGCATATCGGCAGGCTGTCACGCAGGGGTGTATATTAAAAGTATGCTCCCGGAAAGAATGAAAATCAAGCTGATTATCGTGGACGCTTTCGAGGCAGAATATCCCACGCCGCCGATAAAATATTTCACCGATCTCGATCATATCGACAAGTGGGTATATTCCCCTGCCGAGTGCTCAAAAATAATAGAAAGCAGTTTTTCATAATTTTTTGCTATTTTCGCAGAAAAAATAAATTCTTGCATTTTCAACCCATTTGTATTATAATATAATCAGAATAATATTGTGGTTTTCGTTGAAATGGGAGGATTTTAAAAAAATGATCTGTGATTTACATTGTCATACTAAGCTCTCGGACGGCTCTATGGGCATAGATGACATAATTGTCTTGGCTGAAAAATGCGGCGTTACCAACCTGGCTGTAACCGACCTTGACTGCCTTGCAGGTACGGTGAGGGCTCGTCTTATAGGCGAACGCCACGGTATAAAGGTTATTCAGGGCGTCGAAATTTCCGCCTATGACAGTGAGAACGACAGAGAAGTTTTTGTTCTCGGTTATATGAGCGATTCTCCCGACCGTTTGGAGGGACTTTGCCACCGCAACCTTGTCGCAAGGAAGAGGGCGGCTCAGTTTATGATGATCAAGGCGGCTCAGCGTTACCCGATTACGACCGATCTTGTAATCAAATGCGCCCAGGGCTCAACGAATGTGTATCCCGTTCATATCATGGCGGCTCTTGTTGAGTGCGGAGTTACGACCGAGCTTTTCGGCGAGCTTTACAGGGAGCTTTTTACCGAGGGAGGAGAAAAAAGTCTCCTCGTCAAGCCTAAGTTTTCCGAGGTTTCGGAGGTTATTCAGGCGATACATGACGCAGGCGGAATTGCGATTCTTTCCCATCCCGGAGATTATGAGGGAACAAATATCGTTGAAAAAGCGCTTGAAGCAGGTATTGACGGCTTCGAGTCGTGGTGTCCCGAACACGGCGAGGAAACGGCGGAGAAATTTGCCGCTCTTGCAAAGGAAAAGGGACTTCTTTCAATCGGAGGCAGCAGCTTCCGAGGCAGACACAACAAAAGCTGCGTGACTCTCGGCAGTATTGTAACGCCGGAGGATAAGTTCACGGAGTTCTTGAACTATAAGGCAAAGATCCGCCGTCAGAAAGCAAAGGCGGAATAATCGGAGAGAGATAGATGGCAGAGGACAGAGACATCAAAATATATGTCGGCAGACAAAGCCGGGAACAGAGCGACTTTCAGCGCATTTCCGAGGACATTGACCGCAACAGGCGCAACGGAAACAGCGAAAAGGCAAAGGCACTCGGAATAAGGCTTGCAAAAATTCGTCCCGACTGTAAGAAGCTTGACCTTCACTGCGAAAAAATGCAGGCGTCCGAGCTTTACTGTATTCGTGTTCTGCTCACCTTTACCGCCGAATACACCGTCCGCAGGAAGATCGAACAGGAGGCTCTCGCCGATGCGGTCAGCTCCTCAATGTACGATTATCTCAAGACCGAGGAAAGAGGATATTACGACAATATCTCCGACGGAAGCGCATTTACGTTTTATCTTCTTGCTCTTAAAAAGGACGGCGATACCGCACGGAATATCGGCGAGCAGTTCGCTCAGCGGTGCGGAATCAACAATGAGGAATATTCCGATATGGGCGCAAATTTCTTCATCAAGGCGCAGGAGCTTTTCTCAAAAATAATTGACGAAACCGAATTTATAAATGAATAACAGATATCAGAAACGGGGCTGTTGCTGACAGCCCCGTTTTTTGCTATTGTTCAATTTTAAACCTGTACTCCCTGTCGGGATCGGTGCTTGTGTAGACAAACGAAAAATCGTAAAGCCCTGTATTTTTATTATAGAAAACCGTATAGCCGTCATATCCGTTGACGCTCGACGAGTCAAAGCTTATCCATTCGCCGTTTTCCCATACAAATATGTTCGGCTTTTGATAACTTGTGAAACCGTTCACACGCACCGCAATATTGTTTCTGCCGCCTTTAACGGTAAACTCGGAATAATTGTCCGAGGCTTCGACCGTCGGAATATAAGTGTCGTCAAGGCTGTTGCCGTCGGTTACTCTTGCGGAATTGAGCACGCTGTCCTCTCGCACACGCTGAACATTTTCGTCGGTTGTTTCGTTGCCGTTTCCCCAGGGCAGAAGAATGAAATCAATTTTTATAATGTCTCCCGCCTTGAATGAAACGTTATTATAATCAAGCGTCAGTGCACCGATGTTTATGTTGTCGGACTTAGAATACTTATCCTTAAACACACAGGCAACATCTTCCGTTTTGCCGTTCCTGATGACCTCGGAGTTTTTGACGATGAGAGCAAAGTTTGTCAGGAAAACATTGTTAATTTGAGAATTGTTTTCATAGTCCTCAACGTCCATATAGCCGAGATATCCTCCGTCCGGGGAAAGTCTGTAATACTTTGCAAAGCTCGGTTTTTTATTTATTTCTACGATCTGCGTTTCCCCGTTTTCATCAAGATAATTCAGCTTATCATAGCTGTAAAACCTACTTTTGAATGTGAAAAGGGAAAAGTCTCTCTTAAAGTTTTTGAAAGTGGTGTCACGGTCAAAAACAAGATTTAAGGTATAATATGTTCTGTTTTCATCTGTCTGCGGCATTTCAACGTGGCGGCAGGTGAAATGATATGCGTCGTTGCCGTCCTCAAAATCCATAAGAATATCGGAGTATGAAAAACCGTCGGAGACAATTTCCGATTTTTTATATGTACTCTGTATATTGGACAGAGGCGTAGTGTTGTAGTTTGAAAAATACAATTTGCCGGTGGAATTGAACTGCGGCTGATCTGCCCACATTGTTCCGCTTCTTGTGCGGAAATCCGGCAATATCCAGCCGTCGTTATAGACCGAATAAGGCGCAATGCAGTTTGTCTCGGTGACGCCTGTTGAAAGATGATAGTAGGAAACATGAAATTCGATGGACGAAAGCTGTTTCAGAGGAGATTTGCCCCAATTCTGGTAGGCGTTTATAAGCGTAAATTCAGCGTCTTTGCCGTTTTTTAATGCAATCGGAAATATCGAATTGCTGTACGCCGTGTCCTTGTTGGAATAGAAATCTTCTCCTTTGTCACCGCAGAAATTCTTGCTGACCTGTACCTCAACAGGTAACAGGGAATTGTATTTGTTCAGAAGTGCCGCACCCTCAAGGAAGCCTTGGACGTAGTTAAATCTTATCCAGATATTTCTTTCCTCGCCGTCATTTTTGATCGTTACGGGAGCTTTGTAATGCTTATCCGGCTTATTGTAATAAGCTTTGTTAAAATCTGTGCCGCTGATTGAAAACCGATATGTACCGCGGAGTTTTTCGTAACCGCGGTATTTGGCACCGTCGGAGTTTTTTTCGACAGTTATTCCGTCAAGCGGAGCATGCTCCTGCCTTGCCGCCGATTCAATACCGTCAAAGTTATGACTTGAATCGGTGTAAAGCCTGTTTCCGAAGGTGAGATAATTCAGCGAATAGCCGCCCGCTTCATCATATTTGTTTATTCCGCAGCCGTCATAAGCGGCGGTTTGACGAAAAACATAATTTCCGTTTTCAAGCGAAACGCTGACCGACGCTGTCGAGCCGTCATTGGGAATAATAAAGCCGACAATGCCTGTGCCGATGATATCAAACGCAACATAGCTGCAGGTTGACGATTTATAGGGAAGCGATCCGCTGTTTTCTTCGTCCGAAACTTTTACGGAGGCAACCGTCCGCTGTGGAATTTTTATCTCTGTGCCGAATTCCCGAAGATTTGTTGTTGCCTCTTTTGCATACAGAAAATATTGCTGATGAATTTTATCGGGAAAAACGTGCATGGTGATATCCGCTTTAAAGTCACGGTTATTTGCATTTTTAAAGTCTAAATCACGGATATGAGCTTCGTAATAGTAACCGCCGAGCTTTGTAGTGTTTACACGGCTCTGTGACTCAGATTCGTTTGAAACATATTTTTTTGAATCTGAATCAATATAGTAAACATAGCCGCTGTGTTCATAATACGGATTGCCGTCCTTATCATAGACGCTGAGGCTTTTTTTGCCGCGTGTATTAAGCTCCGCAACAACCTTTGCGCCGGAGTTTTCAAGCGTATATCTGTCATATCCGCCGTTTTCGTAGCAGCCCTGAACGGTGTTGTAGCAATCGGCGGCGTATTTTATAGTGTCCGCCATTTCATCGGAGGAGATGTCGTTGACGATTTCGGACGGAGGTTCCTCAGCCGTGCCGTCGGTCCCTTTAAGGCCGAATCCGACATTCATAACCGTAAGCTGAATCAATATCATAAGGGCTGAAATAACGGATCTGAAAAACATAAAAACTTTCCTTTCTTCTGTTTATTTTTATTGAGATAAAAAGCTGTCAAGCGCCGAGGAATACCAAGTCGTTGACAGCTGAGCTTATTATACCAGAACTACCTTTTCTCCCGAAACGGTAAGCCTTGACGGAATAAAGTTTCCGTCCACAACGAAGTAGTAGTAGCCTACTCCGCCGTCCTTAAATTCCACCCCGTCATAGGCGGTTCGGCTCACCTGTGTGAAAATAACAGATTGGTTCTCAAATTTTTTTATAAGGAAAACACCGTATTTGCTGGAACGGTGCTGAGTATCGTCAACAAGCGAGAAAGGAAGCGTCAGCTTGCCGTCCTTTTTGTTGAAGCAGTAGTTCACATTAACTCCGCTCCCTCTTTCGGCAATACAGACAACGCCCTCGTCGCACTCGAAGTATGTCACAAGCTCCTCATGATAGCGATAGCCGAAAAGCTTTTCGACCGAGGTGAACGAGCAGATGTAGTTTTCAACCGGTATGAGGAAAGATGCGGCGGTCAGAATTATGGAAACAAATGCCGCCGTAACTGCGGCTTTGCCTTTTTTCTTTGAAACAATGCAAAGCACGGTCAAAAGAATTACAAAAAGCACCGCTCCGCATATCCATCGGATTATGTCATATGCCATAGTAAACTTCCTTTTGCGTTGACAGTCGATCACAGAGCCTTACGCTTCTTTTGACCGACGGGTTTTTATTTCCTAAATAATATCATACGGTGCGAAAAAAGTCAATTTTTGCAGACTCATAAAAAACAAAAATCTCCCTTAAAAAGAGAGATCGGTTTTTTATTTTCTTTTTCTGATTCCGAGAATGTAGTCCGAAGATACCTTGTAAAGTGAACACAGTGAGATCAAATGATGAATTGGGAGTTCATTTGCACCACGTTCGTATCGGGCATACATTGTCTGAGAAGTACCGAGGTATTCGGCGACCTCTCTTTGCGTTAGATCATTGTCTTCTCTCAAATCCCGGATTCGTTTAACATAATCCATCAATCTAATCACCGCTTTTATTATAAGGATAAAATGTCTCTTTAATGTCTATTAATACACAACTTTACTGAATTATTTTGCTTTTTACGAAACAAAAAGCAACAAGAATTAAATATCAACACATATAAAACTTGTGCAATCATACAAATTTTTATTAAAACAGGGGTGTGACAACGTTTTAAAAATTTGAAATAGCTGTCACATCTTGCGTTTCATTTTCATTAAGAGTAAAATAATTATCAACGTTTTGTCTTTTAAATGGACAGATTTGCATTATTTTGTTGCCCGAATGTATCATATCTGTGCAGTCGTGGACAACAAAAGCAAAGAGCAAACGGGTATAACTCTATGTTCTTTGCAGGGGGGAAATTTATATATTTTTGTAAAGATGAAGTGCAGGTATCGTCTTTGGGGGACAAATTTTATAGTAGGGAAGAAAAGTCTGTATCAGAGGTTCAGCCGCTGATACAGACTTTTTCTATTCAATATTTTCCGGTGTGAACGCTTCGGGGAGCAGTTCGGACAGAGTGTATTTTTTAAAGCTGTCGTTTCCTGTCACGACGAGGACTTTAAAATCGGGCGGACAGAACTCCGCCATAACCTGACGGCAAACTCCGCACGGCGGAAAAGCTCCGTCAATAATCCCGTCCTTACCGCCTGCAACGGCAATCGCTTTGAATTTTCTTTCTCCTGCCGCAACCGCTGTAAACAAAGCCACCCGTTCGGCGCAGACCGTCGGCGAGTAAGCCGCATTTTCGATGTTACAGCCCGTGAAAAGCCTGCCCGTTTCGGTCAGCAGAGCCGCACCGACCTTGTGCTTTGAATACGGCGCATAGGCTTTTTCCATCGCCTCGATCGCCTTTGAGCAAAGCTCTTTTTCGTTCATAATATCACCCTTTTTGCAAAACTGAAAGTCCGTTTCACGGGGACAAAATCAATCGCTGAACAGCTCGGTGCTGAAATATCTTTCGCCCGTGTCGGGGAGAACAGTAACAACCGTTTTTCCCTCGCCGAGCATTTTCGCAAGCCGGAGAGCCGCCGTAACGTTTGTTCCGCTTGAAATGCCGCAGAGAATACCCTCCTCACGGATAAGGCGGCGTGAGGTTTCGAGAGCTTCCTCGTCTGTTACAATATCAATATTTTCGTATATTTCCGTGTTCAGATTTTTCGGAATAAGACCGTCGCCGATTCCCATTTGAAGATGAGTGCCGATGCTTCCGCCCGAAAGGATTGCGGCATTCTGCGGCTCAACCGCCCAGATGTGAATTTCGGGATTTTTTTCCTTGAGCGTTTCGCCTATTCCGCTGAGCGTGCCGCCGGTGCCGACTCCCGAACAGAAGCCGTGGATCGGTTTGCCGACCTGCTCTATTATTTCCAGAGCCGTGTGATTTTTGTGAACCGACGGGTTGGCAGGATTTTCAAACTGCTGAGGAATCCAGACGTTCTTGTCCTCCTCAGCCATTCTCAGAGCCGTTTGCAGACACTCGTTTATACATTTGCCGATATCGCCGTCGTCATGAACAAGCACCAGCTCCGCACCGTATGCCCTGACGAGCTTGCGGCGTTCCTCGCTGACGGAGTCGGGCATAATGATACGGACATGATAGCCTCTGACCGCACCGATAAGAGCAAGACCGATACCCTGGTTTCCGCTTGTCGGCTCAACTATGACGGTATCGGGAGTGAGGATTCCCTTTTCCTCTGCGTCGCAGATCATATTATATGCAGTTCGTGTTTTAATCGAACCACCGATGTTGACGCCCTCATATTTAACGAGGATTTCCGCACTTCCCTCGGGAACGATTTTTGAAAGGCGGATCATCGGTGTGTTGCCGATCGCATCAAGAACGTTAGAATAAACCAAGATAATTCCTCCGATGTTTAATATATGCTTAAAAGCCTACAATATATAATATTAAATAATCATATCGCAAGAAACTATTTTATCATATAAATCGACATATGACAACTTTTTTATTTACAAAATTTTTCAGTTGTATTTTTGAGGATAAAGCAAAAGATATAATTGCAAACGCAATTAAATTGCGAAGGGGTGAAATGTAATGTCAAGCAGCAAGAACGTAGTTCCTCAGGCAAGAGAGGCTCTCGACCGTTTCAAGATGGAGGCTGCAGCCGAAGTCGGCGTAAACCTCAAGAACGGTTACAACGGTGATCTCACATCAAAGCAGGCCGGCTCAATCGGCGGTCAGATGGTTAAGAAGATGATCGAGTCATACGAGAAGAACATGAAATAACCTAAAACAGAACGAGGCTCTCTGAGCCGATCCACACGAATAAGCAACAAAGGGGAGCGTCTCCGATTCAGTCGGAGACGCTCCCGATTTGTCAGACGTTAGATTTTAGATGTTAGACCTTAGACGTGGAAACCATGAAGTTTGCAGAAGCTGTTTCTGCCTCCCCTTGTTGCAAGGGGAGGTGGCGAGGAGGAACGACGAGACGGAGGGGATAAGCGAAGTTAGACTTTAGATTTTAGACATTAGACCTTAGACCTTAGACATTTAAGACTTACAGTCTTTATAATATAAAACGCTGCAAGCAATCCGGGAGGAAAGCTTGCAGTATGATTTAATATAATGTATGCGCCGAAAAAATATATTCAGCAAAAACTTTTACGGCTTAAAACGATAAGCATCAGTTCACCTTAACTCCAAAGGTGACCTTTTCGCCGTTGATGTTCCAGTCGGCGGTGTGTCCGTCAACAGAACCGACGGTGAGGTCGTCGGCAACAACAGCCGTAAAGATTTCTCCCTTGTTGCGGCTGATGATATCGGCAATCTTATCGTTGCCCTCAACGCTGATGACGATGTGATCCGTCACGTTGAAGTCTGCGTCCTTACGCATCGTCTGAATCTTGCTGATGATCTCACGGACAAAGCCCTCCTCGATAAGCTCGGGAGTGAGGGTTGTGTCTATGGCAACCGTAACGCCGAAATCCGAAACGGAGAAAAGTCCCGTCTTCTGAACGGCTTCGATAAGAAGATCGTCCGCCGTCAGCTCTATCTCTCCGATGCTGATGTTAAGCTTGATATTTCCGTTTGCGTCAAGCTCTTTCTTTGCGGCAGAGCCGTCAAGCTCCGAGAGAGCGGTGCGGATCTCGCCGAGATTTTTGCCGTATTTCGGTCCGAGCGTCTTGAGCTGAGGCTTGAAATTATAGTCGGAAAGCTCGTCGGCGGCGTCAACAAAGATAACCTCCTTGATGTTTAGCTCGTCCTCGATGATATCCTTAAAGTATCCGTCGAGCTTGATATCTGCATTGACATACATCTTTGCAAGCGGCTGACGGTTTTTCATATTGGAGCCGTTTCGTGCGGCACGTCCGAGACCGACAACGTTGAGAACCTCGTCCATATTCTTCTCAAGCTCAAGGTCGATCTGCTCCTCTTTGACCTCGGGGAACGAGCAGAGATGAACGCTCTCCTCGGCGGTTGCATCAACAGAACGGACAAGATTCTGATAGATATCCTCCGCCATAAACGGAATCATCGGAGCGGCGGCCTTTGCGACCGTAACAAGAGCTGTGTAGAGGGTGAGGTAAGCGTTGATCTTATCCTGCTCAAGTCCCTGCTTCCAGTAACGCTCACGGCAGCGGCGGACATACCAGTTACTCATATCGTCAACAAACTCCTGAAGCGCCTTGCAGGCTTCGGGAATTTTATAGTTTTCAAGGTTGCTGTCAACGCTCTTTACCATGGAATTGAGCTTTGAAAGAAGCCATTTATCCATAACGGTGAGCTTGTCGTATTCAAGCTCATACTTTGTCGGGTCAAACTTGTCTATCTCTGCATAAAGAACATAGAAAGCGTAGGTGTTCCAAAGCGTACCCATAAACTTACGCTGTCCCTCAATAACTGCCTTACCGTGGAAGCGGTTCGGAAGCCACGGAGCGGAGTTCGTGTAGAAATACCAGCGGATAGCGTCCGCACCGTAGGTTTTAAGAGCCTCAAACGGATCAACGGCGTTGCCCTTGGACTTGCTCATCTTCTGTCCGTTTTCGTCCTGAACGTGACCGAGGACGATGACGTTTTTGAACGGAGCTTTGTTGAAAATCAGCGTGGAAATCGCAAGCAGAGAGTAGAACCAGCCTCTTGTCTGATCGACAGCCTCGGAAATGAAGTCTGCCGGGAACTGGCTCTCGAAAAGCTCCTTGTTCTCAAAGGGATAGTGGTGCTGGGCAAAGGGCATTGAGCCTGAGTCAAACCAGCAGTCAATAACCTCGGGAACACGGTGCATTTCCTTGCCGCACTCCGGACACTTGATCGTTACAGCGTCGATGTACGGGCGGTGAAGCTCGATATCGTCGGGGCAGTTATCGGACATATTTTTAAGCTCCTCGATACTGCCGATTGAGTGTCTGTGACCGCATTCGCACTCCCAGATGTTGAGCGGCGTACCCCAGTAACGGTTACGGCTGATACCCCAGTCCTGAACGTTTTCGAGCCAGTCGCCGAAGCGTCCCTTGCCGATGCTTTCGGGGATCCAGTTGATGGTATTGTTGTTTCTGATAAGGTCGTCCCTGACCGCCGTCATTTTGATAAACCATGATTCGCGGGCATAGTAAATGAGCGGAGTGTCACAGCGCCAGCAGAACGGATAGTCATGTTCAAACTTGGGTGCGCTGAAGAGAAGACCTCTTTCTTCAAGATTCTGAAGAACGGGAACGTCCGCATCCTTGACAAAAAGTCCTGCAAACGGAGTTTCCTCTGTCATATTACCCTTGCCGTCAACGAACTGAACGAACGGAAGATCGTAGTTTCTGCCGATTCGGGAGTCGTCCTCACCAAATGCCGGCGCAATGTGAACGATACCTGTACCGTCTGACATCGTGACGTAATTGTCACAGGTTACGAAGTGAGCCTTTTTCCTCTGCTGATCCGCCTTCTTACCGGCGCACTCAAACAGAGGCTCGTATTCCTTGTATTCAAGCTCCTTGCCGACATATTTTTCGAGTATCTCATAAGCCGGAGTACCGTCCTCGGAAAGCGGTGAAAGCACCTTATCCATAAGCGCAACGGCGATATAATATATTTTGCCGTCGATGCACTTGACCTTTGCATATTCTTCTGTCGGGTTTACGCAAAGCGCAACGTTGGACGGGAGAGTCCACGGAGTTGTTGTCCATGCGAGAATGTATGCGTCCTCGTCCTTGACCTTAAACCGTGCGATTGCAGAGCGTTCCTTAACCGATTTGTAGCCCTGAGCAACCTCGTGAGAGGAAAGCGGAGTTCCGCAGCGTGGACAGTAGGGAACGATCTTAAAGCCCTTGTAGATAAGACCCTTTTCATAGATCTGTTTAAGAGCCCACCACTCCGACTCGATATAGGAATTGTGATATGTTACATATGGATTTTCCATATCCGCCCAGAAACCGACGGTGAAGGAGAAATCCTCCCACATTCCCTTGTATTTCCAAACGCTCTCCTTGCATTTCTCGATGAACGGCTCAAGTCCGTATTCCTCGATCTGTTCCTTGCCGTCAAGACCGAGCAGCTTCTCGACCTCAAGCTCAACGGGGAGACCGTGAGTGTCCCAGCCTGCCTTACGGGGAACCTGATAGCCTTTCATTGTGCGGTAACGTGGAATAAGATCCTTGATAACACGGGTAAGAACGTGACCGATATGCGGCTTGCCGTTGGCTGTCGGAGGTCCGTCATAGAAAACATAGGACGGACCCTGCTTCTCGCAGGTTTTTTCAAAGATCTTGTTTTCTTTCCAGAATTCCTCGACAGCTTTTTCGCGCTCGACGAAGTTCAGGTTTGCAGAAACTTTCTTATACATTGTATAATGACTCCTTTTGATGTGATAGAAAAAACCCCGCCCTGTGCGAAACAGGACGAGGGAAACTCGTAACCACCTATTCAACATACTTCATATGTGATCCCGTTAACGGAGGACGCCCGTCAAGGCTTACTTAGTTCGGCCCGCAGCTCAGAAGTGATGTTCGCCGCAAGGTTCATCACGCCGGGCTTTCACCCTCCCCGGCTCGCTGAGGCTTCACAATGCGGTTACTGTCTTCGTCACAGCCTTTGTGTATTCAGATTACTCATAAGATATCACAAATCCTTTTTTGTGTCAAGAAATATTTTGTTACGGCGTGTTTAAATCATATATATAATGTAATAGGGGTAAGTTTCACAAAGAATATGTCATAATCGCAACATTTCCAAAGGAAGTGTTTAGTGAAAACAGGCATTTAAGTTGTATATTAGAAATTTACTAACACAACATTTAGTGACTCCTACAATTTTTAATAAAAATTTCCTTATTTTTCAAAAAAATACTTGCAAAATGACGATGAAAATATTATAATTCACATTGAGGGGAGTATTACCGGGGGTTGTTACTTTCGGGTAACTCAACTATAAAGTGGTACTAACGTTATACCATTTTACGGCCGCTGATAGGTTTAATACTCAAACCTCGAGAAAATTTTAAGGAGGAATTGATATGACCAAAATCATTTCAATCATCGTGTCCATCATCATGCTTGTTATGACCAGCATCTTCCCGGGCTTCGTATGGCCGGGCACAGAGACGGTTGAGACAGGCGCGTTCTTGGAGCAGGTTGATGAAGCGTTTGGTTATCTCCCGGGTCTCACCGTTGATGATATCCTTGGTGTTGAGCCGAACAACGAGTATTATCTGGCTGTTTCTGCAGCGGCTAATAATGACGTTCTCGTTGACTATGAGACAATCGACGTTACAGCTTCCGTTACTCCGGAATTCGTAGCTACAGTTCTTGTTAACGCTGCCGGCGTACCTGTTGGCGAAGTAAACACAGTTATCGAGAACGCTACATCCATCAAGAACGTTGCGAAGGTTTCCGCAGCTGTTGAGAACGGCATCATCACTCTTGACGCTAACAACAAGCTGGGTCTCGGCGCAATGTCAGCTGACGAAGTTACAGCTGCTATCGAGAAGGCAGTTTCTCTTCGTGGCACATTCACAGAAGAGGCAGAAGACCTCGTTCTCGTTGACGGTGTTAAGACAGTTTCTGATTACACAGTTGATGGCGACAGCATCGTTGTTCCCGCAAGCACAGATATCGCTGCAGGCGACGTTTATGTTGTTGAGCAGTCCGACGAGATCATGACAGGTGCTGCTTACAAGGCAGAGTCTGTTGAGGTTGTTGGCGACACTAAGGTCGTTACAAACTCTGAGGTTGCTATCGAGGACGTTATCGAGAAGATCGACTATGAGGGAACATCAGATGTTGATTTCGCAACAGCTATGATCACCGACGGTAACGGTGAAGTTCTTTCTGACGGTTATCTTGATACAAACGCTATCTCTAAGGACGACATCATGAAGACTCTCAAGAAGCTTGCTAACGTTAGCTTCTCTGTAAAGGGCTTCAAAATCAAGGCTAAGATCACAGACACAGGTCTTAACTTCAGCGTTTCTAAGAGCGTTTGCGACGGAGTTACACTTTCAAAGGCATATGAGCTTACCAACCTCACGGTTGACGCTAAGGCTGATATGAACGTTGCAAAGCTTAACTTCAACGAAGTATACCTTAAGTTCAACTATGACCTCAAGGATACAACAACAATTTCAGGTTCTTATGCTAAGACCTTCGGTGAGGAAGTTACTACTGTAGGCGAGAAGCTCTCAGGCGACAGCTTCTGGGCTAAGGCTGTTAACAAGTATGCTCTCAGCAAGCTTGATTCTACATCCATTAAGCTCTTCACATTCACACTTCCTCTCGGTTCAACTCCGCTGTCAATCACATTTGATGTTCTTCTTAACATCGATGTAAACGGCAGAATGGAAATCGTTGTTGTTTCTGAGGAAATGCACGGTGTTGAAATCATCAACAATAAGGTAAGCACAATCAACGAGTCAACAGTTGTTGATCGTCAGACTAGCATCTATGGTCAGTTCGAGCTTCGTCTTGGTCTTGATGTTGCACTTGGTCTCTATGGCTACGCTCTTGTAGACGTAGGCGTTGAGGGCGGTGTAGGTGCTTATGTTGAGGCACACGCTAAGTATGTTGACGCTAACGGCAACCCGGTTGTTCAGTCAACACTTACAATTCCTGTTGACTATCTCAAGGAGTTTGCAGCAGGTGCTAACACAGAGGGAGAAATCGACATCTCCGGTCACGCTGATATCTATGGAATCCTCAATGTTTCCGTTGGTAACCACAGCGCAATCGGCAAGGTTGGCCTCAAGAAGACTTGGACAATCTATGACAGAAGCAACGGTGTATTCGCATCTATCGACTTCTAATCTGATTTCTTAATAAAAGGACTTCCGGGAGCAATCCCGGAAGTTTTTTCGTCTCCGAGACAGACGTCAAGCATTAGACGTTAGATTGTAGACATTAGACTTTAGACGCAGATACTTTAAAGTTTGCAGAAACCAATTCAGCCTCCCCTTGAAGCAAGGGGAGGTCAGCTTGCTGACAAAGTCATTGTAAAAATTTTTACTTGTTAAATCTCACAAACAATATATTATAAACGATAAAAAACTGCCTTGATATCACGCTTCATCAAGGCAGTTTCACATTAAATTTGGTTATTTTGACGAACTCGATTTTAAAATATGAGTTTGTCATTACTCTGAGCCTCCCCTTGAAGCAAGGGGAGGTGTCGAGGAGGAACGACGAGACGGAGGGGATAAATACAAGATTTAAGATTTGACGTAAAAAGAAAATGAAGTGCAAACAGAAAATATAAATTCAAAACTTTTTTCTGAACATATAAATAAGTGTAAATAAAGATAAAATATAGGTTCTTAGTTTAAATCACATACAGATTGAGAATATACGGAAAAAATAAAGTAAATTACCTCTATCTCCATATATAGTGCCCAACCCCACCCCCACCTCAAAATATACAAGAGGGAAACAGAACTAAAAAGACAAGAAAAGGAAGCGGGCAAAAGCAACACCCGGGGGTGTTGAAGAAAGGGAGTAAAAAAGATAAA
>JAEDFL010000078.1 GCA_016292785.1 Clostridiaceae bacterium | reverse complement strand
CCGACGGTCGTGTTCTTTGTGTTTGCTGTAAGCTTTGCGCCGAATACACCAAGTCTTATGATCTCACCAATAAGCATATTTTCCCCGGTTTCGTTGATGTTCATGTTCATCTGCGTGAGCCGGGCTTTTCATATAAGGAAACAATAAAAACCGGATCTTTGTCCGCAGCAAAAAGCGGATATACGACAGTCTGTTCAATGCCTAACCTGAACCCCGTGCCGGACAGCGAGCAACATCTTAAAGAACAGCTTGATATAATTGAAAGTGACGCTGCAATAAATGTTTTGCCCTACGGTTCGATAACGGTCGGAAGACGGGGAGCGGAGCTTTCCGATATGGAAGCTTTGGCTGATAAGGTTGTTGCTTTTTCCGACGATGGAAGCGGCATACAAGACGAGGAAAAAATGAGAGCGGCTATGCTCAAAGCAAAGGAACTGGACAAGATTATTGTTGCCCATTGCGAGGACAACAGTCTTCTTTGCGGCGGATATATTCACAAGGGCGCTTACGCCAAGGCGCACGGACACAGAGGAATAAGCTCCGAGAGCGAGTGGAAGCAGATTGAAAGAGATCTCAGGCTTGCCGAGGAGACAGGATGTAAATATCATGTCTGCCACATTTCAACCAAGGAGAGCGTCGATCTTATCCGCAAGGCGAAGCGCAGGGGAGTGGACGTGACCTGCGAGACCGCACCGCACTATCTTGTTCTGACCGATGAAAATCTTCGGGAGGACGGCAGATTTAAAATGAATCCGCCGCTGAGAAGCCGTGAGGACAGGG
The DNA here is from genome assembly GCA_016292785.1 of Clostridiaceae bacterium. Classification (GTDB taxonomy): domain Bacteria; phylum Bacillota; class Clostridia; order Oscillospirales; family Acutalibacteraceae; genus CAG-488. The sequence continues at coordinate 2,148 of JAEDFL010000078.1, read as the reverse complement.
ACGCTCTGATTGAGGGAATCTGCGACGGAACGATAGATATGATAGCGACCGACCACGCACCGCACTCCGCCGAGGAAAAGTCCAAAGGACTGAAAGACAGCGCAATGGGAATTGTCGGACTTGAGACCGCTTTTCCTGTTCTATATACCAAGCTTGTTAAGGGCGGAATTATCAGCCTGCATAAGCTCGTTACGCTGATGAGCGTAAACCCTGCCGAGAGATTCGGAATAAAGACAGGCTTTGAAATCAAGGAGTCTGCAAACTTCAATGTTTACGACCTGAATGAGAAAACAACGGTTGATCCGAACGAATTTGTCTCGATGGGACGAAGCACGCCGTTTGAGGGCATGACGGTTTTCGGAAAATGCAAGACCACGGTATGCGACGGAAAAGTAGTATGGGACGATGAGGAAGAACAATGATTATATGCGTTTGATTCGCACGGAAAGGATTTTTTATGACACAGGGTTTAATGAAAATTACCGAAAATAAACTGATTGCCGAAAGGACTTATTATATGATGCTTGAGGGCGATACCTCGGCAATCACCGCTCCCGGTCAGTTTGTTAATATAAAGCTTGACGGGTTCTTTCTCCGCCGTCCGATCTCGGTCTGCGACTGCGAGGACGGAAAGCTTACGATAATATACAAGGTCGTCGGCAACGGAACGGAAAAGATGTCGGAGCTTTGCCCAGGGGATGAGCTTGACATTCTCTGCGGTCTCGGAAACGGCTACGATACTTCAAAAAGCGGCGACTGTCCCGTGCTGATAGGCGGCGGAGTCGGCGTTCCTCCGATGTATATGCTCTGTAAGAAGCTGATATCTGAGGGCAAAAATGTCAGCGTGATACTCGGATTTAACAGCGAAAAAGAAATTTTCGGAGTTGAAGAATTTGAAGCAATCGGCGCAAAGGTTTATGTTGCGACCGTTGACGGAAGTGTCGGCACAAAGGGCTTTGTAACCGATGTATTAAAAGATATTGACTACTCATATTTCTACACCTGCGGACCTATGCCGATGTTCAGGGCGATTGAGGGTATAGCCAAAACAAGCGGTCAGTACAGTTTCGAGGAAAGAATGGGCTGCGGCTTCGGCGCATGTATGGGCTGTTCCTGCAAGACTAAGTACGGCAACAAGCGCATATGCAAGGACGGTCCCGTGCTTGAGAGGGAGGAAATAGTATGGTAACAAAGGTTGATCTTTGCGGAATTGAAATTGACAATCCGATAATCCCGGCTTCCGGCACATTCGGCTTCGGCTACGAGTTTGCCGAGCTATATGACATAAACATTCTCGGAACATTTTCTTTCAAGGGAACAACGAAGGATCCCCGTTTCGGAAACCCTACTCCGAGAATTGCAGAATGTACGGCAGGTATGATAAATGCCGTCGGACTTCAAAATCCGGGTGTTGACAGGGTTATTGACGAAGAACTGCCAAAGCTTGCAAAATGCTTTCATAAGCCTGTTATGGCGAATGTCAGCGGCTTTTCGGTTGAGGATTATGCCTATACCTGTGAAAGACTTGATAAGGAAGCTCAGGTAGGCTGGCTTGAGGTCAACGTTTCCTGCCCCAACGTTCACGGCGGCGGAATGAGCTTCGGCACCGATCCGAAAGCGGCGGCTGAGGTCACAAGAGCGGTAAAAGCGGTTACGACGAAGCCTGTTATTCTGAAGCTTTCACCGAACGTCACAAACATTGTTGAAATCGCAAAGGCTTGTGAGGATGCGGGAGCGGACGGAATAAGCCTTATCAATACCTTGCTCGGTATGAGGATCGACCTACGGAGGAAAAAGCCTGTTATCGCCAATGTGATGGGCGGCTTTTCGGGACCTGCTATTTTCCCCGTTGCATTGAGGATGGTTTATCAGGTTGCGAGCGCCGTAAGCGTTCCTATTATCGGAATGGGCGGAGTTTCAACGGCGGACGATGTTATAGAAATGATGCTTGCAGGTGCGACCGCTGTCGAAGTCGGAGCGGCAAACCTTGTTGATCCGTTTGCCTGTAAGGATATAATCGACAGTCTGCCCGAAGCGATGCAGAAATACGGAATAAATAATTTGAATGAAATAATAGGAGGAGCACAGAATGGGTAAGGACGTTATAGTTGCTTGCGATTTTTCAAGCAAGGAGGAGACAATGGCTTT
>JAEDFL010000077.1 GCA_016292785.1 Clostridiaceae bacterium | reverse complement strand
TTGGCGAATAAGACTTAAATAATTAAAAAAACCTATGAGAAAAAATACTGCAAATATTATTACAGGCTCTCGGATTGTATTCAGCATTGTTATGCTGTTCTTTGCTGTGTTTTCTCCTTTGTTCTTCGTTTTTTATCTGCTTGCCGGATTTAGTGATATGATTGACGGCAAAATAGCGAGAAAGACCAACACGGCGAGCGAATTCGGAGCGAAGCTTGATACCGTTGCAGACCTTATTTTTTATACGGTTTAATATTTAAAAAAACGTTTGTTTCAGAACACACCGCATTGAACAGGGTTACGGGAATACTTTTGTTTCTGTTGCTACTCACCTTGACGGCGTTCAGAATTGAATATACCGCACCGATTGTATGTGTCGTTGCCACCATTGCCGCTGTTCAGGAAGGATACTGTCTGTGGAAAAATAAATAAATCGCATATCATATGTTTTGGTTATGACATCAAAAAACCTCCGCTTCTTTTTTAGAGAAACGGAGGTTTTAAATGTGTAGATTTTTTACTGCTTTGCGCCCTCGTCAAACTTTTCGAGAACCTTTACGGTTGCGGCGAAGCAGTCTGCAAGACCTTTAACGTCCATATTGTCGTATGTATCACGTCTTGTGTGATAATAGGATTCCAGCTTGTGGTTAAGTCCCGTTATACCTGCGGCACGCATACCTGCCTGAGCAAAGGCAGATGTGTCTGTCGATCCGCCGAGAGGGGGAACCATGCCCTTTTTGCACTGAACGTTAAGCTCGTTTGCGCTTTCCATAAAGAGGTCGGCGACGTCCTTGTCAGCCTTCACCGTTGCGTTGAGGTCACGGTAGTTGACCATGAGGAATTTCGGATCGTGGATAGTGTCAAAGGAGTAAATGAAGGTCGGCACATCGTTAAATTCGTCCTTGTGAGCCTCGCACCATGCCTTTGCGCCTCGTAGACCTGCCTCCTCGGAGCCTGTGAGAACAACACCGATTTCGGTGTTTTCAAATTCGATGCCCTCGTCTTTGAGAGCCTTGAGGAGGGCAATACCCATATAGCATCCGCTGAGGTTGTCGTTTGCGCCGTCAACAACAATTTTGTAGTTTACCATGAAATACAGACCGATGAGGAAAGGTACAAAGATAAGTCCCCAAAGTCCGGCCTTGCCGAGGGGTGTTGAGATGTCAGCACCGCCCATTCCGTTCTGTACCATCTGAATGACGGCAAGAATGAGGTAGTAGAATGCGCCGAGGAAACCGATGATTGCGTGTCCCTCAAAGCCAACTCCGCCCAAAGCATAGTTGACAGGCCATTCCCAAGCGGCGTCGGGATGTCCGTTGAAGATAATTCTTCTCTTTGTTTCACCGGTACACTTTTTGATAGCAGTTACGTTGTGACCTGTTTTTTCGGGAAAGACCTTGTCGATAGTCTTGAAATATAGACCGAACTGAAGAACCGCAAGCAAAAGTCCTGCGACGATGAGGATTACCGAAACGATGGGAGCGATGAAATAAAAAACGATGGCCGCAAGAACAAAGCTGAGAGTGAAGTAGAGCCAGCCGTAGAACGAGCCGGGATTTTCCTTAAAGGCTTCAACATCGGCTCTTTCGCATCCGCAGTCATCCTTGAGAACCTTTGCCATGTATTCGCAGGATTTCTTTTCTCCCTCGGAGCCGGGTGCTCTCTTATCGATGTTTTTGCAAATATAGGTGATTTCGTCAACCATATATTTTGCCCAATCAAGCTTCTTGTCTATGATTTTTCCTAAATTCATAAACTGACATCTCCTTTGCAAAAATATGTATATATATTACCAAATTACGACAAAAAAGTCAATTATTTTTAAGTCAATTTCACATAATATTACATATAATATTTCTATTATACGAATAAACTTTAAATTTTTAATAATTTCTGTTCAGAGTGCAAAAAAGCATTGACGAAAAGGTGACGGATTGGTATAATTATTGTGTTCTGAGCAATCGTTTTCAGTCAGGAACAGAAAGGAAGTGTTGCCCTTTGGAGAGCAAGAAGGCTCTTTTGATAGTCAATCCGTGCGCCGGACGCAACAACAAACGTCTTGCTCCGCTTGAGATTGTCAAGAAGTTTTCGCCGCCCGAGTGGATAACGGATTTAAGGACTACCCGCTGTCAGGGTGACGCTACAACGATCGTTAAAGAAGTCGGAGCGGACTATGACCTGATCCTCTGCTGTGGCGGAGACGGCACGTTAAATGAAGTAATCAACGGTCTTATGACGCTTGACAGGAAGATACCTGTCGGTTATCTGCCGTCCGGCTCAACAAACGACCTTGCCTCAACTCTCGGAATCCCTAAAGAATTGGGAGCTTCCGCCGATCTTATCAAAAGCGGAAAAAAGAATTTCTACGACATCGGCAAGTTTAACGACAGATATTTTACCTACATCGCTTCATTCGGAGTGGCGACCGACCTTTCGTATAATACTCCGCAGAAGATGAAAAATATGCTCGGACGTGCGGCATATATGATAAACGGCTTTGTAATCCGTCTTATACCGATGCTTCTGAATTTCAAACCCGTCCATATGAAGATTGAATATGATGACGGAGTGGTCGAGGACGATTTTTATTTCGGATCGATTTCAAACACCACATCGGTCGGCGGTCTTTTCAAGCTCAAGGATGTTAAGCTCAACGACGGTTATCTTGAGCTGTTTATGGTCAAAGGTCTCAAGCGGAATGCCGACGCAATTAAGATGCTGAAAAAAGCAATTAAGCAGGACTACGACGGCGTTCAGATGATGATTGTCAAGACAAAGAAGGTCAAAATAACCTGCGAGCACGATGTACCGTGGACTCTCGACGGAGAATTCGGCGGCATACAGAGAAACTGCGATATTGAGATCGTTCCCAATGCCTTTGAAATATATTCTGACAACAACAAGCTGTTCCTCAATAATAATGAAGAATAAAAATAACTGCAAGCAAATCCGCAAAGGGTGAGCTTGCAGTTTTAACTTTT
>JAEDFL010000045.1 GCA_016292785.1 Clostridiaceae bacterium | reverse complement strand
CGTGTGAACGCCAATGGATATTTTGACAGCGAAAATACCGCCGATGCCCGTTACGCAAAGAAACAGGCCATGAATGCCCAGCGCACCGCCGACTACAAAAACGGCACCTATGCCCTGGCGGGCGGTGTAGTCGATCCGTTGCCGGAGGATGCCCCGCAGTTTGTGAAGGACTACTACGGTTATTATAAAACCCGGCGTGGCTACCATCCCCGCTCTCTCAATTCCAATGGAGGCTGGAATGTGACTTCCTCGCTGTCCTTTATGAATATGCCGATTTTGCAGTATGCCGGTGAGATTCGCTCTGCCGTTCTGCTGGTGCATGGGGAAAAGGCGCATTCCCGCTATTTCAGTGAGGGCGCTTACGAAAAGCTGACCGGAGATAACAAGGAGTTGATGATCATTCCGGGGGCAAACCATGTTGACCTCTATGACAACCCGGCGGCAATCCCCTTTGAAAAACTGAGAAGTTTCTTTGAGGAATACTTGAAATGAAACGGATTCTACTCTGCTTACTATTGCTGATCGGAATTTGTTTGGGCGGCAAATCAGCGGTTGTTGAATTCAAATACGAATAATCACACAAAAAGGCTCTATGGCGACCGTTTTTCGGTTACCGCAGAGCCTGCTTTCGTTAAAAGGTATCGGATAGTCCTTGAAGGAGGGACTTTTGCAAAAAGAAACCGGACACCCGTTCAATACGCATTGTATCAAAACTGGTGTCCGGCTATGGCAGCGGAATAGGGATTCGAACCCCAACAAACAGAGTCAGAGTCTGTCGTGCTACCGTTACACTATTCCGCTACAGAACGTTTGATATTATACACCGACAAAGCCTGTTTGTCAATATGTTTTGAAGAAAAACTTGAAAAATTCAGAAAAAAATCAATGACTGATTTCCATGTGAATTTTCATCGAAAACCAGTCATTAAGCCTGTTTATTTATTTTTAACTTTCTTCGTCTTTTTTTCGGGTATCGTGATAAAATACGCAAGCTCCCAAAGGGCAATTCCGAGGAACACTATCAAGCTGAGAGTGACGGCATTGCCGAGAGAAAAGGCGTCAACGGAAATCGCTCCCTCAAGAATTGATTCACCGATTGAACCGAGCAGGTTGTTGCTTTCTCCGATAAATGCCTTTGCCAAAATTCCACCGATGTCAACGCTTCCGCTCAGAAAAGGAGCGGTAAACCTTGCAAAGCATCTCAATGCGGCGAAACAGCATACGAATCCGCCCGCACCGAGCGCAGAAATAGTCTTGTTTGCGTTCGTAAAAAGAGCGCATCCCATAATAACAATCGCAATTACTGCGGCAACGGCGAGTAAAACGCCGGCGGCAATAACCCAGCCTTTCCCCGTCAGAAGCTCGGCAGGAATCTTGGAAATATCAAAGCTCATTCCGCCGAACGAGAAGCTGCCGTTGCTGATGCCCGTCACGATTTCTTTAATCGAAAAGGTAAGTTCGATCGCGCTGTTTGCCGTATCCTCGGCGAGCTTTGAAAGTATCGTGTAGAGCGATGAGCTTTCAGAAATTGAAACCACCGCACGAACAAGATTAAGAAAATAAAATATCGGAAAAATTGAAAGCGACAAAAGAAAAACTACGATCTTATTGAATATTTTCATTGATCCTCAGCTCCTTTTATTTTCCCCACGAGGAATTAAGGGCAACCGTGCGGTTGAATACAAGCTTGTCCTCCGTGCTGTCCTTATCCACGCAAAAATAACCGTTTCTCATAAACTGGAAGGTGTCGCCCGACTTTGCGTTTTCAAAGCCGCCCTCAATCAGACAGTTATTGATGACTTCGAGCGAATTGGGATTGAGATCATCGATATAGTCGCCGTTCTTTCCCGGCTCCTCGGCATTGAAAAGTCTGTCGTAAAGGCGAACCTCACATTCCTTGCAGTCGTTGGCGTTTACCCAGTGAATCGTACCCTTGACCTTTCTGCCGTCGGGAGAATTGCCTCCCCTGCTCTCTGGATCATACGTGCAGTGCAGGCAGGTGACGTTGCCGTCAGCGTCCGTATCATAGCTGTTGCATCTGACGAAGTATGCGCTCTTGAAGCGAACCTCGTTGCCGGGGAAAAGTCTGAAATATTTCTTGACCGGCTCTGCCATAAAATCGTCCTGCTCAACGTAAAGCTCACGGGAGAAGGTGACCTTTCTTGTGCCAAATTCGGGATGCTCGGGATGAAGCTCTACGTCAAACTCCTCGCTCTGTCCCTCGGGATAGTTGTCGATAATGACCTTGAGAGGTCGCAGAACCGCCATAGCTCTGGGTGCCTTGGCATTGAGATCTTCCCTGACGCAGGCTTCAAGCAAGCCGTAGTCTACCGTGCTGTCCGCCTTGGACACGCCGACTCTGTCGATAAAATCCCTGACTGCGGCGGCGCTGTAACCGCGTCGTCTCATTCCGCAGAGGGTAATCATTCTCGGATCGTCCCAGCCGGAAACAATGCCCTTGTTGACCATTTCAAGGAGCTTTCTCTTGCTGGTGACGCAGTAGTTGATGTTAAGACGTGCAAATTCAATCTGTCTCGGCGGCTCGTTGAAGCCGATCTGCTCAACAACCCAGTTGTAAAGCGGTCTGTGATTTTCAAATTCAAGCGAGCAGAGGGAAAAGGTTACGCCCTCCTTTGCGTCGGAAAGAGGATGTGCAAAATCGTACATCGGATAAACGCACCACTTGTCGCCCGTCTGATGATGGGAAACGTGAGAAATTCTGTAAATAACGGGATCACGCATATTGAGGTTGGGCGAGGTCATATCAATTTTCGCCCTGAGCACCTTTTCGCCGTTGCCGAATTCACCGTCGGTCATACGCTTAAAGAGGTCAAGATTTTCCTCAACACTCCTGTTTCTGTATGGGCTTTCCTTGCCCGGCTCGGTGAGAGTTCCTCTGTACTCCCTGATCTCGTCTGCGCTGAGATCGTCAACATAAGCCTTGCCGTCCTTGATGAGCTTGATCGCACACTCATAGACGAAATCAAAATAGTCCGAAGCGAAAAACACGTTTTCCCACCGGAAACCGAGCCACTTGATATCCTCCTTGATTGCGTCGATATATTCGACGTCCTCACGGGACGGATTGGTGTCGTCAAAACGAAGATTGCAAATACCGTTGTACTTCTCCGCCGTGCTGAAATCTATGCACAGAGCCTTGGCGTGACCGATATGGAGATAGCCGTTAGGCTCGGGCGGAAATCTCGTCTGAACGCGGCTTTTAACGCCGGCGGCGAGATCCTCGTCGATAAAATCATGTATAAAATTTGAAGCTTTCTTTTCTTCCATAATGCCCTCCGATTATTTGTATGCCCTGACGGTATTCTCAAGTCTTGCCTTGACCTTTTCACCGCCGAGCAGAGCGATGATCGAATGAAGGTCGGGCGTGTTGCGGCGTGAGGTTATCGCAATTCTGATAACCGTTGAAACGTCGCCGACATGACCTTTGAACAGGTCGGGGTTTTTCTTGTATTCCTTGACATTCGGGGTGAAGCCGAGCGGCTCGCAGATATCCTTGATCTTAGCAAACCATGTGTCCTTATCGTCCGAAGCGTCAAATACTTCAATGTATTTTTCAAGTATTGCCGCCGCATCGTCTTTGCCGATGTTTTCGGGAAGCGTGCAGTCCGGGGTGTAAAGCTCGTCGTAGAAATAGGAAATATAGTCCTTTATCTCGTCCCACTTTGCGATGTCCTTACGGGGCTTCGCCGTTCCCCTATCGATGGAGAAAATGCCCTTTGCAAAATCTGCGTCACGGCTTAGAAGCTCATAAAGCTCCGAGTCGTTTTCCTTTGCCCATGCCGAAGCCTTGTCATATACCTCGTCGGCTGTCATAAGGGAAATAACGTTTTTGCTGACATCGTTGAGCTTGTTGAGGTCGAACAAAGCGCCGCTTGCACTCATCTTTTTGAGGTTAAACGGAAATTCGCTTTGAGGGGCGGTCTTGTTCGCCTTGCGCCAGTCCTCAAAATTGGAATTGGCTATTGTAAGAAGATATTCAATAACGCTCTCTTTCGGATATCCGCTTTCGGAATAGAACGAAACCGAAGCTTCGGGATCCTTACGCTTGGAAAGCTTTCTCTTTCCGCCGTTGTCCTCTTTCATAATCGGGGATATATGAGCATACTTAGGAACCTTAAAGCCGCAAGCTTTGAAAAGCTGAATGTGAAGCGGAACCGAGGAAATCCATTCGTCGCCTCTGACAACATGAGTCGTCCTCATAAAATGATCGTCAACCGCATGGGCGAAGTGGTAGGTTGGTATTCCGTCGGTCTTGAGAAGAACGACATCCTGTATGTTTTCAGGCATCTCGATCTTGCCCTTGATGAGATCGTCAAACTTGATTCTGTGATCCGCCTGTCCGGGAGAACGCAAACGCAGAGTGTAGGGACAGCCTGCCTCAATTTTCTCTTTCTGCTGTTCAAAGGTGAGCTTGCGGCACCTTGCCCATTCTCCGAAATAACCCTGGATATCGGTGCCTGCTTTTTCCTGTTCGGCTCTTATGCCGTTCAGCTCCTCCTCGGTACAGAAGCAGGGATATGCCATACCCTGAATAACGAGCGACTTTGCGATCGACTGGTAAACGTCCTTGCGCTTGCTCTGCTGATACGGTCCGTAGCTTCCGCTCTCTTTTTCAAAGCCAATAATTCCCTCGTCGGGCGTTATGCCGAAATCGGAAAGACCTTTTATTATCGCAGAAACACCGTCGTCGATCTCACGTTTTTTGTCGGTATCCTCAATCCGGAGGAAGAAAACTCCGTCATCGGTTGCACGGGTGGTCAGCTTGGAGATCATTGCGGCAAAAAGTCCGCCGAGGTGGAGAAAGCCTGTCGGGCTGGGAGCAAATCTCGAAACCCTTGCGCCCTCGGAAAGACCTCTTTCGGGATATATTTTTTCGTAATCCTCGGGAGTTTTTGTTATGTTCGGGAACAAAAGCTCGGCAAGTTTTTCATTGTCTGTCATTATAAAATCTCCTTTGAGTGAATATACAAATATACATGTTACATTATCGCAGAAAAATGCCGCAGTGTCAAGAGAACAATCGGCGCAAATGGGAGTTTTCGTGCTTTTGTAAGTATTGACTATTGCTTGTATAATATGATATAATTTTATTGTGCAGAAATTTGCTATGAGAGGGTTTTTAAAATTGAGGAAGACTGTAATTGAACCCAACGGACGTAATCTTCAATACTGGAAGGACATCTGGAACTACCGTGAGCTTGCATACAATCTTGCAAAGAGGGATATTACCGTAAGATACAAGCAGACGAGAATCGGTCTCGGATGGGCGATCATTGCACCGATTATCAATATGATCGTTTCCACATTTATTTTCGGAACACTTGCCGGTCTTTCCTCGGACGGTTCCGCTCCCTATTTCCTGATGGTATATGCAGGCAGTATTCCTTGGAACATTTTCCAGAAGAACGTTGCACAAACCTCCTCCACCTTTATTACAAACGCCGACCTGATGAAAAAGGTCTATTATCCGAGAATCTTATCCCCTGTCGGAGCGTGTATGGCAAGCGCATTTGACGCTCTGGTTTCGATGGTAGTGCTTCTCGTGATGATGCTTGTTGTCGGATATTATCCCACACCCCGAATGCTTCTGTTCCCGTTCTTGCTTTTCCTGAACGCCGCACTCGGACTCTTCCTCGGACTTTTCCTTTCGTCATTCAATGTTAAGTGGCGTGATATGGCGCAGATCGTTCCGTTTGCCCTTTCGGTAATGCAGTATATCTGCCCTGTATCGTATTCAATCTCATCTATTCCCGATAAATACAGGCTTATCTATTCCCTCAACCCTGCAACGGGAATGATATCGGCATTCAAGTGGTGTATTCTCGGTGATATGAAATTTGATCCGCTTTCTTTCATCGTTGCCGTTGCATGGCTTATTTTCTTCGCTGTATTCGGCATTATTCTTTTCAGAAAGACTGAAAGAAACTTTGTTGACATCGTCTGACGGGGTGAAGAATATGAGCGAAAATCAAACATCTTTAAAAATCGAAAATATCAAGAAAAAATATGTTATAAAGCACGTTACAAAGAAACCCGACGATAAAAAGGAACGTGCAAAGCTTGCCCTCTATAACCTTACTCATCCTAAACAGGCAAACCAAAAAGAGGATTTCTGGGCGCTTAACGGAGTGAATTTCGAGGTAAAGCAGGGCGAAAAGGTCGGCATAATCGGAAAGAACGGAGCAGGAAAATCCACGCTTCTCAAGGTTATTTCCAGAATTACCGAGCCAACGGACGGAAAAATTGAGTTTTACGGAAAAATTTCTTCAATGCTTGAGGTCGGAACAGGCTTCAACAGAGAGCTTACCGGACGGGAGAACATCTACCTCAACGGAGCTATCCTCGGTATGACGAGGGCAGAGATCGACGCAAAATTTGACGATATTCTGGAATTTTCCGAGGTCGGAAAGTTCATTGATACTCCCGTCAAGAGATATTCAAGCGGAATGTTTGTCCGCCTTGCCTTTGCGGTTGCCTCTCATCTTGAGCCGGATATACTGCTTGTTGACGAGGTTCTTGCCGTCGGCGACACCCGTTTTCAGAAAAAATGTATTCAGAAGATGAGAAGCATTGCCGACAGCGGAAAAACAATACTTTTCGTCAGCCATCAAATGAATACTATACGCCAGCTCTGCGACCGTGTTATCGTGCTCAAGGAGGGCAAGGTAATCTATGACGGCGAAGTTGAGGGCGGAATAAGGCTTTACAACAGCGAAGCCTATATGGAGAAGCGCAACCACTACGAATACAAGGATCTTGCCAGACTGCCGGGCTACAATCTCGACAAAGCCGAGATTCTCTCGCTCGATATTCTTCACAATGAATCCTGTATATACGAGGCGGACGAGCCGATAGATTTCAAGCTGAAGCTGAAAACCAAGGTTCCCGATATAGGCGATCTGAGCTTCCGTATGCTGATATGGCAGGCGGACGAAACTCCGATTGAAACCGCCTTCACCAAAACATTTGCAAACATTAACGATGTCGGGGAATACGAGGTTGAGGCAACTATCAGAAACCACAATCTTGCGCCCGGTCTTTATAAGCTTACGCTTATCCTTTCCGGAGGTAATTCAAGTTCAAACAGCGAAAATCTTGATTATATTTACCCGGCTTTTGTTTTTGAGGTTCTCAATGCAGACGGAACTTCGAGAACGTGGTCAAGATCCTGGGGCTGGGTACACTTTGACGATGTTGATTTAAAACTGATTGAGGAGTAAGCCTGATGCGTTATGCTTTTTATTCGCACGGCGGCTGTGAAAATCACGGCTGTGAAGCAATCGTCAGAACACTTTCTGCGATGATAAAAAACGGCAGACCGGAGTCGGTCATAAAGCTCTACACTCTCAATGCGCAGAGCGATAAAGCCGGCGATCTGCCGAACATTGACGAAACAGAGGAGTTTAATTATACCCGTCCGGTTTCATCGTTGAATTTTATGCAAAAGCTGAAAATTTCTTCGCTGAGCAGAAAAACTCAGAAATCGGCAGATGAATATTTCTATTCGCTTTCCTGCAAAAATCCCTCGCTTAAAGAAAATGACGTTTACGTTTCAGTCGGCGGCGACAATTACTGCTACGGCGACGGCCATATGGCGGCGGCTTTTAACAGGGAGCTGAAAAAGCTCGGTAAAAAAACCGTACTCTGGGGCTGTTCCGTCGGTAAGGAGGATCTCAGCGAGGACAAGATAAAGGATCTGAAAACCTTTGATCTGATTGTGACAAGAGAGAGCATGACTTATGAAACGCTGATAGGCTGCGGAATTGATAAAAACACCGTGCTTTATCCCGATCCTGCATTTACTCTTGATATTGATACCGATTTCGGCGGCAAATTTGAGGTTAAGCCGAATACTCTCGGTTTCAACATCAGCTCACTTATAGGAGAATATGCCGGTGAGGGAGAAAGCATTGAGAGTATTGCGGTCGGCTTCCTCGGATACGTCCTCGAAAACAGCGATAAAAACATACTGCTCATTCCTCACGTTACGAAGAAAGAGGACGGTGATCAGCTTATCCTCGGCAGGATTGCCGAAAAGCTCGGCTCGGAGAGGGTGTCCGTTGTTCCCGACACTCTGACAGCGGCGCAGTACAAGAGCATAATTTCCCGATGTGAAATGTTCATCGGCGCAAGAACTCACGCAACTATTGCGGCTTACAGCACCTGCGTGCCGACGCTTGTTATCGGTTACAGCGTCAAGTCAAAGGGAATTGCCAAGGATATTTTTTCGGATTATAACGGACTTGTTGTTCCCGTGTCCGAGATAACCGACGCAAAAAAGCTGATTGAAGCCTATGTTTCCTTTGAGAAAAAGGCGGAGATATACCGAAGTTTGCTGAAAGAAAAAATGCCCGAATACATCAAGGCGGCTAAAGCCTCCGTAAACGAGCTGTTTAAAATATAACAGAAAACAAAAAGCAACTGCAAGCAATTCAAAAAAGAATGCTTGCAGTTTTTTTATTTCATTATTTCACAACGATATTTACAAGTCTGCCCTTGACATAAAGCTCCTTGACAACGGTTTTGCCCTCGATCGCCGCCGCAATCGCAGGGTCCTTCTTTGCAAGCTCGACAGCCTCCGTCGTTTCGATTTCAGCAGGAATCATGAGCTTTGCACGCACCTTTCCGTTGATCTGTGCAACGATCTCGATCTCATCGTCAACGCACTTCGACTCATCAAAGTCAACCCAATGTCCGTCAGCCAACATTCCGCCGAAGCCCTGAGCCTCCCAGATTTCCTCGGTAACGTGAGGAGCAAAGGGATTGAGGAGAGTTACGAAGGTTTTCAGCTCCGCCTTGTTGATCGCACCCTTGTCATAGATCTGATTGAGCAAAGTCATCAATGCGGCAATCGCCGTGTTGAATTTCATATTCTCAATATCCTCGGAAACCTTTTTGATCGTCTTGTGGAAAGCCGATTCAAGCTCCTTGGAATAATCATCGCCGTCGGTCAGGATATCCTGAAGCGCCCACGTTCTGTCAATAAATCTCTTACAGCCCTTGACCGAGGATTTCGACCACGGAGCCGCCTTTTCATAGTCGCCCATGAACAAAACGTATGTACGCAGAACATCTGCGCCGTACTCGTCAACAACATCGTTTGGATCAACAACGTTGCCCTTTGATTTGCTCATCTTGTCGCCGTCAGGTCCAAGAATAAGTCCCTGAGCTGTGCGCTTTGCGTAAGGCTCGTCATAGGGAACCTCGCCGATATCGTAGAGGAACTTGTGCCAGAAACGGGAATAGATCATATGACGTGTAACGTGCTCCATTCCGCCGTTGTACCAGTCAACCTCGCCCCAATACTTGAGCTTATCCTTATCGGCAAAAGCCTTGTCGTTGTGCGGATCAATATATCTCAGGAAGTACCACGAAGAACCTGCCCACTGCGGCATTGTATCCGTCTCACGCTTTGCGTCTGCGCCGCACTTGGGACACTTGCAGTTTACATAAGAGTCAATCTTGGCAAGAGGACTTTCTCCGTCCGAGCCGGGCGCAAAATTTTCAACCTTAGGCAGCTTGAGCGGAAGCTCCTCATAGGGAACAGGCACCATTCCGCACTTTGGACAGTAAACAATCGGGATAGGCTCACCCCAGTAACGCTGACGGTTGAACGCCCAGTCCTTCATCTTGTACTGAACACCCTTTTCACCGATTCCGTTTTCGCTGAGGTAATCCGCCATCTTGTCAATGGCTTCTTTCTTGTTCTTTATGCCGTCAAGAAATCCCGAATTGACGCACTCACCCTCGCCTGTATAGGCCTCCTTGGATATGTCGCCTCCCTTGATAACCTCGATGATGTCGATACCGAATTTCTTTGCAAAGTCGTAGTCACGGGTATCGTGAGCAGGAACGGCCATAATTGCGCCCGTACCGTAGCCCATCATAACATAGTCGGAAATGTATATCGGAATTTCCTTTCCGTTGACGGGGTTAATTCCCGAAAGTCCGTCTATCTTAACGCCTGTTTTGTCCTTGACAAGCTGAGTTCTTTCAAACTCGGTCTTTTTGGCGCACTCTTTTCTGTAAGCCGTGATCTCGTCCATGTTGGCAATTCTGTCGGCATATTTGTCGATCATCGGGTGCTCGGGAGCCATAACCATAAAGGTTACTCCGAAAAGAGTGTCGGGACGGGTGGTGTATATTTTAAGCTTTTCGTTATCCGAGCCTTTAACGTCAAAATCGACGAAAGCACCCGTTGATTTTCCGATCCAGTTTTTCTGCTGGAGCTTGACATTCGGAAGGTAATCAACCCTGTCAAGTCCCTCAAGAAGCTTGTCCGCATATTCCGTGATACGCAGATACCAGACGTCCTTTGATTTCTGAACGATATCGCTGTGGCAGATATCGCACTTGCCGCCCTGAGAGTCCTCATTGGAGAGAACAACCTTGCACGACGGGCAGTAGTTTACAAGAGTCTTGTCTCTGAAAGCAAGACCGTGCTCAAACATTTTGAGGAATATCCACTGGGTCCACTTGTAGTAATCCTCCTGAGTTGTGTCGATAACACGGGTCCAGTCAAAGGAAAATCCTACTCTTTTAAGCTGGCTCGAAAACTTTTCTATATTCATATCCGTTACCTTACGGGGATGAATACCTGTCTTGATAGCATAGTTTTCGGTCGGGAGACCGTATGCGTCAAAACCGATCGGGAACAGAACGTTGTAGCCCTGCATCCTTCTCTTTCTTGAAACGACCTCAAGACCTGAATAAGCCTTGATGTGTCCGACGTGCATACCTGCTCCGCTGGGATAGGGAAATTCAACGAGCGCATAGAATTTCGGCTTCTCCGAAAAATCTACCGCATGGAAAACGCCCGATTTCTCCCATCTGTCCTGCCACTTTTTTTCAACCGATTTAAAATCATAGCCCATTTCAATAATCCTCCGATGTGTTTAACTGCTTTTTAGTCCTCCGTCAGAACGTCGGAAAGGTCAACCCTTGCCGCATCGTTCCAGAGGCGTTCGATGTTGTAATACTGTCTGCTTTCCGGCTGGAAAACGTGTACCAGAACATCGTTATAGTCGAGCAGTATCCAGCCCGTTGCCCTGCCCTCGATGTGGTCAACTTCAACGCCGAGCTTCTTCATCTCATCGTCAACCTCATCGGCAAGCGCACGGACGTGCGTGTTGGAAGTACCGCTCGCAATGACGAAATAGTCTGACATTACCGTCAGCTCTTTTGTTTCAATTCCAATGATGTCTATTGCTTTTTTCTTGTCGAGAATCTTAGCAATATTTTTTGCTTTTTCGAGTGATGTCATATACCATTTCCTCCCCGCTTTTTAATAATAACTTCGTTGTAAAGGTCGATGCTGTCGGGGTGAATCACCCGTCCCTTTGACACAAGGTCGGGGATTCCGAATGTCAGCGCATAAAGAATCGCCTCGTCCGAATCCGATTTGCAAAGCCTTCGCATATCCTCTACGCCGTTATAATTCCTGTCAGCGGAAATATAATCGGCAAGATAGACAATTCTTTCGAGCAGGCTCATTCCGGATCTGCCCGTGGTGTGATATCTGACCGCTCTGATTATATCACGGTCGTCAATACCCATTACAAACTTGACGTAAGCCGCACCTGCTATGGCGTGCCACAGCTTTTTGTTTTCCCTCTCGACGGGCATCAGCTCGATCCCCGCCTCACTCAATACCCCAAGCTGTTCCTCCTCAGAGGCATTTTTCATCACGTCGTGCAGAAGTCCCGCCGTGTAAGCCTTGTCAGCATCCGCACCGTAACTGAGCGCAAGCTCCTTTGCGCTGTCGGCAACATTAAGGCTGTGGTTAAATCTGTCGGCGCTAAGCTTAGACCTTATAAGCGTGATGATTTTTTCGTCTGTCCAGCCGCTCAATGGGATATCTCCTTTTGTAAATTTATTTATCTGATATTGACCTTCTTGTTCATAACATAGAACGTTGCATAGTATAAACCAACTCCGAAAAGAAGGTATACTATTATGGAAACAAGATCAATATAGCTCGCTCCTATTCCGGCTTCGGCATAGCTTGTGATAAGTGAAAGCTTGTTGCCGATAATAGAAAGACCGAACACTATTCTTCCCGAAATAATATCGGAAATATTTGCAACTGCAAAAAGAATCGCAACCGTAAACACTATCGTCCAAAGAAGGTAATGCTTCTGGAAATGACGTGTGTTTGCGAGGGAAATCGCAAAATACATTGCAATCGTAATAACTGCAAAACGCAGGAAATAACCCACCATCATCAGCACAACGGTCGTGAGAACGGTCGAGATCGACTTGCCCTCAAGGAATATCGGCAAAAGCGACTCGATGGTAGCAAAGGTATCCTCACCGATTACGTCCTCCTTGATAACAAAGAAGCTGATCGCCGCAGTACCCATAAGGCATACGAAAGCGGCTATGAACCATACAGTCGAAACAAGGATTTTGGAAATGAGGAGCGACGAACCCTTGACAGGGAGAGTAAAGCTCAGATATCCCTGATCGCCGTAAAGCGATTTTTGAAAATTGGTAATCATTACAACAGCCGTGAGAAAGAAGCTACACGAAGAAATAAGCAAAAGCACCATAATTCCGAGCATCTGTCCCGTTGAGGCGGTGTCCTTTGAAATGTAGTATGAGCCGAGCACATATGCCATAATTATTCCGACAACGGCGTAGAGTGCGCCCATGACCCTGCCCGTGGCAAGAAATTCATGCTTTAAAAGCTTACCCAACATTGCTGAACACCTCCCTGAACAGATCCTCGACGGTCTTGCCGTCCTCCGCAATCTTAGAAACATCTGTGTTTACGACAAGTCTGCCGTCCTTGACCATAAGTACACGGTCAAGCACCTTTTCAATGTCATAGATAAGGTGAGTTGAAAGCAAAATCGTTGAGTTCTCGGCATGGTTTTTCATAATCGTATCAAGAATAAACTCTCTTGAAACAAGGTCAACGCCGCCGAGAGGCTCGTCAAGAATATAGAGGTCGGCTTTTCGGCTCATTACGAGAAGGAGCTGGAGCTTTTCCTGCTGTCCCTTTGACATGGTTTTGATCTTCTGCTTCATCGGAAGCTCAAACCTTGCCGCCATTTCAAGAGCCTTCTGCATATCAAAATTATCGTAGAAATCCGCCATATATTTTATTGCGCTTTTCGGCGTCATCCATGACGGAAGATAGTTCTTTTCGGGGAGATATGCAATAACCTTTTTGGACTCCACACCGGGGGCTTTGCCGTTGATAAGGATCTTGCCCTCATAGTCATTGATGAGTCCGACAATGGACTTTATCATCGAGGTCTTGCCGCAGCCGTTGGGACCGAGCAGACCGACGATCTTGCCCTGTGCAATGTCGTAAGAGACGCCCTTTAGAACAGCGTGATCGCCGTAGCTCTTTTTGAGGTCTCTCACCTTGAGAAGTGTTTCACTCATTTAATGTATTCCTCCAATCCCGCCAAAGGGAAATTAGTCATCTGCCAGTC
Organism: Clostridiaceae bacterium; assembly: GCA_016292785.1. Lineage (GTDB taxonomy): Bacteria > Bacillota > Clostridia > Oscillospirales > Acutalibacteraceae > CAG-488. Next base: position 1,993 of record JAEDFL010000045.1, on the reverse strand, counting down.
TTGCTTCCTCGATAACCTCTTCCGTAATTTCCTCCGACTCGCCGTGACGGACAAGGAGGATACAGAGAAGTGAAAGAATGAAACAGATCGGGCAATAGTAGAACAGTGAACCGTAGGTTCCCGTAAGCATACGGACAATACCGTAAGCGATCGGTGTTGCGATCTGAGCCGAGAACGTCGCCGTGTAGTAGTAGCCTGTGAATGTGCCGACCTTGTCAAGTCCGCCGATTTCAAGAACGAGCGGAAGCGTGTTGACCGTGATAAGCATATTGGCAAATCCGCCGACAATAAGAGCGACATAAACAAGAGCCATTGCATTTCCGCCGAGACCGCTTACAATAAGGTAAGCAGCAAAAGCGACAATGAACATTGTAAGACCGGCCAAAATAGTCTTTTTTCTGCCGAATTTTCTGCCGAGTAAGCCTGCCGGAATTGCTCCGATAGCTGTGGATACGGCAAAGATGGTGAGCATTGAAGTGGCCTCACCGCTCGACTTGCCGAGAATTTCAGCCGCAAAGAGGGCGAAGAAGGTCTGGATTGCGTTTGCGCCGCAGAAAAGGAAGAAAAGTCCCGCAAGCATTGCAATAAGGCTGATTCTTTCGCCCTTTGTGAGCTTGATTGCCTTGAGACGTGCTTTTTCTTTCTTTGCCGCTTCTTTTTCGGCCTTGCGCTTTGCCTTTGCGTCGCTTTCCATATTCTTCTGCATCTCGACCTTGAGACGGCTGTCGGGCTCCTTGACAAAGAACGCAACAATGAGCGTACAGATTATCATAATAACGGAAGCGAAAAGGAAAACATACGGAATGTACTCGTCTTCCTGAGTCTTCTTGTCCCAGCCGCCGATGGCGCAGACGATGGTTGCCGCCTGCAAAGCAAGCAGACTGCCGACGCCGCCGACGAGATTGATGACCGAGTTACCCTCACTGCGCAGTGCAGGCGGCGTAAGATCGGGCATAAGAGCAACGCAGGGCGCGCGCCAGAACGACATTATGAAAACGAAAAGAATGATGCAGATCATCATTGCGGGAACGCTGCCGCTTTCGCCGAGAGCAACTCTCGGTATAATTGTAAAAACTATCGCCGCCAAAGGTGCGCCGATGAGGATAAACGGTTTGCGTTTACCTATTCTGGTATGACATCTGTCGGAAATCTTGCCGAAGGTCGGCTGGAAGATAACGCCGAAAACATTGTCAAAGGTCATAATGACACCGATGAAAAGTGGAACAAGGGTAAAGCCCGTTGCCGCCGAACCGACATTTTCGCCCTGAGCCTGCATAAATTCAAGCAATATAGGGAATTTCTCAACAAGCTTTGCGCTCCAGCTTGCGATAAGCTCAGACTCGCCGAGGATCTTATTGAGCAGAGTTGTTATATACGGGTCGTAAACGCCCCATGCGATTGAGGAAGCCATAAAGGCAAAGCCTATAAGAAGAGTTTTGCCGTAATTCAGCTTCATTTTCTTTGCTTTTTCAGCCATAAAAACAATCCTTTCTCTTTTAAAGACGATCGGTGAAACATTTTCCCAATTATCATCTTTTCACATTATAACACGATTTACAGCAAAAGCAAATGCTTTTATGGCGAATTTTGCGTTGTTTTCGCAATTATTTTTTCATTTATTTTTTAAAAATATATGAATTGACAGAAAAGAAAGGGTAAACTTTGCCAAAGAAGGATTTTGACGAGGATTAAAAGAAAAAATCTTGACAAAAACAAAGAGAAAGAATATAATTATTTGTGTCAAAAACATGGGGGCGTAGCTCAGCTGGGAGAGCGTACGGTTCGCATCCGTAAGGTCGAGAGTTCGATCCTCTTCGTCTCCACCAAAAAACAGAAATCATTGCGTAAGCATATGGTTTCTGTTTTTTTATTCAGAAGAGGATCGAAAAGGGCAATTGCGAAGCAATAGAAACAGTCCGGTGGACTGTTTCGGTGCCCGGGTGCGTGCCGACCGTTGCGGCAGCAGGTCGGGCGATCCTCTTCGTCTCCACCA
>JAEDFL010000044.1 GCA_016292785.1 Clostridiaceae bacterium | reverse complement strand
ACTTAACGCTATTTGCTTAACTATTATACTAAACAAATTCCGTAAAGTCAAGTGGTTTTTGAGAAAATATTTACTTTTTTTGCTTTGGTTGTCTTGACATATCCTAACTTATTATGTTATACTTCATTTTAGAAATATGAGAGGAGCATTTTTATGGCTATCGGTGAAAGAATAAGATTCTTTAGAAATTTAAGAGGAATGACTCAAAAATATCTCGGTATGCAGGTCGGTTTTCCGGAGAAAACTGCGGATATTCGTATGGCGCAGTATGAATCAGGATCAAGAACGCCGAAAGCAGACCTGACTAACAGCCTTGCAGAAGTGTTCGGAGTATCAACAAGCGCTTTAACCGTGCCCGATATTGACAGCTATAACGGCTTAATGCATACTTTATTTGTCATTGAAGATTTATACGGTCTTAAAATTACTGAATTAGACGGAGAGGTTTGTCTGCATTTAGATAAGGGTATGGGCGCAAATTACATTACTATGTTTGAAATGTTCACCGCTTGGAAAGAACAAGCTGAAAAGCTGAAAAACGGCGAAATTTCAAAAGAGGAATACGATAATTGGCGCTATAACTACCCTGCAAGTAATGTGATAAATATGAAAGGGGATAAATAATGACACCAGCAGAATGGCATTCAAATTTATTTCAATTCATTGGGGTAATTATAGGTTTTCTCACTTTAGTTGGTTCTGTTTTCGCCGCCGTTTTTGCATATAAAAACATAAAAGAAATGCAGAAGCAACTTAACGAGCAAAAAGACCAATACTTTGAACAAAACAGGGGAAACTTGATTTTCTTCATCACTAAAAGTAGCATCAGCGTAACCCATGATTTGATTATTAAAAACTTTGGCAACTCGCCTGCTAAGCTTATTTCACTAAAAATTAGCCCTGATTTAGATTGGTCAAAAGCAGGACAAGCGCATGTCAATGATTTTAACATCACGAAGCTCAACAATATTTTCCTTGCTCCTCATCAACATATAGGAACCGTTTTCGACTTTAGAAAATTTGAGGAAAATGAACTTGATATCGAAATCAAATACACTACTTGTGGTAAAGAGTATACGGAACAATATAAAATCGACCTAAATTATCTGCACAAAGTATTTACTTTAGAGCCTGACATCGAAGATGAATTAACCGCATTAAAATACATAAATAAATCCATAACCTCACTTTCAGATAAGTTCATATAAACGCAAAAAGGCATTACCGACTGCAAAAGTCAGTAATGCCTTTTTAGAATTTATTAAGATAATTGTACCCGCAAACCACAGGGAACGCTCAATAAATGCGTTTTGCAGTCTGCTATCATTTTGCTATCAAATCGGGAATTTTCAAGCCAAAAATCCTTTGTTTATGCGGTTTTTTGGGTTTTGCGATTTATTCCCACTCCACGGTGCCGGGGGGTTTGGAGGTGATGTCGTAGACTATGCGGTTGACGCCGTCGACCTCGTTGGTGATGCGGTTGGAGACGGTGGCAAGGATATCATAGGGGATTCTTGCCCAATCGGCTGTCATAAAGTCGTCCGTTGTGACGGCACGGATTGCGATGACATTTTCATAAGTTCTGTGATCGCCCATAACTCCGACCGATTTCGATCCCGTGTAAACGCAGAAGAACTGGCTGAGGTTTCTTTCGTAGCCGTTCTTTGCCATCTCGTCTCTGAGTACAAAGTCTGCGTCCTGAAGTATTCTGACCTTTTCCGCTGTAATCTCTCCGATTATTCTTACGCCGAGTCCCGGGCCGGGGAAGGGCTGACGCCATACAAGCTCATGAGGAATACCGAGCATTTCTCCGACACGGCGCACCTCGTCCTTGAAAAGATCCTGAAGCGGTTCGATCGTGCCGAGGAACTCAATATCCTTCGGCTTTTCTACCATATTGTGATGAGTTTTGATAACGGCGGTGTTCGCCTTATCCTTGCTCTTGCCTTTGCCGGACTCTATTCTGTCGGGATAGATCGTACCCTGAGCGAAGAAGCCGTCCTTTGCCTGCTTTCTGACCTCGTTCCAGAATACTTTATAAAATTCCTCACCGATGATCTTTCTTTTCTTTTCGGGATCGACTACACCCTTGAGCATCGAAAGGAAGTGATCGCCGCAGTTGACACGGACAAAATTCATATCAAAGAGGGAGGTGAAGGTGTTTTCAACAAAATCACCCTCGTCCTTTCTCATAAGTCCCTGATCGACGAAAACGCAGGTGAGCTGTTTGCCGACCGCACGGCTGAGGAGAGCCGCCGCAACCGAGCTGTCAACTCCGCCGGAAAGGCCGAGAACAACCTTTTTGTCACCGATTTTTTCACGAAGCTTTTCGACCGTGGTGTCGATGAAGCTGTCCATCTGCCAGTCGCCCGAACAGCCGCAGACATTGAAAACAAAGTTTTTGAGCATCTGATTGCCGTATTCGGAATGTGTTACCTCGGGGTGGAACTGAACGGCATAGAGCTTTTTGTCAATGTTCTGCATTGCGGCGCAGGGACAGTTTTCCGTCCTTGCGATTATTTCAAAACCCTTGGGAGGTTCAGCGATATAATCGGTATGGCTCATCCATACAACGCTCGTTTTCGGCACGTTTTCAAAAACAAGACTGTCCTTTGTGACCTCAAGGTCGATTTTGCCGTATTCTGAAACGGGAGCTGTGGCAACCTTACCGTCACCCATCCAAGCCATAAGCTGACAGCCGTAGCAAATGCCGAGAACGGGAACGCCGATATCAAGAATATCCTTGGTGTAATGAGGCGACTCCATATCAAAAACAGAGTTAGGACCACCTGTGAAGATAATGCCCTTGTAGCCTGCCGATTTAATTGTTTCAAGGTCGGTGGTGTAGGGGAGGATCTCGGCATAAACGTTGAAATCACGGACTCTGCGGGCGATGAGCTGATTGTACTGTCCGCCGAAATCGAGGACAAGTATTTTTTCGTTCATTCTATTCGTCCTTTCGTTAAAGATAGGGACTGTCGTGCTTGAAAAGACAGTTTTGCCTTATCCTAACACGACAGTTTTATTTTATCTGTAAATAATTTCTTCTCTCTTGGGACCGTTGGAAACCATTGTGATCGGCTTGCCTATCTCTTTTTCGATGAAGAGAACATAGTCCTGAGCCTCTTTCGGGAGCTTGTCAAATTCCTTGATGCCCCTGATGTTGCACTTGAAGCCGGGAAGTGTTACAAGAACGGGCTTTGCCTTCTTGAGCATATGAGTGTTCGGGAAGTCCTTGACGATCTTGCCGTCGATCTCGTAAGCCGTGCAAACCTTGATCTCGTCAAGATAATCAAGACAGTCGAGAGCGGTCAGACAAACCTGAGTTGCACCCTGAACCTCAACGCCGTAACGTGTTGCAACACAGTCAAACCAACCCATACGACGGGGACGTCCTGTTGTTGCGCCGTACTCGCCTGCGTCGCCGCCGTGGTTACGCATCTTGTCGGCCTCCTCGCCGAAGATCTCGCTGACAAATTCGCCTGCGCCGACTGCCGAGGAATAAGCCTTTGTTACGGTGATGATATCCTTGATCTCGTGCGCCGGAATACCTGCGCCGACAGCACCGTAGCCTGCAAGAGTTGAGGAAGAAGTAACCATCGGATAGATGCCGAAATCGGGATCCTTGAGCGAACCGAGCTGACCTTCAAGAAGAATCTCCTTGCCCTCCTTGATAGCCTGACGGATAAATGCACCCGTGTCCGCAACGTAGGGAGCGATCATTTCCTTGTATTCCATAAGGGTGTTGAACAGCTCGTCCACATCAAGCAGAGGCTTGTGGTAAACATGCTCAAGCAGGAGGTTCTTAACCTCGCAAACGTTCTTGAGCTTTTCTTTAAGCTCGTCGGGATAGAAAAGATCGCAGACCTGGAAACCGATCTTTGCATATTTATCGGAATAGAAAGGAGCGATACCCGATTTTGTCGAGCCGAACTTCTTGTCCGCAAGACGCTCCTCCTCGTATGTGTCGAGAAGAACGTGATAGGGCATCATAATCTGAGCCCTGTCGGAAACGAGAAGCTTGGGCTGAGGAACGCCCTTTGAAACAACGTCGTTGATTTCCTTAACCAGCTTGGGGATATCCAGCGCAACGCCGTTGCCGATGATGTTTGTGATCTCGGGGTGGCATACGCCCGACGGAAGAAGATGCAAAGCAAACTTTCCGTAATCGTTGATGATAGTGTGACCTGCGTTTGCGCCGCCCTGGAAACGGATAACGACATCCGCCTTTGACGCAAACATATCTGTGATTTTACCCTTACCTTCGTCGCCCCAGTTAGCGCCGACTATTGCTCTTACCAATGAAAGCACCTCCAAATGAGATATGGAAACTATGTTCCAAACACAGTAATTATAATATTTTTAAGATATAATGTCAATGAGAATGACGAAGTTTTTGTATGAGAGAAGATTTTTCGTCGATAAAAGTCGTTTTGGACGAACTTTGATATACAAATAATTGACTGTTACATTTAATGCTGATATAATAAAAAGAAATAAGTGTATCCCGGTGATAAAATGAGTATGAGAAAAGCGATCAAATTCAATAACGGAAAGCTGAAAGTTCTGCAAATTTCCGACTTGCAGGATAACCGCTTCACCTGTGTTGATACGCTCCGTTTCATGGAGTCTGCCGTTGAAAGCATTAAACCTGATCTGATTGTTTTCACGGGCGATCAGCTTGATGTGGCGGATATTTGGGGCAAGGGCGAAAAGTGCCTAAGAAATGTTGAAAGGGCAATAAACGGTCTTTTCAGCGTCTTTGAAAAATTTGACATTCCGTTTGTGCTTACATTCGGCAATCACGACCGTGAGACGGGAATTGCGAATGAGGAGCAGGCAAAAATTTACGCAAGGATGAAAAACTGCATCTGCTTTGACGATTTTAATGACGGCAGACCTGACGCAGGAACGTTCAATGTTCCCGTTCTTTCTTCGGACGGGAGCCGCACGGCGATGAATATTTATGTTGTTGATACGGGTACGAAGATCAAAGGGAAGTACCGGGGAGTGCGAAAAGAACAGCTTGAGTGGCTTGAAAAAACGAGCCGTGAGGTGAAGACCAATTCTGTCGTTTTCCAGCACATTCCCGTTGATGAGATATATGAGCTTCTTGAAAAGGTGCCGAAAGGAACAAAGGGCGCTTACCCGGCCTACGGAACGAGAAAGGGCGAATTTTATAAGCTCAGGGAAGATATAAAGTATAGGGGCGATTACGGCGAAACTCCTGCGGCTCTGCCCCGTGAATGCGGCGAGTTTGAACAGCTTAAAAAGCAGGGCGATGTTTTTGCTGTTTACTGCGGACACGACCATTTTGACAGCTTTATCGGAACGGTTGACGGAATCGACCTCGGTTACTGTCCGGGAGCGGGCTACAATTCCTACGGTAATATTCAGCGTGGCGTAAGAGTTTTTGAATTTGAGGAAAGCGATGTAAGAAACTACAAGACCTACATTGTCAAATACGGCGATGTGTGCAAAAAACCGCTTGCCGAGCCGGTCAAGACATTTGTTTACAGCGTCGGCCCGTCATCTCCGGGAGATGTTCCCGTATTTGCGGCAAAGTGCGCCGTTGGGTTGGCAGTGATCGTCTTATTGCTTGTTCTGCTGGCAAAGCTGATAAGCGTCCGTGCGGTCGTGACGGCTCTGCTTGCCGTTTTCGGAATAGCGGCGGTATATTTAATCGGTGCGCTGATATATAATGCGGTTACAAGAAAGAAACTGATAAATAGATTTAAGTCTGAAAAGGAATGATTTGAAATGAACGAAGTAATGAAAACAATACTTGAACGGCAGACGATAAGATCATATAAACCGGAGCAGATCACGGACGAACAGCTTGAACTGCTCATCAAGGCGGCAAAGCAGGCTCCGAGCGGAAGAAATATGCAGCCCTGTCATGTCCGTTTCGTACAGAACAGGGGAATGCTTGAACAGATGAATAAGGATTTCAAGGAGCTTGTCGGTTATGACACGCCTGCGTACACACGCTGGGACGTCAATCCTGTCTATCACAATGCACCGACCTTTGCCGTGCTTTTCGCTGAAAACGAGAGCTATATGGACGGAGGAATAATGTGCGAGAATATCTGCATAGCGGCTCAGAGTCTCGGACTCGGTACCTGTATTATCGCAAGCGTGGGTACGCTCTTTGCCGACGGTAACGAGCAGGGCAACAAGTGGAAAAAGGCTTGGGACATTCCCGAAGATTACAAGTTCCTTATCGCAATAGCTATTGGCTATCCTGACGAGAAGCCTGAGCCGAAGCCTCGCTTTGACGACAGGATAAAGGTAATAAAATGATGAAATATTCGGTGGAGAGAATTGAAGAAAATGTTGCTTTGTGCGAGGATGACCTCGGCAAAACGGTTAAGCTGAGGCTTGACGAGCTTCCCGAAAATATCCGTGAGGGAGACATAATCGTCCGCACGGAAAACGGCTATACTATCGACTCTGACGAAACTTCCGTGCGCCGAAAGAAAATGGCGGAAATGCAAAAAAAGCTGTTTAATAAGAAAAACTGATAAAATTTTACCGACAAAGCGTTATGAATTTCCAGCAATAAAAATTATTATTCGGAGTGATAATTATGAAAAAAATAATCAGCGTTCTCCTTTGTCTTGCGCTTGTTTTTTCCTGCGGTGTGTTCTGCAAAACCTCATCTTCCGCACAGAACGGTGAATTGCAATTCAACAGCGACGGAAAATTCAAGATAATGATTTTTGCCGACTGTCAGGACGATGCAAGTCCGAAAAGCGAGATGATATCGTTTATGAACGATATGCTGGATTACACAAAACCCGATCTTGTTGTGTTCACGGGCGACAATGTTTATGTCAGCACCAAGTCTTCGTTTGACAAAGGCGCAAAGGCGATCATTGATCCGCTCATCAGCAGGGGAATACCCTATGCCTACACCTTCGGCAACCATGACGATCAGCTCGGTGTAAGCAAGGAATATCAGCACTCGGTTTATATGTCACTCGGAACGTGCCTGACCTATGACGCAAATCCCTCTATGACAGGCTTCGGAACATGTAATTTACCGATTAAGTCGTCGGACGGAACGGACACGGCATTCAACCTCTGGATGATTGATTCTAACACATACGACGGAAGCAATTATGATAACGTTCATCAGGATCAGCTTGATTGGATAACATCGACTAACGCTGCCTTGACTGCGAGCGTGGGACATCCCGTCAATTCGCTTGCTTTTCAGCACATAATCGTGCCTGAGGCTTACGATTTGCTTGTTGAAAATCCGAACGGCTCCAAGACGTATAACGGCAAAAAATATGAGCAGACGCTCAACGAAAAGGCTACGGGATATCTCGGAGAGTTTCCTTGTCCGCCTGCGGTAAATTCGGGAGAGCTTGACACGTTGGCACAGATGGGCGGCGTGCTCGGCATCGTAACGGGACACGACCACTCAAACAGCTTTATTGGAACGGTTAAAGGCGTTGACCTTATCCAGACCGCCGGAATGAGCTTCCAGTCCTACGGCGACTCAAACGTAAGAGGCTGCCGATTGATCACCCTCGATGAAAGCGATACAACGAAATATGAATCGAGAACCTTCACCTGCGTAGGTAACGACAGCGGACTTTATTACGATCAGGAAGTGCCCGAATTACAGTACAGAAGCTATCAGATGGGTATGAGATTTATCAGCGAACTGAACGCCGCGGCGGCAACAACGGCTTCTTCCGCAAAAAGTGAGCTGACAAATCGGGGATATCAGGTCATTGACTACGATCTGAACAAGGGAGTCGGCGGCAGATACATATATATGGGATATAAAACGACGACAAATTATGCCGACGCAATAAAATCCGTTAAGTTCATTATCTCGGGCAGCGATGCTCTGGGTATTACGATAGATGATTATGTTTTTGCTTCGTCGGTTGACCTTAACAAGGGAGCAGGCGGAAATTATATCTACGCTCTTTACTCAAAGGATCCGAGATACGGCGGAGCGATTACTGCGGTTTCCGCAGGAGAAAGCTCAACGCTTAACGGATATACAACAGCAAAGGCTTTCGGCAAGAATGACCCGTTAGCCGACCTCAATTCAGGAGCGGGAAGCAAGACGGCTTATTTCTACTATAAGAGCGTTGATACGGTGGTGGATATTGTTTCGCTTGAAGCTAATGTCAATTCGTACAGCGCCATTGACGTTTCTCCGTACACGGTTGAATCCGCAAGCAATTTCACGGCTTCTCTGAATTATGCCAAGTCAATTCTTGAGGACTTCAAGGATGACGGAGCCGCTATCTATTCGCAGGATCAGATAATCGAAGCTCAAAACGATATCTTTATAAAATATGATGCGCTGGAGCTTGCTCATGTTCATTCCTTCGGTGACTGGACGGTTACAATCAAGCCTACCACACAGGCTGAGGGCAGGGAGGAGCGAGCCTGTGCCTGCGGCGAAAAGGAATACCGCACAATAGATAAAATCAAGGTCGAGGAGCTTGTTCCGACCGTGAACGATTCGACTCTTGCTGTCGAGCAGGATAATTCCCTGATTTACGGCTTCACTCTGTTTGAGGATTTCCGTCAGCCTATCAAGGATACCTTCACGCTCAAAGAGGGAACGCACTTCGTTTTCAGAAACACTACAACTCCGAGAACAGGCGAAATTGTTGAGGTCAGAGCCGACACGACCGAGGACCTTGTCTGCCGATATACGATTGTTGTGTTCGGCGATGTCAACGGTGACGGAATTTATGACGGACGTGACGCAACGCTGGTTGCTATGATCGAGGGCGGTATGCTTACTCCCGATGCGGCATTCAGGCTTGCGGCAGACTGCAACCGTGACGGTACTGTCGATTATGCCGACACGGCTCTGCTTGAACAGGCAGGAGTTCTGCTTGCGGAGATCGGTCAGGAGGATATCTGCACATCGTCGGTCTATGACGAATATGTAAGTCTTATTTCTCAGGATGTCGAAGTTGAAGCTGAGCCTGAGCCTGAACAGGAACAGCCTCAGATGAGCCTGATTGAAAAAATTGTTTCATTCCTTGTAAATGTGTTCAAGGAGCTTTTAGGCTTAATCATTAAATAAAAATTGAAAAAATCTGCGCTTTTAATTGAAAAGTAAAAAGCGCAGATTTTTTTATTTCAATTTGACAACAATGTATTCATCGTTTTCTTCAAAGCAATCCATGCTCGGATATGCAGGCAAATCGGCGTAACGTTTTTTTGCGTCCTTAAACTGTTCGGCCGTGCAATGCTTGAAAGTAACTCCGATGTAATCGCAGAATTTATAAAGCTCACCGCAGGGTAAATCGTCTTTAAGAGGCCAGTTCATTGACCAGTTCAGATAGGATGTGCCGATAAAATCGTATTTGTTTATGCGATCCGTTCTGTATTCCGGATCGATAAAAGTGTTGAATATTTTTCCGGCAACCGAGGAGGAGGGTACGGTGATCTTTTCATTGAAGCTGTCCGACATCGTATAATTATCGATGAACACAACGGGTTTTGAGAGGTCGCAGTTCTGCGACAGCATACTGCTTATGTTCAGCACGACGTTCTTTTCTTCCTCATAACGAAGATTATTGATCCAGAAGCTTTTGTTCATTGCACCGACCTGAATTATCAGCAGAAAAACAAAGGCGGCAGAAAGAGCACGCTTGAGAACTGCTTTTCGCTCCTGTATCATCAATGCAATGTAAAAGCAGACAAAGGCAACGAAGAACGGCATACCCTGTTCTGTGCGATATTCCTTACCTCCGCATCTGTAAAACGTCATCGCAAAAACGGGAATAAGCATACCGATGTGGACGGCGAAGCGTGAGAAACTCTTGGACTTAACTGTGTCAATTATCGTTATCACAAGGAACATGATGACAACGATGAACAGCACCGTGAACGCAGGATTGCAGAACACCATTGCAAACCAGTTACGCATATATGAGAAAATCAGATTTATTACCGAGTCAAAGCTCATCTGCCAGTTTGAACCTGTTCTTGCGTTTAAGTTCAGTTCGATGGAGAATATCTTTATCAGAAGCTTGCCGAGTAGCAGCTCCGCAACTACTCCGCTCATAACGATCACAGCAGAGGGAAGACCCAGCGAAATAAGCTCCTTGAATTTGATATTGCCGTTTTTTCGTATATGGAGCAGAAGTATGCCGAAAACTGCTCCGATATACGGCAGAATAAGACATTCGTACCACGAAACGACAAAAATCATAAGAACGGTCGGCAGGAGAAAGCTCTTTAAAAAATCCTTGTATTTTATCGAGAAATAAATTGCAAGGGAGAAAAGCAAAGTACATCCGCCGACGGTGAGAATTGCACCGTTGTAAATGAAGTATTCCGACAGAAGCGGAAAAGAAATGTATGTGCAGGTGAAAACGATTGACGGAGCGATGCTTTTCTGTTCCGTAAAGCCGTCAAATATCGCAAGCAGGATCAGACTGCCGAGAATGAAGCAGACAAGCCCCAGTATCGGCTCAAACCAGACGGGACAGTCGCTGAGCATCAGCAGTTTTTCAACAATCGTTGCGGTAAATCTGCCCTGACCGAAAAGTACGCCGTTGTAGTAATCGTCATAGGTAAGCCAGTCTATCGAGGGTGAGGGATTGGCAAGATAGAAGCCGTAAGCTCCTGCTACGGTCAGTGCGACAAAAATAAGATACAGAGGATTTGTTATTCTTTTGTAAATTGAAGCTTTAAGATCCAGGCTGTTGTTTGTGAGTTTATTTTTAAACATATTGCACCTCTTGCTACCGAAAAATTATTCAACATCGGAATTATCGAAATTCAGTCTTTCTTCCTCAATTACAAGAGGTCTGTTCATTACCCTTGTGTTGATGTTGAGAACATATTCTCCGAGCAGACCGATGAAGAAAAGCTGAACGCTGCCCAAAAAGCACATTCCGATAAGCACGGGAGCCATACCCATCGGGAAGTTGTCCCACATGATAAGTTTAAGAATCAGATAGACCATTCCGACAAGGAAACTGACAAAACCAACTCCGATTCCGCAGAAGGTTGCCAGACGCAGACCGATTTTAGTGTAAGAGGTGAAGCTGAGCATTGCGGCGTCATAGAGGGTGTAGAAATTGTTGTGGGTTTTGCCCGCTCTGCGCTTTGCCTGCTCATAGGGGATATCCTTTCGCCTGTAACCAAGCTCCGCAACAATACCCCTCAGGAAAGGCGAAGGGTCCTTCAGATTTCTCAGAACCTCGATAAAAGATTTGTCGTAAAGACCGAAACCTGTGAAATGCTCGATCTGTTCAACGTCGCTCATCTTCCTGATGAGCTTATAATAGCAGGTTCTGAGAAAACGCATTATCTTGTTTTCCTTGCTCGTTGTTTTGATGGCGCAGACGATCTTGTAGCCGTTTTCCCATTCGTGAACGAGCTTTGGTATCATCTCAACGGGATCCTGAAAGTCACAGCACATACATATCGTGCAGTCGCCCGTGGTCTGCAACATTCCGTAATACGGCGAATTGAACTGACCGAAGTTTTTTACGTTGAATATCGCCTTGATTTTAGGATTATTTTTGCAAATTTCACGAAGCAGAGGACGGGTGTTGTCCTTTGAATCGTTGTCGATAAAAAGTATTTCATAATCATATTCCGGCAGGGAGTCGGTCAGCTCTCTGACTACTGCTTCGCTGATCGGGACTACGTTTTCTTCCTCGTTGTAGCAAGGAATCATTATGCTGATTTTTTTCATATTCCGCCTCTCAATCTAAAAGTTCTTTAATTCCTGCTTCAAAGTTTGTTTCGGGCTTGAAACCCGTATCTCTTGTCAGCTCGGATATATCCGCCTGCAAGAACATCACCTGGTTTTCGGAATAGGGAATTGCGCCGAAATCGGTTTTTGAACGGCTTTTGCATAGCTTATGTATTGTTTCTATATATTCTCTCAGCGGAGCGGCTTTACCGCTTCCGAGACAGTAAATGCTTTCGTTATGCTGTGTGTCGTTTCCGACAAGGTAGAACGCATTTGCCGCATCCTTAGCGTTGAGAAAATCCCAAAGCTGTTCGCCCTTGCTGAACTCGGCGTCTTCGTTGGCTGTAAATTTTTTTACGGCTGTTTTTATAACGGAATTATCAGCGTCGTATTTACCGTAAACGCTGAGTATGCGTATCCATGAGTGCTCCATACCGAGCTGACGGCATTTCAATCGGCTGAGCTGACCTGCCGCCAGCTTTGCCATACCGTAACCCGTGAAAGGAAAGGCCGGAGTGTCCGGAGTCAGCGGCTTGTCACAAAGACCGTATTCTGCCTGTGAGCCTGCGCCGATGAATTTTCGGCAGCCCATTCGTTTTGCAAGCTCAACCGCATCGAGCGTGTATTCAATATTTTTAAGCTGAAGCTCGGTGTCGTTTCTCGCTGCACCGGTTGTACCTGCCCACGCAAGGTGGTAGAATACCTCGCAGTCAGCTTCACTCGGAACAAAATCCTTCATCTCGTCAAGGGAACAGCAAATTCTTTTGATGTGTTCGCTTTCAGATAGCATGTTTATTCTTTGGGATTCTCTGTGATACAGAACGGTCACGTCAATGCCCTCGGCAACAAGCTTTTCTATCAGGGCATGCCCTATCGAGCCTGTCGCACCGGTAATTACTGCCTTTTTCATAACATCACTCATTTATCAAAGGGATATACATATTCTGCGCCAGCTCGTCCCTGTCAAGGAACGGAGCAAGATCCTCGAGCGGCGGACTGACGAGCGTGCCGTCCTCAAGTCGCTTGGTACTGCTCTTTGGCTCCCATACCTGCTCGGTATCGGTGAAGATTTCGCAGAAGGCATAACCGTCTGTTGAAAGGGCAGCCTTGACAGCCTCCTGCATTTCGGCATTACTGCCTGCGCTGAAATACGGGAAACCGAACGCTTCGGCAATCTTTCTGAAATTCGGGAAAGAGAGGTCGCCGCTTTCGGGACCTATACCGACCTTGGCTCTGCCCTTAAAAAGATTGTTCTGAGTCAGCCTGATGCTGTGGTAACCGCTGTTGTTGATAAGAAAAATTTTGATCGGGAGCTTGTTGGTGATGACCGTCTGAAGCTCCTGGAGATTCATCATAATACTTCCGTCACCCTCAAGGCAAACGGTGTCCCTCTTTCCGCCTGAAACGCAAAGACCGACCGCCGCAGGCAAGCCGTATCCCATGCTTGCTATTGCGCTGTTGATGATAAAGCGTGTTCCGTGCTTGACCGTCCAGCACTGGTGACCTGCAACACAGCAGGCTCCGTTGCTGACGGCTGTGAGCGAATTTTCGGGAAGCTGATCGGATAAATATTTTATAAAAGCGTAGACGTTCGCCGTCTTTCCGTTTTCCTCCCTGTGACGGGGGAGAACGACGGGATAATTTTTCTTCCATTGAGCGCATTGCTTCCGCCAATCGTCCGAGCCTGAAACAGGAGCGTCACCGTCGGGAATGTTCCTGTTTATCGCTTCAAGGAAATCTTTTGCGTCGGCAAAAACAGGCATATCAACGTGGATAGTAGGCTTTTTCATCTCCGCTTTGTCGATATCGACCATTATTACCTCTGCGGCTCTTGCCCATGTTTCATAGTTATAGCCGACCTGGCGAATACTTATTCTTGTACCTATTGTCAGTAGAAGATCGGAATTTTGCACGGCAAAGTTTCCTGCTCTGTCGCCCATGTTTCCGCCCCTGCCGCAGTAAAGAGGATCGTCGTCCTCTATAATGTCAATGCTGTTCCAGTAGGTAACAACGGGAACACCGAGGAGCTTTGATGCCTTTTTGAATACCTCCGCACCGCCTGAAAGACGAATTCCGCCTCCCGCATAGATGACGGGACGTTTTGCATTTTTTATTTTTTCAAGAATGATTTTAACGGTTTCGTCGCTGACTTTCGGAGGAAGAGAAGCGTCGTCCTCGGCAGGATCATAGCCTCTGAGATTATCGGTTTCGATATAACTGCCCTGATAGTTTACCGGCACGTCTATCCATACGGGACCGGGTCTGCCGGTAACGGCAAGATGCCACGCTTTTTCAAGCATATACCTTATATCGTTTATATCCTCAAGCATGGCGGAGTATTTGCACATACATGATACGGATTTGGTGATGTCAAATTCCTGATCGCCGACCGCTCTGAGAGGCAGACCGTCTGTGAAACGCTCGGCATAACGTGCCGTTGTCGTATATTTTACCTGACCGCTGACAACGAACATGGGAATCGAATCAAGCCAACCGCCGACAACTCCCGTTATTGCGTTCGTGCCGCCGGGACCTGTTGTAACGCACAGGGCGGCAATTTTATTGTTAAGTCTTGCATAGGCTTCTGCGGCGATTGCGCTTGCCTGCTCGTGGTGATTGTAGGTACAGCGGATCTTTTCGTGGTGTCCGAATGCATCGTTGAGGTGCATAGCTCCGCCGCCGACAACCGTAAAGCAGTCGGTTACACCGTGTGAAGCGAGAAAGTCTGCAATATAGTCAGCAAGTCTGATTTTCATTTATTTCATCCTCTGTTTTTTTGGCTCTGAAAGCCCAGAATTTATTCATTATAAAGTTCAGCGGAATTGTAATGACGAGTGCGCCGAGGCTTGCGATGAAATACGGAACGCTGATTCTGTCAAGCAGAATTTTGATGATCGGAGAAATCACAAGTCCCGTTATACCGTAGCAAGCAAAGGTTTTAAAATAGGTTTTAATGTGTTGGGCAAAACTTTTTTTGCCCGAGCTGAAAACATACCTGTTGTTCCAGAAATAGGAATTGGTTACGCTGATAACAAAGGCGATCACTGTTGTTATAACAATTCTCACATTGTTTGCGTCCGTGGATAATCCGATACGGGACAGCACGTCCAAAATCCAAATAAATTTTGAGTTTTTGAAAAGAACATAGTAACACAGCATTTCCGTGCCGTAGGATATTGCGGTATTGGAGACGCCTACAAGTCCGAACTTGATAAACTGTATCAGCGTTGCAAGCTTTTCATTTTGAAGAAGCTGTTTAATTTTGTTCATTCCGGCGAACGTCCTTTCGGGAGGTTTACTGTTCGTTTAAGGCTTCGATAATGACCTTTGCCATATATTCAAGCTTTTCGTCGGTCATACCGGGATATACACCGATCCAGAAGGAGTCGTTCATTATCCTGTCGGTGTTTTCAAGTGAGCCGACAACACGGTAGCCCTCGCCGCTCTCACGCATTTCGTCAAAGCAGGGGTGCTTGATAAGGTTGCCTGCAAACAACATTCTTGTCTGAACGCCTTTACTCTCAATATACTGAACGAGCTTGTTGCGGTCAACACCCTCCTTGCAGGTTATGAAGAAGCCGAACCAGCTCGGATCGGAATTTTCGTTTGCCTCGGGAAGCATAAGCTTGTCCGTTGCGCATTGTAAAGCGTCGTGAAGCACCTTGAAATTATGCTTTCTTTTCTCAACAAAGGTCGGGAATTTTTTTAGCTGGGCACATCCGACTGCCGCCTGCATATCTGTTGCCTTCAGGTTGTAGCCGAAATGCGAATATACATATTTATGATCGTAGCCGAGCGGAAGCTCGCCGTACTTACGGTCAAAACGATGATTGCAAAGGTTGTCCTGCCCCGGCTCGCACATACAGTCGCGTCCCCAGTCACGCATAGAGCGTATAATCTTGTGCAACAGGGGATTATTTGTGTAAACTGCGCCGCCTTCGCCCATCGTCATATGATGAGGAGGATAGAAGCTGCTTGTGCCTATGTCGCCGATAGTGCCCGTGAATTTTGTTTCGCCGTCAAAGGTGTAGGTCGAACCGAGGGAATCGCAGTTGTCCTCCACGAGCCAGAGGTTATGACTGTCGCAGAAGTCCTTGACCGCCTTGAGGTCAAAGGGATTGCCGAGGGTGTGAGCGACCATAACCGCCTTTGTTTTTTCGGAGTATGCCTTTTCAAGCATGGAAACGTCTATATCGGCATTCGGAAGCTTAACATCGACAAAAACGGGAACTGCACCGAACTGTATCATCGG
>JAEDFL010000076.1 GCA_016292785.1 Clostridiaceae bacterium | reverse complement strand
GTAAGGACGTTATAGTTGCTTGCGATTTTTCAAGCAAGGAGGAGACAATGGCTTTCCTTGATAAATTCGAGGGAAGAAAGCCTTTTGTAAAGATTGGTATGGAGCTTTTCTATGCCGAGGGACCGGATATTGTTCGTGAAATCAAGGCAAGAGGACACAAGATTTTTCTTGACCTCAAGCTTCATGACATTCCGAATACGGTTAAAAAGTCAATGGCTGTTCTTTCAAGGCTTGATGTAGATATGACAAATCTCCATGCGGGCGGAACGATAGCAATGATGGAGGCGGCGATTGAAGGACTTACCCGTCCCGACGGAACAAGACCCCTTCTTATTGCCGTAACTCAGCTCACCTCGACAAGCGAGGAGAGAATGAAAAGCGACCTGCTGATCAACGAAAAAATGGACAAGGTTGTTATGCACTATGCCCACAATGCAAAGGTTGCCGGACTTGACGGTGTTGTATGCTCTCCCGTTGAGGCAGGCAAGGTGCACGAAACCTGCGGAAATGATTTCCTGACCGTTACACCCGGCGTCCGTTTTGCAGACGGCGATAAGGGAGATCAGGTCAGAGTAATGACTCCTGAACAGGCGAAGAAAATCGGCTCGGATTATATAGTTGTCGGACGTCCTATCACGGCCGCCGCAGATCCGGTTGCCGCATATGAAAGATGTATAAACGAATTTGTAGATTAAGGAGAGATTTTCATGACAGACATTCAGATTCAGATCGCTAAGGATCTTCTCAGCATCAAGGCGGTTTTCTTCCGCCCCGACGAGCCTTTCACTTGGGCAAGCGGAATTAAAAGCCCCGTCTATTGCGACAACAGACTTACCCTCGCTTACCCCGAGGTGCGTACTCACGTTGAGGAGGCTCTCGCAAGAACCGTTAAAGAGTTTTATCCCGAAGCCGAGGCTCTTATGGGTACTTCAACGGCAGGTATTGCCCACGCCGCCATTACAGCTCAGATTCTCGGTCTGCCGATGGGCTATGTAAGATCGGGCGCAAAGGATCACGGCAGAAAAAATCAGATTGAGGGCAAGCTCGAAAAAGGTCAGAAGGTCGTTGTTGTTGAGGATCTTATCTCAACGGGCGGCAGCGTAATCGAGGTAGTTAACGTTCTCAGAGAGGCAGGCGCAGAGGTTCTCGGTATCGTTTCAATCTTCACTTACGGAATGAAGAAAGGACTTGACCGTCTTGCCGAGGCTGAGGTTAAGAATGTGAGCCTTACTAATTTTGATGCAATCGCAGAGATCGCCGCTCAGGAAGGATATATTGCCGAAACGGATGTTGAAAGACTTATCGCTTTCAGAAACAATCCGTCCGACGAAAGCTGGATTGGAGGCAAATAATGAGAAGTCTTATAAATATACTTGACCTTTCGGTCGAGGAGCTTGATGAGCTTATCTCAGTTGCAAACGATATTATTGGAAATCCCGATAAATATGCAGACGCCTGCAAAAGGAAAAAGCTGGCGACTCTGTTCTTTGAGCCGTCAACACGCACCCGTCTCAGCTTTGAGGCGGCAATGTATGAGCTTGGAGGAAACGTGCTTTCCGTTGCCGATGCAAAATCAAGCTCGGCGGCAAAAGGGGAGAGCATTGCCGACACGGTAAAGGTAATGTCCTGCTATGCCGATATAATCGCAATGCGCCATCCGAAAGAGGGTGCGCCCTATGTTGCGTCCCTCAATGCGAGCGTACCCGTTATAAATGCAGGTGACGGCGGACACAATCATCCAACCCAGACCTTGGCAGATCTTCTGACGATCAGCCGTGAAAAGGGACGTTTCAGCGATCTGACCGTCGGCTTCTGCGGCGATCTCAAATTCGGCAGAACGGTTCATTCGCTCATTCAGGCTCTTTCAAGATACGACAATGTTAAGTTTGTGCTTGTTTCTCCCGACGAGCTTAAACTGCCGAGCTACATTAAAAACGATGTTATAAAGGCAAATAAGCTTGAATATGTTCAGACAACAGACCTTGAAAAGGTCATGCCTGAGCTTGATGTTCTCTATATGACAAGAGTTCAGAAAGAAAGATTTTTTAACGAGGAGGATTATCTCCGTCTCAAGGACAGCTATATCCTCACTCCCGATAAGCTGATAAATGCAAAGTCCGACCTGTCGATCCTCCATCCGCTGCCCCGTGTCAATGAAATCAGCGTTGCGGTTGACAAGGATCCGAGAGCCTGTTATTTCAGACAGGCACTCAACGGAAAATATATGCGAATGGCTCTCATTCTCAAGCTTTTGGAGGTTGAAGTATGAATATAGATTCTATAAAAAACGGTATCGTTATCGACCATATTAAGGCCGGCAAGGGTATGGAGATCTATAATCTCCTTGAGCTTGACAAGCTTGACTGCTCCATAGCCATCATAAAAAACGTTATGAGCCGCAAGCTCGGCAAAAAGGATATCATCAAAATTGACTCCGATTTTGATGTTGACCTCGATGTCCTCGGCTACATTGACCCCGGCGTTACAATCGACGTCATCAAGGACGGCGTCCTCGTCGAAAAGAAAAAGGTCGAGCTTCCCACTCAGCTCAAAAATGTTATCAAATGTAAAAATCCCCGTTGCATAACCTCAATCGAGCAGGAGCTTCCCCATATTTTCAAGCTTACGGGACAGGGCGACAAGCGGGTTTATCGTTGTATATATTGCGAAGCCAAAGCTGAATAATTTCTGAACGGATCTTTTGGCGAATAAGACTTTTTTCCCGGTTCGACGTATATACATACGCCTTCACCGAGAGAAAAAGCCTTCTTCATCCAAAATCTCTCGTTCAGAAAGATTAGATCCGATTCAGAAGTTTTTAAAAGGATCTTTTGTCGAATAAGACTTTTTTTCCGGTTCGATGTATATACATACGCCTTCACCGAGAGAAAAAAGCCTTCTTTATCCAAAATCTCTCGTTCAGAACAATTAAACTATCTTTTGGCGAATAAGACTTTTTTCGGTTCGACGTATATACATACGCCTGCGACGAAAGAAGACAGCTTTTTCATCCAAAATCTCTCGTTCAGAACTGCTTAAATGTCTATTGGCGAATAAGACTTAAATAATTAAAAAAACCTATGAGAAAAAATACTGCAAAT
>JAEDFL010000043.1 GCA_016292785.1 Clostridiaceae bacterium | reverse complement strand
TAAACAGTAATTTGAACTAATGTTTTTCACTTTTTCTTAAGTTAATGACATTGCCCTCAAGGGGAAGGCAGAAGTTAGATATTAGACTTTAGACGAGGAAAACAAAAAGTTTGTAAAAACCTTGTCAGCCGTAAATAATTGTTTTTCCTTGCAACATTTATAATTTGTGGTATAATGGTTGAAAAAGTTTTCGGAGGGTTTTATGTCGGGTAAAAAAATTACACTTCATTCGGAATTTACATATGCCGCATCAATTATTCTGCTTTCATTTGCCGTTGCGATGGTAAGCGCCGCCGATTTCGGCGTTTCAATGATTGTTGCGCCGGCTTACATAATCAGCCAAAAGCTGAGCTTTCTGTCTTTCGGACAGGGCGAATATCTTGTTCAAAGCATATTGTTTATTGTTTTCTGCATACTTATGAAAAAGGTGAAGCTCGTTTATTTCAGCTCGTTTGCAACCTGCCTTATTTACGGAGCTGTGCTTGACCTGTGGCGAAAGGTGATCCCCGTGTTAAATCCTGATATCACGGCTCCCGGCTCAATGGGAATGTCGCTTCGCATAGTCCTCTTTGCCGCAGGAATGTTGCTGACCTCGTTTTCCGTGATGCTTTTCTACAAAACCTATCTGTATCCGCAGGTGTACGATTTCTTTGTAAAGGGAGTCAGCAAAAAATACGGCATAGACAGGACTAAGTTCAAAATTGCCTTTGATTTCAGCTGTCTTGCCCTGTCCTGCATACTTACATTTGTTTTCTTCAGGAAATTGGTGGGAGTGGGAGTCGGCACACTCGTTATGACGGCTCTCAACGGATTCATCATCGGATTTTTCGACAGGCTTTTTGATAAATATGTTGATCTCAAGCCGTTTTTTCCGAAATTTGCCTCAAAGTTTGATTTATAAAATCGTTATAAAGAATTAACAAATAATTCACTTGAAATTACGGCTGAAATGTTGTATGCTTATATCACAGGGAAATGATAATTTTGAATTGTTTTCTCAGATACATACGGAGGTAAAATATTATGAAAAAAAGCTTATGTATAGTTCTTTCGGCGCTTATGATTGCCGTTTCCTTTGCCGCCTGCGGAAAGAAGATTGTCAACGAAAACACTACCACCAAGGTTGACGAAAACGGTGCGGCTTACATTGAGGTCACCGATAAGGACGGAAAAACAGTCACTTCGGTTCTTTCCGATAAGGAGAAATCCGAGGTTGAAAAGCAGGCCGAAAAGAGCAACGCAAAGACAACGACTATGGATGCATTAAAGGCTTCCGAGGCTTTATCTCAAATTGGCAACGATTTGTCGGGAATGGCTAATTTGGATGAGGAGAATTTCCAGTCCGATAAGGAAGCTCTTGTTAAACCGGGTACGGATATCAAGAAAACAAGTCTGCGTGACGATGTTATTGTTAAGGTAATAAAAGGTGGAAAATACACCCTTAATATGACGCTCAAAGCGGCTACCGGCGAGGACACTCCCGTAACTCTTGTTGTAAATAACAAAAAAATGGCGGCGGATATGTCTATGCCTTTGCAGGGTTCAAATGCGGATCATCTAAAGGTCAGAATGATTATTAACGGTGACTCCGTTTATGCAGTTTTGCCGGACTACAAATGGTATTTCCAGATTCCGTCCGATGATATCGGCAATATGGATGAGCTGAAAAACATTGCAAGCTCCGACGGAACATATGTCGGCTCAACAAAGGTTAAGATCAACGGCGAAGATCACACCTGTGAGGAATACAAATCCTCTGACGGCACCGTAATCAAGTATTATTTCAACAGCAAAAAAGAGTGGAAACGTATGGAGGTTATAACCGAGGACGAGGTTGCAATCTATGAAATTACGTCTTTCTCCAACAAGGCTGACGAGAGCATTTTCTCGCTCAAGGGATATGCAGATATGTCGCCTCTGCTCGGACAGATGGATATGGTAACAACAACTAAGAAAAAGTAATGAAAAACGTACTGATAACAGGCTCTGCGAGGGGCATCGGCGCACAGACGGCGAAACTCTTTGCCGCAGAGGGATATAATGTAATCGTAAATTACAACACAAGTGAAAAAGAGGCCGCTGAGACTTGTCGTGAGATAAGGCTCGGCGGCGGCAATTCTGTAATGATACAGGCGGATGTTTCCAAGCGAAGCGAAGCCGAAAGACTTTTTGCCGAGGCAAAAACGGAGTTCGGAGCGATAGATACGCTTGTGAATAATGCAGGCATAGCTCAGGTCAAGCTCTTCACCGATGTAACCGATGAGGACTATGACAGAATGTTTGACTGCAATGTCAGGAGCGTTTTCAACTGCTGTCAGCTTGCTCTGCCCGATATGATACACAATAAATTCGGCAGGATAATCAACGTTTCCTCGATGTGGGGAATTGCCGGAGCGTCCTGTGAGGTTATCTATTCTGCGTCAAAATCTGCGGTAATCGGCTTTACCAAGGCTTTGGCAAGGGAGGTCGCTCCGTCGGGGATAACCGTTAATGCGGTCGCACCCGGAGTTATCGACACACCGATGAACGGAGGATTTGACAGGGAAACCTTAAATACGCTCACAGAGGAAACTCCCGTCGGCAGGCTCGGCACACCCGAGGATGTGGCAAGGGCAATTTTTTTCCTTGCCGATGAGAAATCGGGATTTATCACCGCACAGACGCTTGGCGTTGACGGAGGATATATTTAAGTTTGCGTTTTTATACATTTTGTAGAAAAAGATTCTTGATTTTATTGTTAATATGTGTTAGAATATCCTATATACTAAAAGGGAGGAATCCTAATGGCAGTTTGTCCTAAATGCGGCAGAAAACTTAAACTCACCGATATCAAACCGACTTGTCCGGGCTGCGGTGTTAATTTGCTCTATTATAAGATTGAAGAAAGACTTGAGGTTGACGCTATCAACGCTGAGCTTGAGCACGCAAAAACCCAGAAAAGAGTTGACCGTGCCAAGGATGCGATATTTGGAACACCTCTTGCAATAGTCAGAATGGTGCTTCTTGTACTTGTTGTCGGAATGTTCTTTGTTCCGCTTGCAACCTTCCATGCGGTAGGCCCTTATTTTGACAACACTTCAACTTTGAACGCACTTGAGATTTACAATGCGGTTTCTTCGATCGACTTTGACGGTATGATGGTGCTTGCAGGCTCTCCCGTACTTAAATCAAGTATGATGTTCCTTGCAATCTCCGGCGTGACGATTATCGTATCCGTTTTCTGCGCTCTGCTTGAGCTGATTTTCAGCTTCCTTTCAAGCTCGCCTCACGGATTTTCGAGAAACATTATCTTAGCTTCTCTCGGAATCGTTACCGCAGTTGCTTCTCTTATTACATACAACAAGTTCCTTGTAAGTATTCAGGAAGCTCTCGGCGGACTCGTTACAGGCTCTGTCAAGGTTGGTGTTTACCTTGTTATTGCGGCATTCGTGCTCTGCATTGTTATAAACATCATTATCAAGGTAAAGAAATCTCCTGTTAAGTACACCCAGTCATATGTTGACAGCGTTCCGTATGAGGAGTTTGTCGAGCACTTCGGTGACAAGAAGTACGATATGGCGTCCCTTGAGGCTATCAAGGAAGAAATGGATAAGTACAAGGTCACAGAGAACTAATCTGTAGCTTATATTCAGGTATAAAATTAACGGTTATAAAGTTTTCAAGCGTTTTGCTTTGGACTTTATAACCGTTTTCATTTTTTTATTTCTTGAGCTTTACAAGATCACGGTAACTGATGAGCTTAATTTTATGCTCGTCAAATGCCTTGTAGATATCGGGATCCTTCATTATGAGGTACTCCCAGTAGCGTCTTTCCCATCTGCCCGTGATCGCTTTCATCTCGTCGGTCGGGAGAGCCGGGTGTATGTAGGTTTCGCAGAAGCCGTCGGGTATGGCGGTGAGGTAGTCGATGAAGTTCTTTTTAAACTCTTCATAGGAGTCACCGCTCTCAATGCTTTCGGGGAAGATCAGATAGTCCGGCATAATGACATTGTTGATCTTGCCGAACATTCCCGAAAAAATGCAGGCCGCCTTGAAAAGCCACATAGGTGTTCCCTTGGGACATTGAGATTCAAGCGGCTTTGAAAACATTCGGAAAGGGTAACCCTTCTTGCCGCAGATAGCAAGTGTTTTCGGAAGCATTTTCAGCTTGCCGTTAAGTCCGTAGAGTGCGCCCATGTGAGAATCAACGTGCGAGGGCTTCATACCCTTTTTCTCGCAGTATTCGATCTGAGCCAAGGTCTCGGCACAGGCTTCATCGTAGGTACAGTGAGCTTCAAAATCCTCGCTTTCGGGCCACATTCTGCCCTCGGGCGTTCTTATGCTTTTGCCGTCCGTGAGAGGCCCCCACGGAAAACGGTCTTTCCACTCGTTAGTGTGAGTGAGGTGTACGCCTATGGCATACTGCGGATGCTTCTTTGCAAATTCGATTGCTTCGTCAGCGCCGGGGCAGGGAGCCATAATTGTGGAGGAAAGAAGATTTCCGCTTTCAAAAAGCTCCATGCAAGCTTCGTTTGCCGAATGGCAAAGTCCGAAGTCGTCGGCGTTTATAATAAGATATTTACTGATAATTATCACTCCTGTTTTTTTCCGTAAACGGATAAATGGATACATATATATTACTATATCGTTCCAAAAAAAGCAAGCACTTTAAATATACAAACCGCTTGAAAAATACAGACAAATAATATATAATTTTTATTACAGAACGCTTTATATCGGATAAAAGTACGGAAAATTAAGGCTCAACAGCTTCTATCCGGGATAAGATCTGATTATCATTTATTTGCAAAACAAAATGTTCCGTCAGGGGTATATCGATAAATGCAATACCGATATGAGAAAGAGGCAATTCCCAAAACGAGAAATCTTTGATAAAATAATAACAATCAAAGGAACGGAATACGTTCGTGGGAGGTGTCATCTTGAGAGAGGCGGAGATATCACGGCCGGCACTCGGCAGGATACCGATGTATCTGAGGTTTCTCAAAGGTCTGCCGCCGAGTATCCGGAATATTTCCTCAACGGTAATTGCCAAGGAGCTGGGACTCGGAGAGGTTCAGGTGCGAAAGGATCTCGGTGCTCTGTGCGGTTCGGGCAAACCGAAAGTCGGATATCAGCGCAGTGAGCTTATTGAAAGCCTGCAAGCCTTTATGACGGGCGAAAAGGTAAACGCAGTTATCATCGGTGCAGGCAGACTCGGAAAGGCTCTGCTTGATTACACAGGGTTTGAGGATTTCGGTATTTCGGTGCTCTCGGCTTTTGACGAGAAAATCTCTGAGGGCAACCTGTCCGAGGGAGGAAAACCGATATTGCCGATGACGGAATTTTCCGAATTTTGCAGTAACAACAATGTCGGGATCGGAATTATCGCCGTCCCGTCGGAGTCCGCTCAGTCGGTATGCAACATTTTCTATGATAACGGTATTCGCCTGATGTGGTGCTTCGCACCGTGTCAGCTCTACAAGCCGGCAGACGCAGTTATACAGTATGAAAATCTTGCGCTGTCGCTTGCACATTTGAAAATGCAGATAAAATAATCAGTAATTAGAAACCGGGAGGTTAAGATATGGAAACAACAGAAAGAAAAATCGTGGACAGTGTAGAGGCGCTTGAAGAAGCTCTTGCACACGTCAGGGAAGCTCAGAAGAAGTTTTCCACCTACACTCAGGAACAGGTAGACAAAATTTTCTTTGCCGCGGCTTCGGCGGCAAACAAGGCAAGAATCCCTCTTGCAAAGCAGGCGGTTGCCGAGACAGGCATGGGCGTTGTTGAGGATAAGGTTATAAAGAACAACTACGCCTCAGAGTATATCTACAACGCTTACAAGAACACCAAGACCTGCGGCGTTATCGAGGAGGACAAGGCTTTCGGACTCAAGAAGATTGCCGAGCCTATCGGCGTTATCGCCGCCGTTATCCCGACAACAAACCCGACTTCAACAGCTATTTTTAAGTGCCTTATCGCTCTTAAAACCCGTAACGCTATCATCATCAGCCCTCATCCGAGAGCAAAGCAGTCAACAATCGAGGCCGCAAGAATTGTTCTTGAAGCCGCAGTTAAGGCAGGCGCACCTGAGGGAATTATCAACTGGATCGACGTTCCGAGCCTTGAGCTGACAAACCTTGTTATGAAAGAGGCTGACATTATCCTCGCAACAGGCGGCCCCGGAATGGTTAAGGCAGCTTACTCATCGGGCAAACCGGCACTCGGCGTCGGCGCAGGTAACACTCCTGCAATCATTGACGAGACAGCGGACATCGTTCTTGCCGTCAGCTCTATCATTCACTCAAAGACCTTTGATAACGGTATGATCTGCGCTTCGGAGCAGTCAGTTATCGTTCATCAGAATATATATGACGCAGTTAAGGCTGAGTTTGCGGACAGAGGCTGTTACTTCCTCAATCCCGAGGAGACTGAAAAGGTCAGAAAGACTATCATCATCAACGGCGCTCTCAACGCAAAGATCGTCGGTCAGCCTGCCGCTAAGATCGCCGCACTTGCAGGCGTAACCGTTCCTGCAGGAACAAAGATCATCATCGGTGAGGTTGAAAGCGTAGATATCAGCGAGGAGTTCGCTCACGAGAAGCTTTCTCCCGTACTTGCAATGTATAAGGCAACCGATATTCACGACGCTTTCAACAAGGCTGAACAGCTTATCGCAGACGGCGGCTACGGTCACACATCATCTATCTACCTCAACGAGGTTACGGAGACCGAAAAGCTCAACGAGTTTGTTGAGAGAATGAAGACCTGCCGTATCCTTGTTAACACTCCCTCCTCTCACGGCGGTATCGGAGATCTTTACAACTTCAAGCTTGCTCCGTCGCTCACACTCGGCTGCGGCTCATGGGGCGGCAACAGCGTCAGCGAAAACGTAGGCGTAAAGCATCTTATCAATATCAAGTCCGTAGCGGAAAGGAGACAGAATATGTTGTGGTTCAGAGCGCCTGAAAAGGTATATATTAAGAAGGGCTGTCTTCCCGTTGCACTTGACGAGCTCAAGCACGTTATGGGTAAGAAGAGAGCGTTCATCGTAACAGACAGCTTCCTTTATCATAACGGCTATACAAAGCCGATCACAGACAAGCTTGACGAGATGGGCATCGTTCACACAACGTTCTTCAACGTTGCTCCCGATCCGACACTTGCAAGCGCAAAAGAGGGCGCAGAGCAGATGAAGGCATTCCAGCCCGACTGCATCATCGCACTCGGCGGCGGCTCGGCAATGGACGCCGGTAAGATTATGTGGGTACTTTATGAGCATCCGGAAGCAGACTTTATGGATATGGCAATGCGCTTTATTGATATCCGTAAGCGTGTTTACACCTTCCCGAAGATGGGCGAGAAGGCATACTTCATCGCAATTCCGACTTCGGCTGGTACAGGCTCCGAGGTTACTCCGTTCGCAGTTATCACGGACGAAAAGTCGGGCGTTAAATATCCGCTTGCAGACTATCAGCTTCTTCCGAATATGGCTATCATCGACACGGACTTCCATATGAGCGCACCTAAGGGACTTACAGCCGCTTCGGGTATCGACGCTGTAACCCACGCTCTTGAGGCTTACGCTTCAATGATGGCAACGGATTACACCGACGGTCTTGCTCTCAAGGCTCTCAAGACAATATTTGAATATCTGCCCCGTGCATATGATAACGGTCAGACTGATATTGAGGCTCGTGAGAAGATGGCAAATGCCGCAACAATGGCAGGTATGGCGTTCGCAAACGCATTCCTCGGCGTATGTCACTCAATGGCTCATAAGCTCGGCGCATTCCACCACCTGCCGCACGGCGTTGCAAACGCTCTGATGATTGAAGAGGTTCTTCGCTTCAACGCTTCCGACGCTCCTGCAAAGATGGGTACGTTCTCACAGTATGATCATCCGCACACTCTTGCACGTTACGCTGAGGTTGCCGAGTATCTCGGCTTCGGCGGAAAGAACGACAAGGAAAGCCTTGAAAACCTCATTGCAGGTATCAATGCTCTCAAGGAGAGGGTCGGAATCAAGGCAACGATCCGTGACTACGGCATTGACGAGAAGGACTTCCTTGACAGACTTGACGATATGGTTGAGCAGGCATTTGACGATCAGTGCACAGGCGCTAACCCCCGTTATCCGCTCATGAGCGAGATCAAGCAGATGTATCTCAACGCTTACTACGGCGACAAGCATTTTACCGAAGAAGAGAAACCCACATCAGCCGATTTTGCGGCAGAAAGCGACAAGCACGACTTTAAGAAAGCCTATCGCAGAGCCGAAAACGGCAAGAGCAAAGCATAAAGGAGGACGAAACTATGAATTTAGACAGAATTATTGCGGTCAGAACCGACAAAACCGTTTACCGTGACGGCGATCGCTGTCTCAAGGTCTTCAACGAGGATTTTTCCAAGGCGGACGTTCTTAACGAGGCTCTCAATCAGGCTCGTATCGAGGAGACAGGACTCAATATTCCCAAGATTCTTGAGGTCACCGTTATCGACGGCAAATGGACGATCGTTTCCGAGTTCATCAAGGGCAAGACTCTTGCAAGACTTATGGAGGAAAATCCCGATAAGAAAGACGAGTATCTCAGCCTTTTCGTCGATCTCCAGCTTCAGATGCACAGCAAGACCTGCAAGGGACTTACAAAGCTCAAGGACAAGATGAACAGAAAGATCAGCGAGACCGACCTTTCGGCAACAGTTCGTTACGACCTCCACACCCGTCTTGAGGCTATGCCCAAGCACAACAAGGTTTGCCACGGCGATTTCAACCCGACAAACATCATCATCACGGACGACGGCACACCGTATATCCTTGACTGGTCGCACGCAACTCAGGGTAACGCTTCCGCAGACGTTGCAAGAACCTATCTTCTTTTCTGGCTCAACGGCGATATCGACGGCGCAAAGAAATATCTTGATATGTTCTGCGAGAGAAGCAACACGGCAAAGCAGTATGTTCAGAAGTGGATGCCGATCGTAGCGGCTTCCCAGACGGTTAAGGGCAACGAGGCGGAGCGAGAGTTCTTGCACTCATGGATCGACGTTGTCGATTACGAATAATTTATAAAATGATCAGTTCAGCGGCGTATTTCCCGGCAAAAAAATAGGCAGAGAAATACACCGCCGACTGTTCAACGGATAAAAGGATAAAAATTAGGAGGATTTTTCAATGAAGATCACAGTATGTATCGGCTCATCCTGCCACATCAAAGGCTCAAGACAGGTTGTTGAACAGCTCCAGTATCTCATCCACGAGAACAATCTCGGCGACAAGGTCGAGCTTGGCGGAACCTTCTGCATGGGCAAGTGCCAGCAGGGCGTTTGCGTGACGGTTGACGGCAAGTTTTTCTCGGTTTCACCTGAGACCGTAAAGGACTTCTTTAATGAGAATGTTCTTGCAAAGGTGTGAAAAAGATGATCGTTCAAATTTGTGTGGGTTCTTCCTGCCATTTGAAAGGGTCTGAAAAATTGGTCGAGCTTTTTCAGAAGGCTATCGCCGACAACAAGCTTGATGATGAGGTTACACTTGCCGGCAGCTTCTGTACCGGCAAGTGCAATCGTGTAGGTGTGACCGTGACGGTGGACGACGATGTCTTTACCGGAGTTACGCCGGAAAATTTCAGCGGCTTTTTTAATGACAAGGTACTTAATAAAATAAAAGAAGAAAGGAAATAACGGTATGGAATGTCTGACTCTGAAAAAATCCAACTGTAAAAACTGCTACAAGTGTATTCGTCATTGTCCGGTCAAATCCATCCGTTTTTCCGGCAATCAGGCATATATCATCGGCAACGAGTGTATAATGTGCGGTCAGTGCTTTGTAGTCTGTCCGCAGGACGCAAAGCAGATCGTTGACGAGACAGAAAAGGTTAAGGTGCTTTTGCAGAGCGGCGATCCCGTTTTTGTCAGCCTTGCTCCGTCGTTTGTTGCAAACTACGAGGGCGTGGGCATCGGCGCAATGAGGGAGGCTCTCAAGCAGCTCGGTTTTTACGATGTTGAGGAAACTGCGATCGGCGCAACGATAGTTAAAAAGGAATATGAAAGAATGGTAGGGGAGAAGACGCACGATATAATCATCTCCTCCTGCTGTCATTCAATCAATTTGCTTATTCAAAAGTATTTCCCGGCTGAGCTGCCTTATCTTGCCGATGTTCTTTCACCGATGCAGGCGCACTGCAAGGATATTAAAAAGAGGATGCCGAATGCAAAGACCGTATTCATCGGTCCGTGCGTTGCAAAGAAGGACGAGGCTCAGTATTATGAGGGAATAGTTGACGCTGTTCTCACCTTTGACGAGCTGACAAACTGGCTCAAGTCTCAGAATATCGAGCTGAAGCAGGAGATGGATCAAGACGAAAACACCCGTGCGAGGTTCTTCCCGACAACGGGCGGTATTCTCAAGACAATGGAAACCGACGATCCCGACTATACCTATATGGCGATTGACGGAACGGAAAACTGCATTGCCGCCCTGCGTGAAATCGAAAGCGGCAAGCTTCACAGGTGCTTTATCGAGATGTCCGCCTGTGTAGGAAGCTGTGTCGGCGGTCCCGTTATGGAAAAATTCCACCGCTCTCCCGTTAAGGATTATGTTGCGGTTTCGAAATTTGCAGGTAAGAACGACTTCCCTGTTGAAGAAGTCGATCCCGTTACCGTCAGGAAAACTTTCTCGTTTATCGAAAGAAAGTTACAGCAGCCGTCCGAGACGGAGATCCGTGACACTCTGCGCCAGATGGGTAAGATGAAGCCCTCCGACGAGCTGAACTGCGGCTCCTGCGGTTACAATACCTGCCGTGAAAAGGCAATCGCAATTCTTCAGGGCAAGGCGGAAATTTCCATGTGTCTGCCGTACCTCAAGGATAAGGCGGAGAGCTTCTCCGACACGATCGTCAGAAACACTCCGAACGGACTTATCGTTCTCAACGAAAAGCTGGAGGTTCAGCAGATCAATCAGGCGGCATTGAAGATAATCAACGTCCGCAACGCTTCGGTAATTCTCGGCGATCAGGTCGTCAGAATACTTGATCCGACCGATTTCCTCAGCGTACTCAATTCGGGCAAGAGTATTCACAACAAGAGAACGTATCTTGCAGAGTATGAAAAATATGTCGAGGAGTCTATTCTCTACGATAAGGAATACCGCCTGCTTGTATGTATTCTTCGTGATGTTACCGAGGAAGAAAATCAGCGTGAGAAGAAAGAAAAGATCAGCCACCAGACCGTTGAAATTGCCGACAGAGTTGTTGACAATCAGATGAGAATTGTTCAGGAGATCGCGTCGCTTCTCGGTGAGACTGCGGCTGAAACAAAAATTGCGCTTACTAAATTAAAGGAGTCGATCAGCGATGAATAATCTGTGTGCTGACATCGGCTGGAAAAGTATAAATCACGAGGGCGAACAGCTCTGCGGCGACCATGTGGATATTGTTGAACAGAGCGAAAACTCCACCGTTATCGTGCTTGCTGACGGTCTCGGAAGCGGAGTAAAGGCGAGTATTCTTTCAACTCTCACCTCAAAGATCATATCGACGATGATGGCGGAAGGTCTTTCGCTTGAGGAATGTGTTTCCACCATTGCCGCAACGCTTCCGATATGCTCGGTCAGGGGAGTGGCTTACTCCACCTTTACGATCATTCACCTGATAAATAATGAGACAGCCGAACTCATCCAGTATGACAATCCCCACGTTATACTTCTCCGAAACGGCAAGAACTATGATTATCAAAAAAATGAGCTGAATATAAACGGCAAGCAGATTTATAAGTCTGTCATCAGCCTTCAGGAAAACGATATTTTTGTTGCCATGAGCGACGGCTGTCCTCATGCCGGAATAGGTCTTGCCTATAACTTCGGCTGGAAGCGTGAAGATATAATTGAATTTATGGAAACCTTTGCCGATATCGGATATACGGCGAAAACTCTTTCTACCATGCTCATTGACG
Source organism: Clostridiaceae bacterium (assembly GCA_016292785.1). Taxonomy (GTDB): domain Bacteria; phylum Bacillota; class Clostridia; order Oscillospirales; family Acutalibacteraceae; genus CAG-488. The sequence continues at coordinate 4,407 of JAEDFL010000043.1, read as the reverse complement.
AGTGCAACAAGCAGTACGGCTTTCATCCCGGCGACGATGCGACAGCCTGTATTGTCCGCATAAGAAAGAGAGAGCCGATGAACCTGCTTTTCGGTCCTCCGAGAAACAGGGACGACTGCGACAGAATGATGTCACTGTTCTTCTCCAAGGAGGGCAAGCACATCGTCTGCGGCGGAACAACTTCGTCGATCGCCGCAAAGTACCTCGGCAAACCGATCAGAGCAACGCTCAATTTTGAACAGAGCGATGTGCCTCCGATAGCTGAGATTGAGGGAGTCGATCTCGTCACCGAGGGCGTTATCACAATCAACAAGGTTATCGAATATGCCAGAGATGTCCTTGACAAAAACGAGCTTTACGATCAGTGGAGCATAAAGCAGGACGGAGCTTCAAAAATCTGCCGCCTGCTGTTTGAGGAAGCGACGGATATAAACTTCTATGTCGGCAGAGCGGTCAATCCCGCTCATCAGAATCCCGATCTGCCGATCAATTTCAATATCAAAATGAATCTTGTCGAGGAGCTTTCGGACTGCCTGAAGCAGATGGGCAAGAGAATAAAGGTAAGCTATTTTTAATTCCCGTCTGTCAAGACGGCGCATTAGTTGACACGGTTACCAAAGGAGGAAAAAATGCTATATAAATTCGACACAAAGGTACAGTATCTTAAATATAAAGTTCTCCGTGAGGTGGCTCGCCATGCGTGGAACGACACCTTGCTGGACAACATTCTTGAAATTCCCAAGACCATTGTTCCCGGCAACACGCCGACAATGAGATGCTGTGTATATAAGGAACGTGCAATTCTCGGAGAGCGTGTTAAGCTTGCAATGGGCGGAGACAAGACAAATCCAAACGTTATCGAGGTTATCGAAACCGCCTGTGACGAGTGCCCTATGGGCGGATACGAGGTAACGAATGCGTGCAGAGGCTGTCTGGCACACCGTTGTATGGACGCCTGCCGCTTCGGAGCTATTTCGTTCGACAGCAACCACGTTGCACATATCGACAAAAATCTCTGCAAGGAGTGCGGTGCCTGTTCGAGAGTTTGTCCCTATACTGCTATCATCAGCCGTAAGCGCCCCTGCGAGAATGCCTGCAAAATCAAGGCTATCTCGATGAACGAGAACAAGGCGGCGGCTATCAATAACGACAAGTGCATTGCCTGCGGTGCCTGTGTTTATCAGTGCCCGTTCGGCGCAATCACAGACAAATCCTTCATCATTGACGTTATCGACATCATCAAAAAGAGCAAGAACAATGCGAATTACAAGGTTTATGCCGTTGTTGCTCCGACGATTTCGAGCCAGTTCAAGTATGCAAAGCTCGGTCAGGTTATAACAGGACTTAAAAAGCTTGGCTTCCACACCGTTATCGAAGCGGCTCTCGGTGCCGATATGGTTGCGTTTTCGGAGTCGAAAGAGCTTGCGGAAAAAGGCTTTTTGACAAGCTCCTGCTGTCCTGCGTTTGTCAGCTATATTGAAAAAGCCTTCCCTCAGCTTCTACCCTTTGTTTCGCACAATCTTTCTCCGATGGGCGCAATTTCAAAGTATATCAAGGATAACGATGAAAACTGTAAGGTAGTTTTCATCGGACCTTGCACAGCAAAGAAGGCAGAGGTTCAGAAGGACTCTGTAAGTCCGTATGTTGACGCCGCATTGACCTTTGAGGAGCTTCAGGCTCTCTTTGACAGCCGTGATATTGATATCACGGAGCTTGAGGAGGGTATGCTTGACAACGCATCTTATTACGGAAGAATTTTCGCACGCTGCGGAGGACTTTCCGACGCTGTTGCCGAGGGACTCAAGGAGCACGGCATAGATGACTTTGAGCTTGTTGCCTGTTCCTGTGACGGAATTGAGGCTTGCCGCACCGCCCTGCTCAAAAAGAGCAAGGATAAGCTTGACGCAAACTTCATCGAGGGTATGGCTTGTATCGGCGGCTGTATCGGCGGCGCAGGCTGTCTGACTCACGGTGAGAGAAACAAGGCGGAGGTTGACAAGTACGGCAGAGAAGCCTTTGAAAAGACCATTACGGACGCTATTTCGGTGCTGAAATAAGTATAATAAACAAAAAACGGGACTGTTATACGGCAAATCCAAATAAGTATGTATTTATATAGGCAAAAGGGTGAACTATCTTTATCAATAGTTCACCCTTTTTGCTTAGGAAACTGTATTTACTGTTTCTATGATTGTTACAGTGTATAGTTTAGTGTTCATTCATAATCTTTCAGGAAAAAATTTAGGGAAATCATCTTCCTAAGTTGTTTAATAAAAATACACAAGATGTTTATAATAATTTATGGTTATGTATTACATTTTAAGCGTTAGCAAACAGGAAACACCGTATTTCTACGATGTTTTCCGTCATTATATATTATTTCAAAATGGTAATCCAATTTTCATCAAATTTTATTCCTTTGAGAACATCATCTTTTTTCAATGTTGGTGGCTTACGCACACAGAGTTTTACTGCCTCTTTTGGCACTTCTGTATGAATTGTAAATTGAGAACCATGAGGTTGCCAAGTGAAGCATATTTTTCCGTTGTGATCTAACCCAATCAAATTACCATTGTTGTTTACTTCCCAATGATAATCAGTGGTTCTATATCGGGTAGTTTCTTCCTCAAACAATCTATATGAAAGTAAATCATAACTTCTAACTAAAATACCAGTTCTTACTCTGATATAATGGTCGGTTGCTATGTTTATTCTTTCATTCCAAATATTTAAAACAGCTTCACCAGTTTTTTGAACATCCTTATGTGGATCAGTAATTCCGTAAGAATAATCAGGTGAACATCTCCCACTTATTAGTCTTACGCTTGTGCTTGTAAATGGATCTTTTACTTTTACTGTTTTCATTGACCAACAATTTTTGCCCAAAACCACATCAGCAATACCAACTGGTGAATCAAGATGTGTACCACCTATTGCATCAGCAAAAGCATCACCCCAATCGTTACCAGACACATCTTTCCTACCTATGTAAATCAAATAGACAAGATAACCACCTATTTTATTTATAAGTTCTTTAGGAAACACATTCAACGGGTATAAAGTTTGTGTTGTTAAATGCTTGGAGTCTCTCAATCTCGGTCGGTTTTCCATTGTGTTTTTCATCCTCCTCACTAAAAGCTTTTAAGGCTTTTATCATTTCTCTCGCAACCGCTTTAATTACCGGAACTGCCACTGAATTACCGGTTTGTTTTTTTATTTTTCCATACGGAACAACTATTTTATAACTATCTGGGAAACCTTGAATTCTTAAAAGTTCTCGCTCGGTTGGTCTACGTTCATCATTAATTAAAATATAATTGGCAGAAGCACCCGCACGCAGTGCCGAAGAATAGGGGTGTGGTGTGATAGAACCTGCCATATTTTCGTGTGAGATATACGGTTTTGGATAGTCTTTATCTTTCAGTCGTTCTATTCTGGATTTTCTTATACATTCTTTAACATAATACTTGCTATCCACTTTGTCCTCTAAGATATCAGACAAAGTCTTTCTTTCGGATAATGGAATTGGTTTAGGAAATTCAAATTTTACATCATCAAGAAAACCAACAATAATTATTCGTTCACGTCTTTGAGGTACGCCATAATCAAGTGCATTCAAAACGCTTGAATATACGTGATAACCAAGTGCTTCCAAATGTGTTGTTATAGTTTTAAAGGTATTTCCATTATCGTGTGCAGTTAAGTTTCTAACATTTTCAAGCATAAATGCCTTGGGTTTCTTCCCTTTCAATATTCTTTCAATATCAAAGAAAAGTGTTCCACAGGTTTCATTTGCAAATCCTTCTTTTTTTCCGATAATAGAAAATGCTTGACAAGGAAAGCCACCTAACAAAATATCAAAGTTTGGAATACTGCTCGCTTCAATCTTTGTAATATCCCCAGATGGGTGTTCTCCGAAATTAGCCTCATACGTCTTACAAGCATCTTCATCAAATTCACTTGAAAAAATACATTTTCCGCCGACGCTTTCAAACCCTAATCTTATTCCACCAATTCCTGCAAATAAATCAATAAAAGTAAAGTTGTCCCATTTCATTTCAACTCGCCACCATTCTCAAGATTGGTATTCACTTCAACGATGTCATCAAGTCCACAATCCGTGACAGCCGCTATCTTTGCTAATGTGTCTATAGAAACACTTTCGTTCTTTCCCATCTTAGCAAGCACACTTGTGCTTATACTATCATATTTTCTCATTTCCGTTTTTGCATTACCAATAAAATTTTATTTTATTTTGATGTGTTTTTTTATTATTCTCTTAAGTGGTGTTGGCATGCGACAGTCCCTATGTTTATGTACAGGTTTTGAGCCTGTTTTTATATTCCGCTCGTTTGCTTTCAATGACATTGTTCTTGTTCAGGTTCAGGTTGAGAATTTCCCTGACCT
>JAEDFL010000042.1 GCA_016292785.1 Clostridiaceae bacterium | reverse complement strand
TTTTTGTTTTTTCAAGCTCTTTTTTTATTTACCCCAACATTTATTATAGAACCTAACGATTTCAAAAAACGACTGCAAGCCTGTTTTGACTTGCAGTCGTTTTTTGAGGAAATGTAAAAAAGAAAAGTGAGTATTCACTTGTGTTATGAATACTCACTATGGTCGGAGTGGCGGGATTTGAACCCGATTTTTTACGTTTGATGAGCTGCGACGAAGTGCGACAAACGTTGATACAGAGCCGTTTCTGAGGTGATGAGCTTTGACGAGCTTTGACGACAGTAAACCCCAAACGATAAAAATAAACCCCAAATAAACCCCAAATAAACCCCAAAATTTGACGGTCGGGCATTGACAAGCTCGGCGGTATTATATATAATGCTCTTGTGGTGCTACCATTTACGGTAGGCGGTTACACTCTGCGCCCTCGTGAGGGGGTGATCTTATGCAGTACGTTACATACGAGAATTTATTTACATTCGAGCTTGTGATTATCGGACTTGTAACGGTATTCGTTGCAGTCCTTGCATATAAAAAGAAATAACCGCCCAACGTTCCAAAGCTAAGGCGGTTAAATCTTTTAACAATCTTATTTGAGGGCGTAACCGTCTATCGGTAGCACCACTCTTTGTATCTTTATTATATGCTATGTGCCTTGAATTGTCAAGGCTTAATATTCATTTGCCGCCTGGTGGGGCGGTTCTTTGTTTATGGTGTATTCTACTGCTTGACTTATAAAACGGCTTAAATCGCCGAGCTTGCCGCTTATTCGTCCATTGTTTCACCGTTCAAGGCGGATTTCAGCCATTTTTCAAGGATATTCATGTTTATAAGCACCTTTGATTTTATTTTAGTTACCGAAAACCTATTCCCTTTTATCAATCTTCGCAATACGCTTTGCGTAAATATGGTTCCGTTATATGCTTCTTCAAGCTCTTTTGCAGCTTCCTGAATGGTTCTCATTCTCGGAAAGGTGAACCATTGCCGATCTGTGTTTTCGCCGAGATATTCAAAAAGAGCGTTTATATCAATTAGCTTCTTTTGACCTTTTATTATAATCGGGATTTCTTCATTGTTTATAATACGACGCAACGCTTTGAGTGTCAGGCAGCTTCGAGGGTCAAGCTCTTTGATCTCTTTGATCGCCGCTCGTGCCGTCAGAAACCTCGGAACCGTTGTTGTGTATTTATATTCCACAGTATTATTAGGCGATAAGTCAATTATTAGTTGTGTCATTACTTTGCCGCCTCCCTTGCATACTCTTTCATCTACCGCCTTGTGGGGCGGTTCTTTGTTTATGGTGTATTCCTTTTGCTACTTGACTTGTAAAACGGCTTAAATCGCCGAGCTTGCCGCTTATTCGTCCATTGCTTCATCAATAGCACGGTTTACAAAGCCGTTCAGGCTTTCACCTTTACTTTTGGCAAAGGTCTTTATTTGTTCTTTCTTGCCTTTTGGCATACGAACTATGAAGCTATCGTAATGCTCTTTGACATATTTTTGTGTCGTTTTATTTACTTTGTCGTTATAAACGGCTTTTCTTTTTTTGGTAATATCACTTGACATTGTGTCTCACCTACTTTGTATGAGTTTTGAAAGAGAATACCTCTCCCAGCATAACTATTATAGCACACATTGTAAATTGATATCAATATGTATTTTAACCAAAGATAAATCATATTGATATCAAATGTTTGTTGATTATGTTAATTGTATTATTGATATCAATATGGTATAATATAACCACAATAAAGAAGCGACGGAGCGAACCGCCACAACGTCAGGAGCTTAACCGCCGAAAGCAACGAAGCGCACCGGCAAGAGCCGCAAGCTCGACCGCTTACTAAATAACAAAGGGGATATGCGACAATGGACAGTAACGCAATATCGGTTATCGAAGATATGCTTGTAGAGCTTGAAATTATGCAGAATTTTCTAACACTCGCCGCCGAAGAAGCCAACGGCGCAGGCACAGATTATGATTTTAATAATCAAATTAACGTTTTACGAGCGTGTTCCTATGCCGAAAGATCAGCTATAATGCTTTCACTAATTTATACCACGGCGGATAAGGCGGATTTAATTCATAACACCCTTGAAAGTATAGTAAAAGGAGCAATAAAGCAATGAACATTATTCAGGCGATATGCCGTGATGAGGGTATAAAATGCTGCTATATGCCCGATTTTATGAGCGAAACCAAAAAGGAAACAAACGGGATCGCATTATATGACGCAGAAAACGGCATAAAGACAATTCTGTTAAACGGCGATACTATCTTCGGCAAATGGGAAAGACGGCTTGCAACTTCTCACGAGCTCGCACATCTGCTTTTCGGTCATTTGGCAAACGCTTGCCAATTATCCGACAACATAAAAGAAGATGAAGCAAGAACATTTTCTTGTGTTTTTACGGCTTTAATGCTTTATGATGAATACCGTAACAAAAATGATAATTGATACATAGCCGGCAAGCTCGGCGAATATAGTTTAAAGTCGCTTCGGCGGCTTTTCTTTTGTTTTCGCTAAAACCAGATATATTTTATTATATTTTCTCCTTTTTATGCTATACCACACCCTTATGTGCGCAATGCAGGGTAATTTTAACGGTAGGCATTCGGTCAAATCAGCCGCATTATAATTTAATTTATGGGGGGGAGCGTAGCCCTGAAAGCTCGGCGGTTGTTTTCTTGTAAAGCAAGCTCGGCAGGCATGAGACAGCTTGAACAGATTTATTTTTTCAGTTAAAGTTCCCCTCTAAAATAGCGAACGCTTGCGATTATACAAGCTCGGCAGAGCTTACCTAAACCCTCGCCGTATGTATGTACTGTCTTTCTTATACATTTTGATGTTTATATACGGAAGCTCTACCCTTTCAACCTTTCCGCTTACACTGTCAAAAAAATACTCGTTAAAGAACGGATCAGCTTTGACAAAACGATAACCGGGGTATAACCTCTCGAACGCTTCGGCGTTGTGTGTATCGTTGCGTAGGTCTTGCAGCTTCTTAATTGTTATTCTGCCGTCTTGCTTCTCGGCTTCAGGTCTTTTAAGGTTCTTACTACAATTATACGAGCGATAAGCAAGGCTATTATCTTTGGTTATGTACTTCGCCAGTCCGCTTACGCCGTTTTCGTAGAACTCTATATAACGTGTTGTAGCTATTCCGTTTACTTTGTCTTTCCATTGCTGCTCTAAATAATCACGTCCTAAGTCACCTGAAATAATAACGTGATGATGTACTCTGCCTTTCAACGTGCCGATCTCTGTTTTCGATATATATTTTAATTTGATATTCTGCTTGTTAAGGGCATATCTGATACGGCGCAGATAGTTTTCAAGGTCTTTTCTTCCTTGTTCGGGCGTTATATGAACGTTTTGAGGATATGTAAGAGTGAGTAAAACGTCTTCGGGTGTGAAATTCTCTTGTATTATCCACGTTAACCGCCTTTGAGCGTTACGCTCGTTTAGCTTCCGTTGTGTTTCAGAGGTAAGGCGGAGCTTTGAGGAGCGGCCGCAATCAATCTTTTTGAATGGGAATATATCAACTTCAAAATAATCACCCGACTTGTGTATATTCTCTCGTAATAACATAGCCTTTCCGTGCCGCTCCTTTCTCTTTTTCGTCGGTAACTTAATACCTACTTCCTCCCGAAACACGGCGCAAAGCCGTGTTATTTTCTCGGAAAATCTATATAGTTTTAATTAAAGAAATGGCAAGCGTTTGCCAATTCTGCGAACTCTGCAAGCTCGGCAGGCGACATACAGTTTGAGTGCCATTCTCGACCGCCTACAATAACGCAGCATTCTTCGTAATCCTCTTCCTCGAGGGCAGGGTTAAGAGTAATACGGTTATTATTTAAGGTTCTGCTTGCCGCAAGGGCGGCGTGTCTTTCTCTTTCAATATCAATAATACTTTTTGCCATTGTGGTGTTGCTTCCTTTCTTCGAGTAGTTCTGTTGTGTATTCTACCGAGCTCGCCTGTCTGTTCTTGAACGCTCTAACACCTACGCCGCTATATGCTGCCGTGTCGAGAATATCAACCCGGAAACATTCAAGTTGCTTTGCTTTGGCATTATATGTACGCAAGGCTTTAAGGGCGTTAGCTTCGTGAGAATGTGCCTGACTTTCGGTTACTCCCAACGCTTCCGCTACGCCTTTCAATGTGCTTGAGTTATAGAAACGCTCCCGAATAACTATTCGCTGCGGTTCTGATAGTGTCTGTATACCCTGTTCAAGGGCATTGTGTAGCTCGGTACGGTAAATATCTTTTTCCACGTTTTCAAAGGCAAGCTCGGCGTTATCGTCTTTTATAAGGCTTCCTACCGTCAGTTCTTCATCTTCACCGCTTCCGATAGGCTTATCAATCGAGCTTGATATATTCAAAACGCTTTTAACCTTTTTGGTTTCCCTGTCGTAATGTAATACATCACGCTGAAAATAATTGCTCAAATGCAGATTTGCATAACTGATGAATTTAATAGGTTTGTTCGGGTTGTAGGCTTCAATCATTTTCAAGAGGATAAAAAAACAATCTTGGTGCAAGTCCTCTTGCGTGAAGCCGCAGGCGGCGAGCGTGTCCGGGTGTAAGTAATAGAATTTATCTGTAAGCATATACAGGAGCTTGTGACAGCTCGCCCATAATTCTGTTATATATTCTTTGTGTCCTTGCTTTATAAGCAGTGCAAGTTCTTCATTTGTTGCCATTGACACGCAACCCCCTGATGTATTAAAATAGTTGTGCATATATATCCCAATACTCAGGGGCGATCGTTTCAGCGGTCGCTTTCTTTTTTGCCTTGTTATGATAATCTGCGGATTTTTCCGTACTCCGCCGAGCTTGCAAGCTCGGTATTATCCCGGTATAAATGTTCAATGAGCAAATCAAGGTTTACAAGCCGCTTTGTGTTTATGTAGGTGACAGGAATTTCACCTGTTTTCATCATTCGGCGGAGTGCCGTAAGTGTCAAACTGCTTTTAGGATCAATTTCCTGTATCTCCTTTATTGCTTCCGGTGCCGTCCTCATTTTCGGTAATGTCATTCTGTATCACTCCTTTGCAAGCTCGTTGATGATGTCAAGGATCTTCTGCTTTTCGTTCTCCGGCAGTTCAGAACGCAGGCGGCGTGTCATTGTGGGTTCGCTTATGCCGAGCTTGTCGGCTATCTGCCATAAAGAAACACCGTTCGCCTTTGCTGTTCTTCTCAATTCGAGGTTTGCTGTTTTCATTGTAACTGCTCCTTTCATATTTTTATTGCAAGGTGTGAAACCTTGTGTTACAATTACGATATCATCATATATTAAATGTTAAAATTGTTCAAATCTGACACCTTGTCGGGCTTGTGCAATATGTATAGTAAAAACCGTTGCATAACTTTTCATTTGCAATCATCTTTTTTTATGTAATTTCAAATCGTTTAACTTACGAACAAAACAGAAAAAATATACATTTTGAATGCCTAAAAAATTTGTTAATTTTGACTATGATTTTTTTAGAAAAAGGCGGTGATTTTATGGCAACAATTGAAAAGAGAGGGGAAACGTACCGTATAACAGTATCGGCAGGCTATGACAGCGGCGGTAAACAGGTACGACGAAAAACAACGTGGAAGCCTCCCGAAAACCTAACACCGAAAAGGCTTGAAAAAGAGCTGAACAAATTTGTTACGGACTTTGAAGAACGGGTAAAGCGTGACGGCTGCAAGTATGACGGCAATATAAAATTTGAAGCATTCGCCGCCGTGTGGCTTGATTACGTTAAACAGAGGGGCAAGATGAAGCCACTTTCAATTCAACGGCTTGAAGCGTGCCAAGCTCGGACATTCAAGGCAATAGGACATAAAAGGCTAAAGGATATCACGAGAGGTAATATACAAGACTTTATTGACAACCTCGCAGAGGACGGCATAAATCAGCATACAGGCGGCGGACTGTCAGAAAAGACACAGCGGCATTATCTGAACTATATTTCCGACGTTTTCACCTATGCCCGTAAATGCAGTATTGCTGTTGATAACCCGTGCAAAGACATTGACTTAAACGGTGCAGCGAAGCAAGAGCGTACTTGTTATGATCTCGAAGAAACACAACGCTTTTTAGATTTACTGACGGAGCAGGCACCGTTAAAATATCGTGCTTTCTTTACTCTTGCGATTTACGGCGGCTTTCGTCGTGGTGAGCTTCTCGGCTTTGAGTGGAAAGACATTGACTTTGACAACTGCATTATTTCCGTTGTTCGTACCTCTTTACGAGACAGAGAGAGCGGAGGAATGATAACCGGCACACCGAAAACTAAAAGCTCAACCCGAAGCCTAAAACTCCCGGCGGAAGTGTTCGAGCTTTTAAAGAGCTACAAAGCGGAGCAGGTAAGGGAACGTTTGCGGATCGGTGATAAATGGATTGACAACGACAGACTTTTTACAACGTGGGACGGTCAGCCAATGGGCGAAAACACGCCGAATATATGGCTAAAGAAATTTTGTGCTGCTAACGATCTACCGAAAACGACGATACATAGCTTTCGGCACCTCAACGCTTCATTGCTTATAATCAACGGCGTTGACGCTAAGACCGTTTCGGCAACTCTCGGACATAGCCAAGTAACAACGACATTGAATATATATGCTCACAGCTTCCAAGAAGCGCAGGCAAGGGCGAGTGAAACGATCGCAAATGCTTTGCCGTTCAAAAAGGACAGCGCAAAGCAGGCATAAAAAAAGACGGTACACCGTAGCAAGTGTACCGTTATTTTTGTTATCTGTCGAGCTTGAAAGCTCGGATATTTTAATGAAAATGAACCCCGAAAAAATAAATTTTTTGAAGCAATAAACCCCAAATAAACCCCAAAATCAAGAATTTGAGAAAAAGAAAAAGCCGCAAACCCTTGATAAATAAGGCTCTCGGCTTCTTTTTAAGTGGTCGGAGTGGCGGGATTTGAACCCACGGCCTCTTGGTCCCGAACCAAGCACGCTACCATCTGCGCTACACCCCGACAACGCTTAGATATTATATACTATTATCAATCTAAAATCAAGTGTTTTTTTAAAATTTTTTAGAATATATTTTCCGAGATGTATGGGATTTGTTCTGTTGCTTTTTTAGGGGATCGAACGGTTTCTTTTTTTAAATACAATTGCGGCGAAGAAAAAGCTGCGTTTTGCGATATCGGTTAGCTTGGCTCACGGCAACAGAGATGAATATTAAAGTTTCTTAATGAATCCATAGCTATTTTTTGAATATCCCTGCGATTCATAAAAAGAATGAGCATCATTTCTGAGCAGTCCGCTGTTGAGAAGAATAACTTCGGAACCGTTTTCTTTTGCCTGTTTTTCTGCGGCCTTAATAAGCGAAGTGCCGATACCTTTTCTGCGATATTCCTTTGAAACTGCGAGAGCAATTATTTTCATGCCCTCGTTTTCAAGCTCAAAAGCAAGATAATTGACACAGCCGATAAAACCGACGACCTTGCCGTTGTTATCAGCGACAATGATTGTATAGTTCCCACGTTTCATCATTTCTTCAATACGGGATTTTAAATTTGACAGTTTGCAGTTATAGCCTAAGTCTTTCTCCATTATGTCACGCAAAGCGAAAATGTCTTCGCTTTTATAATTTCTGTATATCATAATAAATCTCCCGTATCAATATTTTCGCGGATAATTTGATAATAATATACATCAAAACGCTCATGAAAGTCAACATCGGGAAAGTCGGTGTGCAAGAATCAAAAAGAAAACGTCGCAGGAGCGTCACTTGACTGAGAGTCCATTGACTTTTGAGCGGTGTGAATATAGAATAGTGGTGTGATCGGGAGCTGAGCATACATAGAAAAGCAGGCGCCGCTTTTTCTGTTAGCACGGCTTTTGATGATCAGCTTTGCGAAAGGAATGACAGTTTAATGATAGAGAAAAATACGCTCGGAAAATTTATCCGGGCACAAAGAGAAGCTCTGGGAATGTCGCAGAAGCAGTTTGCGGAACAGCTTTTTGTAACCGAGTCTGCTGTTTCAAAATGGGAGCGTGGTGTGAATTACCCCGATCTGACGATGATAACCGAGATATGCCGTGTGCTGGACGTAAGCGAAAGGGAACTGATAACAGCCTCGGAGGACACCTCATACAGGCGGATAAAGAAGCAGGCGTTACAGTACGAAAGGCTGAAAAAGCTGTCTTTTTGGATTCCGACTTCAGCATACCTTTTGACTATCTTGATATGTTCCGTATGCTGTTTGACGGGAGTTATGCCTGTGTCAACGTGGTTGATCGTTCTTGCGAGCCTTGCCTGCGCATTTTTATTCTTCCCGTCGGTCACAAGATTTGTTAAAAGCAAAAGCCTAATATGGTATCTTGTCACTTCAGCGGCAGGTGTGGCGGTTTTGCTGACGGTATGCGGAGCGGTGACGAAAAGCATTTATTGGGTTCCGACGGCGGTTATGGGAGTGCTTCTGGGATATACGGTGATTTTCCTGCCGATTGTCATGAAAAAATTTGTCAAACACGGCTTCGCTTCATCTCACAAGACCTTGATTTGTTTTGCGGCGGATCTGCTTTTTACGGCGGCTCTGATTACGTGCGCAAGGATAATAACACCCTTTGATCTTGCGGCAGGAGAGCTGCTTGCCCTGTACGGCTTTCTGCCGTTTTTGCTCACCGGCTTTGTGGTGAGCCTGAAAATGAACGGTCTGATAAAGGGCGGAATATGCACGGCAATTTTCGGAACAGCAGTTTATTTTCTGAATTATGCAATAGGTTACGTCTTGAACGATCCTGTCGATATGACCGTCAATTTCAACGATTGGGCGAACTGCACGAACGGAAATGTGTTGATGATTATTCTGACCGCAAGCGGTGCAGTGGGAATTGCGCTGTTTGCAGCAGGATTGAAAAAAAACTTGATAAATGAAAAAACTGCCGTTGTAATTTATGACGGCAGTTTTTTCTCTATTTCAATATATTTTTCCTGACGTATTTCGATGTCATTGCATTGAGCAGGCAGTTGTAGGTCATTCTGAAATCAACTGTTGAGCCGAGCTTGTAATCGTCTTGACATTCGCTGACGTCAAGGACAACGTGATCGCTTGAGCCGCCGATTATCTTAATTCGGCTGTCGGCGCATTTAAGACCGGGGAGATAAATATCCTGCTTGCCGATTGCCGCAATCGCTCGCTTCATCAGCTTGTCCGTATTCTGCGGCAGGGTTTCGGGAACGGACGGCTTTTCTTTCAGCTCGATTATCTCTGCTTTCAGAATAAAGTTGTCTTCTCTTGCATCGTCGAACGGCTCGTCGAGAACAGGAATGTTGCCGAGAAAAACAGCCTCTCCCATTCTCATATTGTTGATAACGGATGGGAGCTTTCCCTCTGACAAAAGCCTGATCGAGCTGGACGCTCCGCCCGAAACAACAGGAAGCCTGATTCCCAGTTCGTCCTGAACGGCGTTGACCGCCTGTTCAAGAAGTTTCATATTGTTTTCCGAGGGCAAAACCTCGTTGAGACAGCTCAGGTTTGTGCCTATGCCGTAAAGCTCGATATTGTTCATACCGAGACATTCTCTTGAAATGCGGATCAGCTCGTCCGTGTAACAACCCTCCCGGAGATCGCCGCACTCAAACATAAGTATGACCTTATGACGCTTGCCCTGTTGTTTTGCTTCCTCGTTCAGAGCCTTGATTATTTCAAGCTCGCTGTTAAGGCTGACGTCGGCAAATTTCACAACGTCGCTGACCTGTGAAAGCATGGGGGAGCGAATGAGCCATTTCTCGGCTTTTATATCCACAAAGGCTTCGAGATTTTCTATTCTCGAATCGCAAATCGATGTGATGCCGCTTTCCTCAACAAGATATCGGACGAGCGGCTCGTAGCCTACAAGCATCTTTGTGACAACGGAAAGCGACATTCCGTGACGGGTACACATTTCCTTTAATGTTCTGATGTTGTGAAGTATTCCGTCGGGTTTGATCTCGATACAAGGATACATATTATTTACTCCGTTTTCTGATCTATAAAACGTCTTACTGTTTTGAATGAATTTCTTTCAATCTCAAAGAAGGACTCCTCAATCGGAGCGGCAGGCTCCAATCCTTTTGCCTTGAGAGCCTCATTTATGATTTTCTCTGTATACCAAGGATTCTTTACGAACACGGGACCGAGAGCGTTGGTGAAAATGACATTCTTGTATTTTGCACCCTCGGTGCTGTCCTTATCGTTGTTGCCCTTGCCGTAGATGAGCTTGCCGAGGGCAATCGAGGGATCGTTGAGGAAGAAATCGACGAGGTGGATCTGTACTGCCATAATTTCAAAACCGCTGTCCTCACAAAGCGAGAATTGAAGATCGTCGCCGTAAATTTCTTTTCTTTCAACAGCCGTTGCGTCGAGCAGTCCGAGACCTTCGACAACAGAGCCGTCACACCTTGTTGTTGACTTGATAAGCACCATTCCGGTCGTACCGACAGCAATAATCGGCTTGCCGCTTTCGGCAAACTTATATACTGCGTCGCCGAATTTCTTTATATTCTTAACTATTGAAGCGGCGGTTTTGATTTCGCCGGCGTTCATAAAGATGATGTCGGAGTTTTCAAAGTCGATGTCCTGAGAAAAGGTGTCGATACGGTTGATTTTTACGTCAAGTCCCATCTTTGTGCCGACACGTTCAAAAGCCATAAGGTTTCCACGATCGCCGTGGAGATTTAGCAGGTCGGGATAAAGCCATGTGATGTTCAAAGTGTTCATTTTTCGTTACCTCCGTACTGCTTTGTGGATTTTTCAAGCTCGTGATACTTTTTGAGCCACGTGATAAGGTAAACGTTGTCAACATCGAATTTGTCAAGCTCCGAAAGAATAGCCTCGTCGCTGTCGTTCGGGAGGACAGAAATGTCGTCCCTGTCAATGCCTGCATATATCATTCTGTTTGCGGTGTCGTATGCGACAGCCTCGGAGAAGCAGATATAGTGCTTGATGTTGTTTTTCTTGAGCGACTCAAAGTCAACGTCGAAAGCGTAGAAAGTGTTCGTGTAATACGGGGCAAAGTCCTTTAGCTCCTCAAGTCCCATAAGCAGAAGCTTTGGAGAGGAATCCTTGGCAATGTAGTCGAGTGCTGTCTGAAGAGTTTCGGGGTTTTCCTGCTTAATTCTGATGTATTTGAGGGTCTTGGTTTTGTATTGGAGGGTTTCCATTCTGCCGCTGATATTCTTGAAGTTGGAAAAGCTCTTCTGAAGCTCCTCGTTAGTCATACCGAGCTTGGTGCAGACGGCTATGCAAAGAGCATAGTTGAAGATGTAAAAAGGCTCCTTGTTTGTAACGGTGAAGCGATAGCCGTTGCAGTCGAAGCTGCACTCGGAGAAATCTACATTCTGAGCGTAGAAATCAACCTTGTCCTCGGAGGAGAAGTCACAGCCTGCACAGTGGAATTTTCCGACATTGTCAACATTATAATAGTCGAAATAAATCTTATCGCTGCACTTGGGGCAAGGCATTGTGACGTCATAGAACTTGTCCTTGACAAAGGAATACTGCGTTTTGTCAACGCCGTAGTAGATGACATTATCGGAGAAGTCTTCAAAGGACTTTGCTCTCGGCTCGCCGTCATTGAGGAAAAGAGTCATATCCTTATTGAAAACTTTTCTGAATTTCTGCACAATGTAGTCAGGCTCGCCGTTTCGCTGAACCTGATCCTTCTGAAGATTGGTGATACAAACCTTTTTGGCAGGAATGTAGCTGTAAATTCGCTCAAAGGAACGCTCGTCAATCTCAAAAGAGAAATATTCCGTTTTCATCTTGCCGGTGAAGGTTGAGTTGCGGATCAGAGCGGTTGCGATACCGCCGATCATATTTGCTCCCTCAAGGTTTGAACAGACCGTTCTGCCGGAATCTCTGAGAGCGTGAACGATCATGTTGTTTGCTGTTGATTTACCGTTCGTACCCGTTACGAACACGACCTTTTCGGGATCTATTCCCGTGAAATGACCGATAAAATCGGGCATAATTGCGTTAGCCTTTGCGCCCGGCATATTTGTTCCTCTGCCCTTGGCGAAGATGTTGGAAAAGAGCATAAGTCCCTTTCCTAAAAGCAGGGTTAAAATGAATTTCAACTTTTGCATTTTTGTCCTCCCGAATACTCTTTTTTACTTTGCATTAACTCTATTATTGTAACACAATTTAATATAAAGTCAACTGCGGACACAGGAGAATTAGCGAAAGAACACAAAATCTGAAAATATTTTTTCTTATCGCTATTGACAACGCAACTTTGCGGGTTTAAAATATTCTTATCATTCAATGGAATTGCCAAAGAATTATGTGAGGTGAGATTTCAGTGAGTAGTAGTGACAGTAGCTACGGGCAACGAATTTTGAACAAAATTAAAGATTTGCACAGCATAAAGACCGTTGCAGACGTCCGCTCACTGAATCTGAGCTGAAAACGCGCCTGCGGCGCGGCTTCGTGCCGTGCTGAAAGGGGCGCTTAAAATTGGAAACAATGTTTGAAGTCATCAGCAAGATGCTGGCTAACAACAAGTTTTCCGCTATCAAGGAAATGCTCGGCGAAATGAACATCGTTGACATTGCCTCTATGATAGAGGAGATGGAGCCTGAAAATCAGGTGCGTCTTTTCCGCTTGTTGCCCAAGACATCGTCGGCTGATGCTTTTTCTTATCTGCCGGGCGATATTCAGGGTAATATCGTTGACGCAATCACAAACTCGGAGCTTGAGTTTCTTATGGAGGATATGTTCCTCGACGACGCAGTTGACTTCCTTGAGGAAGTACCTGCCAATGTCGTAACCCGTGTGCTTGCACACACAAAGCCGGAGACAAGAAAGCTCATCAACAAATTTCTCCAGTATCCCGACAATTCTGCGGGAAGTATTATGACTATCGAGATGGTGTCCTTCCCCGAAAACTTTACGGTGAAGCAGGCGATCGAGATTATCAGAAAGACCGCTCTCGACAAGGAGACGATTTACACCTGCTACTGTATGGACGCAAAGCGCAAGCTTGTCGGTACAATTCCGCTCCGCAAGCTTATTGTTGCTCCCGAGGATCAGGTTGTCAAGGAGATAATGGAGGACGACGAACAGCTTATTTTCGTCAACACGATGGACGACCAGGAGGAGGTCGCCGCAATAGCGAAGAAATACGACCTTCTTTCAATCCCCGTTGTTGATAAGGAAGAAAGACTTGTCGGTATAATAACGATCGACGATATCGTTGACGTCATCGAAGACGAGAATACAGAGGACTTTGAAAAGATGGCTTTGCTGTTGCCGTCCGAGGACTCTTATCTTAAAACAGGTATTTTCACACTTTACAAAAACAGAATTGTCTGGCTGCTTATTCTCATGGTTTCCGCAACCTTTACCGGTCAGATAATCGAGGGCTTCGAGGATAAGCTTTCACTGATAGCCGGACTGACAGCCTCAATTCCGATGCTTATGGACACGGGCGGAAACTGCGGCAACCAGGTTTCAACGCTTGTTATCCGTGGTCTTGCTCTGGGCGACATACAGATAAAGGATTTCTTTAAGATAATCTGGAAAGAGATCAGAGTCGCTGTTCTTTGCGGACTTACGCTGGCGGTCGTCAATTTCGCACGAATGTGGCTGATACGGCTTGTAACGCATAACGACATCACAAACAACACGTTTATCGTTGTTTGCATGGCGATGGTATGCGCCGTAATTGTGGCAAAGGTCATAGGCTGCGCCCTGCCGATATTGGCAAAGCTTCTGCACCTTGACCCTGCGCTGATGGCAGGACCTATGATCACCACCATCGTCGATGCGCTGACCCTGCTAATCTATTTCGGCTTTGCAACCCTCTTTATCAATGCAGGCTTGCTTTCCGCAGCATAAAACAGAATAAAAAGGCCGATCTCATCATAGGTTATCGCTTCTCCGTTAAATGACGTCAGCTTGTCCTACCATTTGCTGTCTCCATAGGTGTAGTTCGTCGTGTTTGTTGCGGCAACTCCGTCAATGCTTCCACATGTCAGCGGATTTTTCGTCACCGACAAAATATTTCCGCCGTTGTCATAAGTATAAACCTCTGTGCAGTTTTGGCACGGTCATCTGCCCGGATAAGTATAATTTGAAACAATACCGATAGTTCTATTTTATAGAATAAATTAACTGCTATTTTCAATATGAACAGCATTTTCGGCAAAAAAATTCTGTACAAGTGTAAAATATCCGACAAATCCGTAAAGTCATATGATTTTATCAATCTGTCCTGAAATTATACTGATGTTATGATAGAATAAGCTAAATTGGAAAAAGACGGTGTGCTTATGAATATTTGTATTTGCGACGATGACTTTGCAACTCATCAAATAATAAAAGAATATCTTCAGGATAGTTTAAGCTCGGGCATAAATGTTTTCGACTGTTTTTCTGCGGAAGATTTACTCAAAAGTGCCGATAAGTACGATATTTTATTCCTTGATATCAAAATGGGTGAAGTAAACGGACTTGAAGCCGCCGAATTGATCCGAAAAAACAACAAAGACATTATTATAATATTCATTTCAAGCTATCCAAACTATGTATTCAAAGCTTTTAATGTAGAGGCACTCCATTTTATTGTTAAACCGATTGACGGAAAGGAATTTAAAAGCGTTCTCGACCGTGCTTTATACAAATACAAAACCGAGCACTCATCAATAAAGCTCAGCTGGCAAAAGGAACGCTATGTAATTAAAATCTCATCTATCAAATATATCGAGGGCTACAACAGACACATAACGGTTCATACTCAGGACGGTACATACGAGGCGCTCGGAAAATTATCTGATTTGTATAAGGAATTATCTCCGCACGGTTTTATCAGGACTCACCAGGGCTTTATCGTTAATATGGATTACATTAAACGCTTCGATGTGAGTCATGTTGTTCTGTTTGATGATACAAAAATCATGATAAGTGTTCGCAAGAAAGCGGAAGCATTGGAAATTTTTGATAAGTATTTGAGAAACAAGAAGTGGTAACTATGGATATGGTGATAAATATTGTCGGAATATTGATTGAATTATTTATCCCGTTAATTTTATTTAAAAAACTCGGAAACAGAAAGTATTCACTTCCCGTTTTTTCTTTATTTCTGACAGGTATTTTTATTATTCAAGTTTTGAATAACTACTTTTTCCTAACGAAATCACTCCTTGTAATGCTGATTTCTTTGGCAACCGTATTTTTAACTTCGTTTTTGTATCAACTGGAATTGAAGACACGCATTTTTTCTTCAATTTTTGTTTTTATTTCAGGCGCTCTGTCCGAAATGCTTATCGGAATAGCGTTCACTCTCGTAACAAAAGTTACTATGGAAGAACTGCAGAAAAATATGGCACTGTTCTTTATCTGCACCGTATCATCAAAATTTTTACAGCTTGCAATTATATGGTCAATCGGCTTTAAAAATTCGGAGAAAAAGTCTTTAAAGAATTTGAATATTTCTTTTGACCTTTTACCCCTCCCGGTTGCCTCCCTGCTGATTCTCCTGCTTCTGTTCCGATGCTGCTATGAAATCAACGACAACTCGTTTCAAATAATCGTCATTTGTGCAGCGATAATTTTAATTCTTGCAAATGTTTTCATCTTCAGTCTTCTTGAAAAGAAAGCGGAATATGTCAACACGAAAGTTCAGCTTGCTTTTACACAAAAGCATATTGACGATCAGATCCGGCACTACAACGAGCTTTATAAATATCAGAATGATATTAAAAATTTCAGACACGATATAAAGAATTGGCTGATTTCATTGCTTGCTTTGCTCGAAAGTAAAAAATATAACGAAGCAACCGATTATGCGAAAGAAAAGCTTAATTTTATTTCTACACCGGGCAATATCGTCAACAGCGGCAATCCGGTAATTGACGCAATAATACAATCAAAGCAATCAATCGCTAAAAACCGTAACATAAAAATCGAATCATCCGTTAAACTCAGCAAAGATATTGCCATTGATCAGACCGAGCTTGGCGTTCTCATCGGCAACGCTTTGGACAACGCAATAGAAGCAACCGCCAAAATACAGGAGTCCAAAGAGCCTCTTGTTATTTCTGTTACAATCAGCACAATCGTCGAGCAGTTGCTGATTGACATCAACAATCCCGTCGTTGAAAACATTGACGTCAAGCACATATTTACAACCAAACGCAATCCTCAGAATCACGGCTTCGGTTTGCGCAGCATACAGACTATTGCAAAGAAATACAACGGCGATGTGTTCCTTTCATGCGAAGATCAGAAATTCAATACCCACATCATATTGACAAACGAGTAATCAACGCTTTCGCATTATATTCCGACGAATTTGCATTTTATCTTGAAGAAAATCATATAAATTCTATAATTATAGGCACAGGAAACAAAAGCTTTCTGTGCCTATAATAATTT
>JAEDFL010000041.1 GCA_016292785.1 Clostridiaceae bacterium | reverse complement strand
TCATCGAAGCAATCGGAAATGTTTTCGATTTCTGATAAGTGTAACTGAACAAAATAAATACGGTATTCAAGTGAAATGCTTGAATACCGTATTTTTTATTGCTTATTTTTATTTTACCGAGAGCACAAGCTCCCTGAATCTGACAGCGTGTTCATATGCCTTTGCGACATACCGCTCAAGGCTCAGTCCGAGATACATATCGTTGGAGTGACTGCCGCATCTTCCCTTGGAATCGACCTCAAAGGTCAGGCTTCCTTCAAATCCGCATTTGTTCAGCCTGCGTGCTATCCCCTCCCAGTCGGCATAGCCGTCAAACGGAAGCAGGTGGTAGTCATCAAGGAAGTTCGGATGTTCAGGATCGCTCATTCCGTGGTTGTCGTCAAGATGAGTTGAAACAAGATACTTTCCGTACTTGCCGAGCATATCCGAGCCGCCGTTGTAGCAAAGCTCATGACCTGAATCAAAAGTAAAACCTACGTTCTCAATTTCACCGAATTTGTCAAGCAACGCTTTGAGGTAGCACTCACCCTCAGTGTTTTCAAAGCCGATAACAACTCCTCTCTTGACAGCGTAATCAATGATTTCTCCGATGCGTTCAAGTCCAAGCTCGGTCGGCGTGTGATTATCCATTCCGATGATTGCGTGCATTACAACAATCGGCACATCGAGATTGTGGCAGTTGTCGATTGAATTAAACAGCTCTTTTCGCATGATCTCCGCAAGCTCGCCGTCCTCATCGTGCCAGAGATCGTCCATTCCGTAAAACGGAGCGTGGATTGAATGGAAGCCGATGCCGAGCTTTGCCGCCTTTTCTGCGATCGCCTCGTCCTCGGCTCTCGGCTGATTTCTTCTTTCCGTGTAAAAGAACTGATCGAAGCCTGCCGCCTTGATAACCTCAAGCTGATCTATATCGGCTATCTCATTAAAATCCATTCCCGTTCCGAGGCAGAGCAAAGGTTTTTTTCCCATAAATCACATCTCCTCGAAAACATATTCGCCCGGTGCAAGCCTGATTATCGCACAGCCGTTTTCATTCTCGTACTCGTCAAAGCTGTGTTCAACTCCGTTTACGGTGAGTTTATCTCCGAAAATCGGAAGTCGAAGCTCGGCAGTTACGGGAATATTGCACCTGTATGTAAAGCTGTCCGCATTGTGCCATTCGCTCTCAATAAGTCCTGCGGCAGATTTATAGCTTGCCTTAACATCTGTCATTCTCTGCTGGCCGTCAGGAAGCTCGTTCGCCGTTCTTGTGTCAACTCTCGGCTGAAGGATTATCTCCTCAAATCCGGGCTTACCCGGCTCAATTCCTGCCATATAGCGGTACATCCACTCTACAACCGAGCCGTAGGCATAGTGGTTGAAGGAATTCATTCCGACATCGCCGAAGCCGTTCTCCTTGGTGTAGGAATTCCAGCGTTCCCATATCGTTGTAGCTCCCTGATCGACGCTGTAAAGCCATGACGGCTCTTTCCTCTGCATTAAGAGTGTGTAAGCCATATTGTCCTTGCCGTACTTTGAAAGCGTGGGGCAAATCTTGCAGGTGCCGACAAAGCCGCTTGAAAGCCTGTTGTCGTTCGCCTTGATCTGCTCGACAAGCTCGTCGGCAAGCTCCCTGGCATAGTCCTCATCAACAAGGTTAAACGCCATGGCGATAATCTTATCCGTCTGAGTCTGACCGATGAGCTTTCCGTCCTTCATAAAGTTCTCGACAAAGTAAGCGTGAGCCTGCTTTCTGAGATCCTTGTAATACTCCGCCCTGTCGGACTTTCCGATTACCTCGCTCATCTTCGTCATAAGGTCAATATCATAAATAAAGTACGCGGAGGAAAGATACTCGTTCTTGCAATAATCATATGCAAGCCAGTCGCCGTAACGGGGGATCGGTCCGGACATACCGAAGTTCGTGATAAGCTGAGCGATATATTTCTCCATCGAAGCATAGTGATCTTCGATAATCTTCACGTCGTTATACATCATATATATATTATACGGCACAATGATACCTGCGTCCGACCATGCCGCCGCATTCTCGCTGCTGCAGCAAGCCGATCTCGGAATAACGTCGGGATATGCTCCCTCGTCGCTCTGCGAGTCACGGGCGTCCTGCATCCACTTGTGGAAGAAACCGTCAACATCAGCATTGTAAGCGGCAGTTATGCTGAACGCCTGTGCGTCGCCCGTCCAGCCGTAACGTTCGTCACGCTGAGGGCAGTCGGTAGGAACGCTGAGGTAGTTGCTCCTCTGTCCCCAGAGGGTGTTGGAAATGAGCTTATTTATGAGCTTATCCGAGGTCACGATGCTTCCGATTTCCTCGGTTGCCGAGCCTACGACCTCAGAAACAAAGTCAAGAATTTCAATATCTTTTTCGGCTGTGATCTGAACATATCTGTAACCGAAGAAGGTAAACCTCGGGCTGTATGTTTCCGCCTTGTCGCTTCCGATTATGTAAACCTCCTTGCCGAGCGCAGAACGGAGATTTACCGTGTAAAGAGAGCCTTTGGCGCCGTCGTTTCCTCTTTCAATCTCTCCGCTGTCGTTCAGGAACTCGCCGTAATGAACGCTGACAAGCGTTCCCTTTTCGCCCTTGAGGGTGATTTTTGCCCAGCCGACCATCTCCTGACCAAGATCAATAATTGCGGTCTGTCCTTTTTTGAGTGTTATCGGAAATTTTTCCGGCTCGGCACAAACATTGATTTCACCGTAGTTTGAGCCGTTGTATTTAACGCCGTCATAGACCGTGATCGTTTTTTCCCTGAGAGAAAGCTCATCACGCACCTGAACGGTAGGTCCGACAAATTCGGTAATCTCACCGTCAAAATAGTCGCTGAGCTTTGCCTTTTTCCAGTCGTCAAGCTCATATCCGACCGTTGACATCTGCTCATAGCTGTCATAGCTTGCGTCACAGTATTCGCCGTCCCATATGTCTGCCGTGCGGATCTGACCGCCGACCTTTGTGTTCCAACTGTCATCAGTTATGAGGACAGAGTTACCGTTGTGAATAACATTGCAAAGGAAAGCGGGCGGATTTGCGCCGTAATATTCATTGACAATTCTGCCCGAATACCAGCCGCCTGCAAGCACGGCAAGAATCCTGTTCTTACCCTCGGTGACATATTCCGTAACGTCATAGGTATAATAAAGCACACGCTTGTTATAATTCGTCCAGCCGGGCTTCAGCTCGTCATTGCCGACACGCTTTCCGTTGATATAAATATCAACAACGCCGAGAGCGGTGAAAACAAGCTCGGTCTTACCGCTTCCGCCGATCTCAAAATCGCTGACAAACATCGGCAGACCGTTGTTGTCGGTCAGTTCAAGGTGCTGATAAAGACGGGCTCTCCTTGCTCCCCACGGCTTTGCATACGGATCAAAATGCGGCTTAAAATCCGTATAAATGAATTTTGCATTATTCCAGATCTTTTCCATATCTATACTCCTTTTAAAAAAGGGACAGGAAATAAAGCCGATTTCGTTATGCTTTATTTACCTGTCCCTGATTTCATTATTAAAATTTATTTGTTGAGGAAATACCAGATGATATCAACAATCTTAAAAACTTCGAGAACCTTTGCAAGAAGCTTTACAATGGTGTCGCAGATAAGGCTTGCCGGCTTGCCAAGATCAACCGAGCAGGTCTTTTCGGCAGTCGGTGCGCCCTCATACTCAAGTGTGAACGGCTGAGTGTAGATAACTCCGCCCTCACCGACGATATCAGCTCTTACATATGAGCCGATCTGATCCGAATAATCGTCAAGGTCAATCGTGTTGCCCGTAGCGATGATGTTACCGTCGGCAATCCAATGAACCATATATGCGTCCTTGGTGCTGATTGTGATTGTGTCCTCCGTATCATCGACAGAAACGGACTTGACTTTCGGAGCAACGGCTTCCTGATCGAATTTGAAGATAGTGCTCTGCTTGCCGTTGTTCTCCTCTTCGACAATATTCTCATATGCCTGTGCGAACTGTTCTGCAAGCTCAAGACCTACGCCTGCGGCTTTAAGCTCCTCTGCCCAAGCGCCGATTTCAACCTTGCTGCCCATATAGTAGCTTGCGGCAAAGAAAGCTCCGTCCTCCATCGCTGTTCTCAGAGCAGTAACATTCTTTTCGGGCATACACATAAGGGTGTAGCCGGAATTGATTATTCCTACGTTATGTGAGTCGGAGGTTGCAATTCCGTATACGTTTCTGCCGGTCGGGACAACCTTCTGAAGCAGGATATCCCAGAGCTTTCTGTCATAACGTGTTCTGTTGTCGCCCTTGCTGTTTATGTCGATACCGAGGCATGACTGATACTCTGTAAGAAGGTTTGCAAACTTATTTACAATGTACTTGTATTTAACATTATTCAGATTGTAGGCTTCATCATAGTTTTCGGAATGTCTTGCTCCGCTGTATTCGCCCGGATGATTGATAACCGAAAGTCCGCCGAGCTTGTCAACATTTTTGATCGGTGTTTCATAGTCGCTCGTTCCGCCGACTATACCGTTGCCGTAGTCAACAAACCATGAGCAAACATGAGCGTTGTTGAACGAGGTCGGGTTCTGCTCGTTGCCGAACGGTACTCTGAGCATTGAATTCTGAGCAATTCCGTTTTCGTCATATTCGGTGTAGCTGTCGCCGTCATATGTATAGGTCTTTCCGTCCGAGGTCTGTCCCTGAGAGGAAAGCACCTCGATAGGAGTTTTGCCCTCCTTGGCGGTCATAGCAACCTTTATAACCTTGCTGACCGAGGAGTCGTCCCAGCCGTAGTCTACCGTTCCGTGGTCGGTAACGGCAAGAATATCGAAGCCGTAATCATAGTGCTTTTCGATAGTTTCCTTCTTAGTCGATGAACCGTCGGATGCAGTTGTGTGGCTGTGAAGATCGGTCTTATACTGCTTGTAGGTGTTCCAGTCAACGTTTGCGTAGGTGCTGTTGATCTTATAATCAACGTCACCGCCCTGTGCGAATGCGCCGACAGCCGAACACGTTGTGATAAGTGCGGCAGACATAACGACCGAGATGGCTTTAGTAAATTTGCTGTTCATTTTTTACCTCCTGAACTTAATTGCTTTTGCTGAAAATATTTTGAAAAACTGCTGTGAAGTCAACGTCTGTGCTCTGCGTTTCACAGTTTTCAGACGTAAGAGGATCAAGCGTTTTCGTTTCCTGATTGTTTAAGAGGAACTGCGGGTATTCCTCCGTGTCATTTACGGTCGGTTGAACTGCCGACTGAGCAATCCACCAAGTGAAATGATCATATCCGATAGAATACCATGTGTGCATCATATCCTTGACAAACCAAGTGTATTCCGGGTAAATACAGGTTGAAGCGTCAATAACGTTATCGCAGGAAAGGTGATTGTGTCCGTCAGCGTTTTTCTGAACGTAACCCTCACCGAGAGTTTCACCGTAATCGGCGCAGGTCGCACCGAGAGAAGTCCTTGCCGTGTCGATAAGAAAATCACTCTGATAACTGTCGTCGGTAAGAACGGGAACTGCCGCTTTTCCGTAATTGGAAATTATCGCAAGCTTCATTCCGTCCGCCATAGCCTCGTCAAGTATCTCCTCGGTCGAATCCATAACTCCGTAGTGATAGGCGTCAAGCTTCTTTATAAGCTCTGCATTCTCGTCTTCATCAAGCATATAGTCCTTTGCCTGCTCGTAATATTCATTCGGTACAAAAGTCCAGATTCCCGTAAGGTTTCCGAAAAGGTCTCTGAGGCAGTCCTCATAGAGTACCTCCTTGCCCTCGGTGAACACCCTGTCCACAGCATTGCAGACGGGTGAAAGAATAAAACCGCAAAGCAGATTGAAAAGACAGCGGTAAAATACCGTCATCGTGTCGTTGCCCTCGATAAAATTACCGATGTAATTCATAACGGACTTCGTTTTTATATTGAGGTCGCCCGTAAAGAGTCCGCCGACAAGGTTTATACCGTTAAAGGCGGAGGACTGCATTATAACGGTTTCAACGCTGTCGCTTCCGTAGACCTTGAGGTAGGTCATAACGACTGCGCCGCCCATGCTTTCAGCTTTGACAACGACCTTGCTGTGACCTGTAACCGCCTTGGTTTCTTCTATGTAGTCCTTCAGCTCCGCCGCAATGTCAAAAACATCTTCACGCCAATCGTAATTGAAGCGGTTGTCATAGCCGTAGCCGTGCTCGGCGGTGGGATCAACCCTGAACTTGATATCAACGTTTTCGTTGAGCGGATCGCCGTTATCGTCGCAGGCGGCGTCCTTCATAAGCTCGTTCAGAGCCTTGCTCAGCGAGGCGGCAAACGAATCGTAGTTTCCCGTAATGCACAGAGAAATGACAGGTACAATAAGCTGCGCAACCGTCCTGACGATCGCCGAGGTTTCGGGCATAAACACATTGTACTGCTCGTCCGTTCCGGGATTGGCAACCAGATCGGTCATTGCGAAGCCGGTAACATATACAACGGGTGTTGTACCACAGTGACATTCGTCGGCGGCATAGGACGAAAATGTTGCCGCACTGACAGAAAAAGCCATTATAACCGCAAGTAAAACAGAAAGTGTTTTCTTCATACATTCCCTCCGAATAATCGAATACGCAGAAAAGAGAACACATAACCGGTAAACCGAGCAGTCCCCTCCTGCCGAAAATTACCTTAGTATTATAACATAATTAAATTGCAATATCAATTCTTTTTTTATACAAAATGTCATAGTAATTTATACGGAGTGATTATAATGACTAACGCAAAAAAGCTGCTGACCAATACACTATTGCTTACGGCAACGGCATTTCTTATGAAAACGGTTGACGTCAGCTTTAACGTATATCTGTCCAACAGAATAGGTGCGGACGGCATCGGTCTTTTTCAGCTTATCACCGCAGTTTACGGTATGGCGATCACCTTTTCCGTTGCCGGAATACGGCTTGCGGCGATGCGCCTTGTTGCCGACAACATCGCTCTGGGAAAATACAACGACCGTCAGATAATGCGCCGCTGTCTTATCTATTCGATAGTCTGCGGTACGGTAATCGCCGTGATCCTTTCGGGATTTGCGGACTTGATCGGCTCAAAATGGATCGGTGATATCAGAAGCATACCGTCATTAAGAGTTCTGAGCTTCAGCCTGCCCTTTGTTTCAATGTCGGCGGCTCTCAACGGCTACTTCACCTCGGTCAAAAAAATCGTCCGCTACACGGCGGTTCAGCTTGCCGAGCAAATCTTCAAAATCAGCGTCACGGTCTTTGCTCTGAAAAACGTACTCTCACGGGGACTTGAAGCTTCTTGCGTAGCTATTGTTTTCGCCATTACCTCCGCCGAATTTTTTTCTCTCTTATGTTCATACACGCTTTATCGGCTTTCGGTCTGCAAGCCAAAGCTGAAAGAAAAAGGCACCGATATCTGGAAAAGGCTGTTCAGAATATCAATTCCCGACACGGTAGGCTCAGAGATGCGTTCAATTCTGATGACTGTTGAGCATCTCCTTATTCCCGTAGGATTTCGCAAATCCGGCTGTAATCCTCAGTCCGCACTCGCAACCTACGGCGTTATTCACGGAATGTCGCTTCCGCTTGTGCTTTATCCCTCCGCCCTGCTTTCCTCGCTCTCAGGACTGCTCGTGCCTGAGATATCCGCTTTGCATATATCCGGCAACAAGCCGAGGATAAACTATATGATAGCCAGGGTACTGCATCTGACTCTTATATTCTCCATAGGGACGGCAGGAATAATGTACTTCAACGCAAAAAGGCTGTCACTGGCGGTTTACGGCAATGACAGCGCTTTTATCTATATTCAAATTCTATCACCGCTGATTCCGATTATGTACTGCGATATGTCCGTTGACGGGATGCTGAAGGGACTCGATCAGCAGATGAGCTATATGCGCTACAACATTATAGACGCTTCACTCTGCGTTGCTCTGGTGTATTTTCTCGTCCCGATCCTGTCGGTCAAGGGCTACATAATCGTTGTTTTTGTCAGTGAAACCGTCAATTTTGTTCTCAGCTTCAGAAGACTGACAAAGGTCAGCGATTTTAACATCTCTTTTTTCAAAGATATTTTTATTCCGATTTTTTGCGTTATAGGTGCAAATCTTTTAAAGAATTTTATTTTCTACGCTTTCAATACAGCGAACTTAAAGCTTGCCGCTTCCCTTGAAATTATTGCGGCTGTTGTACTTTATACGGGAATGATAGTATTGTTTCATTCTATAGACAAGGAAGAACTTGATTGGATGAAATCTCTTGTCAAATAAAACGTTTTTCGATATACATTTTTATTTTTTCCATCTTATATTCAAGTTTTTCACAAAACTTGTTTACACCAATCAGGCAGAAAAGTTTTCTCTGCGCTATTCCTATCAATGAGCATCCGAGCGTTACCGCAAGTGAGATACCGATGACAACAAGTACCGATACCGGAGCTGAATACCTGCCGATCCAAGTAAAATTGCCGACTATCCATTTATAAAAAATGACCTCATGAGTATGGATAAGATAAACAGCAAGAGATGCCGAGGCAAAAGCTGCAATTAGCTTTCCGATTTTTGGCTTCACATTTATTTTGACTCCGAGAACCAGAACAAAAATTGCCGTTGAAGCAACAACAACAGTAATTGAGCTGTAGTCTCCAAGCGTAAAAATCTTGTCCCCATAGGATCTGAACTGCTCCGGAATATATGTAAAAATAACGTTACACATAATTGACAAAGCAGCAGCCGCGAAAAGAATTCCGCGTTTTATATTCAATCCGTATTTTTTGATATACGCTCCGATAAAATACATTGTTGTTATCCAAACAAAGGACTGACCTACAGATACTCCTCCGATAAGAAATGTATCCTCTCCAGCAACAGTCGGAATTACCGAAAAGGCCGTAAGAGCGCAAATCAGCATCCACGAGAACTGTTTCTTATCAAGTGATTCAATCAGCTTGTTAAAAAACGGTGAAAAAATGTAAACAGCAAAATATACGCTCATGTACCAATACTTTGAAAAGCAGATCGGAAACAAGAATCCGAGCGACGGAAAGCTAAGCATGCTTGTATCCTTGGTTATAACAAAAGCCGCTGCAAAGCATGCTACTGAGTAGAAAAAAACATCAAACCATAAAGAAAACAGCCTTTTTATTTTCACGGTTTTTGTACAAAGAAGGTATCCGGTACAAAGCGAAAATAAATTGATGCAACACCCTGCAACAGTGTTCAAGATCTTCTGAGATATATCTGTCGACAATCTTAAACTGCCTTCTATCACTCCGCCCATTCCCGTTATGTGCAAAACCACAACAAGAAACATCGCGAAAATCTTTAATAAATCTATATTATAATTCCTTGAATCTAAGATTTGAGCTTTGTTTTTCATTCTATTCACCTGCCATGTTTAATAATGAAATTTTAACACAGAGCTTTTAAAATGTCAACAAAGCATAAACGTTGGTTTACGACGCCTTGAGTCTCAATCTGAGCTTGTCGGCAATCATTGCAATGAACTCCGAATTGGTCGGCTTGCCTCTGGAGGACTGAATTGTGTAACCGAAATAGGAGCTGAGCACATCAACGTCTCCCCTGTCCCATGCGACCTCGATAGCATGACGGATAGCACGTTCAACCCTCGATGAGGTTGTTTTGAAGGTCTTGGCAACGGTGGGATAAAGGAGCTTGGTTACAGATCCCATCATTTCCGTATTGTTGACCGAGAGAATTATTGCCTCTCTGAGATACTGATAGCCCTTGATGTGAGCCGGCACACCGATCTGGTGCATGATCTCCGAGACGACTACCTCAAGATCGTTGGAATTCTTTTCATGCTTTTCGGAGCTGTTCCAACCCGAAAGCTGAGAAATACGCTGAGCAATTACGTCCGCCTCGACAGGCTTGAGAAAATAATAATCAGCGCCGCCGTTGAGAATCTCACTTTCAAAACGCATATTGTCAACGCTTGAAAGAACAATTATCATCGGCTTTTTAGCGTCCTTCATATCCCTTATCTGCTTGATAACTCCGAGAGCGTCAATGTGAAGCATAAAAGCGTCCATGATAATAACATCCGGTTTTTCAAACTTCATCTTCGTCAGAACCTGCGCCCCGTCTTTATCCGTCAGCACTACATTGTAGCCGTACGACGAAAATTCCCTGACGCAGTTCTGACCAAATTCGTTGTTCTCTGCGATTAAAATCTTGACCTTATTTTCCATATAAACTACCTCCGTGAAATATTTTCACCATTATGTTACCATTTTATGGCAAATATGTCAATAGCTTTTTACTAAAACTTACCAAAAAATTTTTATGAAATTTCGCTCTTTGTGGAATATGATGAAAAATGCTGTTAAGTATTGGTGAAAAGATTAAGAAAACCGCATCTTTCTGCGTTTTTACAAGAAAGATGCGGTTAACTTTTCAATATTTTTCGATTTTTTTCTACATTTTTCGCACAAGAAAATCGAAGTTTATTTTTATTTGAAGTATTTTACTGCCGATTTAAAGAGCTGCATATCGTAATTTCCGGGAACATTTTTGTAAAGTCCCTCGCCTATTCTCTCAGAGTGTCCCATCTTTCCGAGGACTCTGCCGTCGGGAGAAAGAATACCTTCGATAGCTGCAATCGAGCCGTTCGGGTTGTAGAGAATGTCCTCGGTAGCGTCACCGTCAGCATCAACATACTGAGTTGCGATCTGTCCGTTCGCTTTGAGCTGTTCAAGCACCTGCGGATCGGCAAGGAAGCGTCCCTCACCGTGAGAGATCGGCACATTGTAAAGCTCGCCGACCTGAGTGCCCGAAAGCCAAGGTGAGTTTGCGGAGGCAACTCTTGTGGTAACAATTCTCGACTGGTGTCTGCCTATGGAGTTGAAGGTCAGCGTCGGGCAATGCTCATCGGTGTCAACGATCTTTCCGAACGGGACAAGTCCGAGCTTGATAAGAGCCTGGAAGCCGTTGCAGATACCGCACATAAGTCCGTCGCGCTTTTCGAGAAGCTCTGTAACCTGCTCCTTAATAGCTGCGTTGCGGAAAAATGCCGTTATAAACTTGCCCGATCCGTCAGGCTCGTCACCGCCGGAGAAGCCGCCGGGGATAAAGATGATCTGCGACTTCTTCACCTGCTCGGCAAACTTGTCAACGCTTCTTGCAATACCGTCGGCTGTAAGGTTGTTTATAACGAATATCTCAGCCTCTGCCCCTGCGTCGGTCGCCGCCTTAGCGGAGTCATACTCGCAGTTTGTGCCGGGGAATACGGGAATAAGAACATGCGGCTTGGCAGTTTTAACAGCCGGAGCCTTATATTTTTTCTCGGTAAATGAGATGTTTTCAAGCTTTTTCTTGCTTCCGTTAAGGTCGCAGGAATAAACGCTTTCAAGCTTCTCCTCATAGTCCTTCTGAAGCTCTGAAAGGCTGAGAGAAGCTCCGCCGTAAGTGATACAGCCGTCATCGGTCACAGTACCGATAAGCTGAGCTTCGGGGATATCCTCTGTAACCTCAAGCAGGAAAGCGGCATAATCAAGACCGAATATTTCATCAAGGCTGAGCTTGTCGCTGAAGCTGAATCCAAGCCTGTTACCGATAGCCATTTTAAATACAGCTTCGGCAATTCCGCCCATGCCGGGAGTGTAGCAGGCAACAGCCTTGCCCGAACGCAGGAGCTGTGTAACCTTATCGAAAAGAGCGACAAGTGATTCGGTTTTCGGAAGTCCGTTTTCGTCAAACTCGGGGCTGAGCCTTACAAGGCTGTGACCGCTCTGCTTAAATTCGGGTGAAACAATATTCTTGATCTTGTCCGTTGAAACCGCAAAGGAAACAAGCGTCGGGGGAACATCGAGATCCTCAAAGCTTCCGCTCATTGAATCCTTGCCGCCGATGGCGCCTATGCCAAGCTCTTTCTGCGCTCTGAATGAGCCGAGCAGAGCCGCAAGAGGCTTGCCCCATCTTCCGGGATCCTTGCCGGGACGCTCAAAATACTCCTGGAAGGTCAGGTAAACATCCTTGAAATCCGTACCTGTCGCAATGAGCTTGCAGACGGATTCTACCACGGCGAGATATGCACCGTGGAACGGACTTTTCTCCGTGACAAAAGGATTGTAGCCGAATGCCATAAGAGAACAGTTATCCGTATGACCTTTCTCAACGGAAATCTTCTGCACCATAGCCTGAATGGGAGTCTGCTGATACTTTCCGCCGAACGGCATAAGTACCGTGCCTGCGCCGATCGTGGAGTCAAAACGCTCCGAAAGTCCCCTCTTTGAGCACATATTAAGGTCGCTGACAGTCTTGCGGTAATTCTCCGCAAAGCCGCCGCAGATGTCTTTCTTATATATTTCCGCCTTAGCGGGCGCAATGTCGATATGCTTTTCCGCACCGTTAGAGTTGAGGAATTCACGGCTGATATCAACGATCTTCTTGCCGTTCCATGTCATTGTCAGTCTCGGATCGGCTTTAACCTCGGCAACAACCGTCGCTTCAAGGTTTTCGCCGTCGGCAAGACTGATGAATTTTTCAACGTCCTCCTTGGCAACCACGACAGCCATACGCTCCTGAGATTCGCTGATTGCAAGCTCCGTTCCGTCAAGTCCGTCATACTTCTTGGGAACGGCGTTGAGGTCGATATCAAGTCCGTCCGCAAGCTCACCGATAGCAACGGAAACGCCGCCTGCGCCGAAATCGTTACAGCGCTTGATCATACGGCTGACTTCGCCGTTTCTGAAAAGTCTCTGAAGCTTGCGCTCCTCGGGAGCGTTACCCTTCTGAACCTCTGCGCCGCAGCTTTCAAGGGATTCAAGTGTGTGCGACTTGGATGAGCCTGTTGCTCCGCCGCAGCCGTCACGTCCTGTTCTGCCGCCGAGAAGGATTACAATGTCGCCCGGCTCGGGACGCTCACGTCTGACATTCTTTTCGGGAGCGGCGGCAATAACCGCACCGATCTCCATACGCTTTGCGGCATATCCGTCGTGATATATTTCATCGACTATGCCCGTGGCAAGTCCGATCTGATTACCGTATGAGGAATAGCCTGCCGCCGCAGTTGTGACAATCTTTCTCTGCGGAAGCTTGCCCTCAAGGGTTTCGCTGACAGGCTTGAGCGGATCTGCCGCACCTGTGACGCGCATCGCACCGTAAACATAGGATCTGCCCGAGAGCGGATCTCTGATAGCTCCGCCGATGCAGGTCGCCGCACCGCCGAAAGGCTCGATCTCCGTCGGGTGGTTATGGGTTTCGTTCTTGAAGAGCAGAAGCCACGGCTCTGTTTTGCCGTCAACCTCAATGTCCATTTTAACCGTGCAGGCGTTGATCTCCTCGGACTCATCAAGCTTATCGAGCTTACCCTCTTTTCTGAGGTATTTCACTGCAAGCGTTGCAATATCCATAAGGTTTATCGGCTTAGTCCTGCCAAGCTGTTTTCTTGTTTCAATATAATCGTCATAGGTCTCCTGAATAAGGCTGTCCTCAAACTTAACGTTGTCGATAGTAGTCAGGAACGTTGTGTGACGGCAATGATCCGACCAGTAGGTGTCGATCATACGGATCTCGGTTATAGTGGGATCTCGCTTTTCGGAGATAAAATACTTCTGACAGAAAGCGATGTCGTCCTCGTCCATAGCAAGACCGTATTTGCGTACAAAATCGGCAAGCTCCGCTTCACCGTACTTGCAGAACCCGTTGAGAGTTTCAACCTCGGTCGGTACGGAGTAGTCGGTTTTGAGCGTCGCAGGCTTTTCGAGTGACGCTTCACGTGCTTCGACAGGGTTGATAACATATTTCTTCACAGCCTCTATCTCCTCGGCGGAAAGCTCACCGTAGAGAAGATATATCTTCGCCGTGCGGACGGTCGGTCTTTCACCCTTGGAGATGATCTGAATACACTGAGCCGCAGAATCGGCACGCTGGTCAAACTGACCGGGCAGATACTCAACGGCAAAGACAGCGGAGGCTCCGTCGGGAATATCCTCCCTGAGAACATCGAGCTGAGGCTCGGAGAACACCGTCTTTTCAGCATATTCAAAAAGCTCAGCGTCAAGATTTTCCGCATCATATCGGTTGAGTATTCTCAGATCCGTCAGCTTATCAAGCTGTAAAAGCGATCTGAGATCGCCGAGCAGAGCTTTTGCCTCGTTTGCAAGCTCCTTTTTCTTTTCAACATAAATTCTGTATACCATTATCCGACCTCCTTGGCTTTCAAGGCTCTCTGTCCGATGTCACGGCGCAGATAGGAATTTTCAAACTTTATTTTTTCCGTATTTTCATATGCTTTCTTGAGCGCATTTTCAAGAGTGTCGGCAACCGCAACCGAGTTAAGCACACGTCCTCCGTCGGTCAGAAGCTTTCCGTCTTCTTTCTTTGCGCCTGCGATATAAACGCTGTCGGCAATGTCTTCGGGAATTGTAATTTCATAACCCTTTTTGTAATCCTTGGGATAGCCGCCCGAAGCCATTACAACACAGGCACAGCTCTTGTCGGAGAATTTAACCTCGGTCTTGTCAAGAGTTCCGTTTGTGACCGCCTGCATAATTTCAAGCAGATCGCTTTCAAGCAGAGGAAGCACAACCTGAGTTTCGGGATCGCCGAAGCGGCAGTTATATTCGATGACCTTGGGGCCGTCGGGAGTTATCATAAGTCCGAAATAAAGGCAACCCTTGAACGTTCTGCCCTCGGCTTTCATCGCTCTGATAGTCGGCAGGAATATCGTTTCCATACACCTGTCGGCAACCTCTTTAGTATAGTAGGGATTGGGAGCAATAGTGCCCATTCCACCCGTGTTAAGTCCCGTGTCACCTTCTCCGACACGCTTGTGATCCATCGAAGATATCATCGGAACAATCGTTTCTCCGTCGGTAAAGCTGAGAACGGAAACCTCGGGGCCTGTGAGGAACTCCTCAACAACAACTCGGCTTCCGCTTGCGCCGAAGATCTTGTCCTTCATCATGGAGTCAACGGCGTCAAGAGCCTCGTCGAGATTTTCGGCGATTATAACGCCCTTGCCGAGCGCAAGTCCGTCCGCCTTGATAACCGTCGGGAAAGTCGTGGTTTTAAGATAGTCCGCCGCCGCTTCGGGAGTGTCAAAAACCTCGTAGCGTGCGGTGGGAATATTATATTTTTTCATCAGGTTTTTGGAGAAAACCTTACTGCCCTCGATCGCCGCCGCCTTTGCCTCAGGACCGAAGCACGGAACACCGATTTCGTTCAGAGCGTCAACGGCTCCGAGAACAAGAGGATCGTCGGGAGTTACAACAGCATAATCAATCTTGTTTTCACGGGCAAAATTTACAATTCCGTCAATATCCTTTGCGCCGATCGGAACACAGGTTGCATCCTCGGCAATTCCGCCGTTACCGGGCAGAGCAAAGATTTCCTCAACCGAAGTGTTTTCCTTTAATTTTCTGATCACGGCGTGTTCACGTCCGCCGCCGCCGATTACCATTATTTTCATAGCTTATCAAATCCTTTCGATAAACAGGTCGGCTTTCCTGAAAGAAAAACCGTTGTATAGCAAATTATTCCACTTCCACTATTTAAACGTATTATTGTCTAAGGTCTAATGTCTGAAATCTAAAGTCTGTTATGCCTTCCTCAAATTTAGATTGTAGACTTTAGATGTTAGATTTTAGACGAGAAAGTTTATAGTTCTTGTAAACCCAAAAGGTAAACTTGACACAGGTTTTTGTCAATCCCTCAGTCACAACCTTAGGTCGTGACAGCTCCCTTTACACAAGGGAGCCGAAAAGCTTCTGCAAAATTCAAAGCTTTACCGTCTAAGGTCTAACGTCTGAAATCTGAAGTCTAACTTTCCACCTCATCACCGCCTGCGGCGGAGCTTCCCCTCAAGGGGAAGCCTTGCATAGTTTCATCAGACTTTAAGTTTTATCGTCTAAGGTCTAATGTCAAAAATCTAACGTCTAATTGGGCGGAAAAAGCTCCGTCATTTATAATATAAAATTGTTCGCAGTGCATTTTGTATTTAATCTCTGCGTTTTTTGATGAGAGATTTTTTTGTCAGACAGTTTAAGGTTCCGCCGCCAATACTATGTGTATTGGCAAGGAAGCTTGGGCTGTATTGCGGAAAAGCTCCGTCATTTATAATACAAAATTGTTCACAGTGCATTTTGCATTAAATCTCTGCGTTTTTTGACGAGAGATTTTTTCGTCAGACAGTTCAAGGTTTCGCCGCCAATACTATGTGTATTGGCAAGGAAGCTTGGGCTGTATGGCGGAAAAGCTCCGTCATTTATAATACAAAATTGTTCACAGTGCATTTTGCATTAAATCTCTGCGTTTTTTGACGAGAGATTTTTTCGTCAGACAGTTCAAGGTTTCGCCGCCAATACTATGTGTATTGGCAAGGAAGCTTGGGCTGTATGGCGGAAAAAGATCCGTCAAAAATTAATGGTGGAAGAGGCGCATGCCGGTAAATGCCATAGCTATATTCCTCTCGTC
>JAEDFL010000040.1 GCA_016292785.1 Clostridiaceae bacterium | reverse complement strand
TGTTTACCTCAAGCTCATTGATGATTATCATACCCATATCGCCTGCGCCGACGATCATTACATGGTCAAGCTTTTCATCCCTTTTAAGTGCGCTTTCCCGATAGTACCGTCTTATCAACCGGTATCCCATCCTCATTCCGGCAACGAGAAGAATAATAAACAAAGTGCCGAAAATATAGAAGTAAGCGTCAAAGCAGCCGTTTTTCAGGTCTGAGGTTGCGCCGCCGAGACTGGAGATAATCAGGTCAACGGCAATTCCGGAAATTCCGCCGATGACCGCCGCAATACTGACGTTTAAAATCTCTTTGTATCCGGCATATTCCCACATACTTGAATATACTTTAAAAGCATAAAAAAGCAAAATAGTAATGACAGTAACAGGCAAGGCTCTTTCCAGCAGCGCATCAAAGCTTTTTTGTCCGCCGCCGATAAACATAACACAAAGGTATGAAAGGTTTACCGCAAAAATATCGTACACCATCATTAGAATACGCTTCACAAAAGCGCTCCTGAAATCTACCTTTTTCAATTTCTTTGACCTCCTACAATATTACTGCCTTTTTAGCTTTTACATTTCCCCTATATACTCTATTTTATTTTAATATATAACATTAATAAAGTCAAGGACAACCGTTACTTTATTGAACGATTAACTGAATTTTCCTGCGTGTAAATTACATTTTGCAAAAATATAAATTCTGTTTTATCAAAATACAATTTAAGTTGACATATTTTTCAAAATATGATAGTCTAATAAAAAACCGAACGGAGAATACAAATGATAGGATTAGGAATATGGGAAGCCTCGATCAACACGATGCTTTTCCGAGGAACAGGTCGGGTTACAATCAGTGACCGCAACGGAGAATATGATTTCAAGCTTGAAATTGTCGGTGAAAACGCTCCCGAATTTAAAATCAGCGAAGTAACGGAGAGCGGAAACACTCTCAGAGCAGTTGCCGAATGTGATATGTTTAAGGGCAAAAAAATCCCCGTATCGGCAACCTTTGAGGGCGATACGGTTACGGGAACAGCAACGCTTCCTTTGATCGGAAATATCAAGGTCAGAGGACACAGGGTTTCATAAAATCTCAACGAAAAAAATT
This sequence comes from Clostridiaceae bacterium, assembly GCA_016292785.1. Lineage (GTDB taxonomy): Bacteria > Bacillota > Clostridia > Oscillospirales > Acutalibacteraceae > CAG-488. The sequence goes on along the minus strand of JAEDFL010000040.1, from coordinate 15,499 downwards.
AACGGCAGACCTTTTCGTGTCTGCCGTTATATTTTTGCGTATCTATACCTGATTATTTAGACTCGGTGTCAATCAGCTCAATGATGCACATTTCAGCTGCATCACCGCGGCGGGCACCTGTCTTAATAATGCGGCAATAACCGCCGTTTACGTCCTTATATTTCGGAGCAATTTCATCAAAAAGCTTCTTAACAACGTCCTCTTTGGTAACGTATGCTAAAACCTGTCTTCTTGAATGAAGTGTGTTATCCTTAGCAATGGTAATCATTTTTTCAGCCATTGCACGAACTTCCTTTGCTCTCGTAACGGTGGTCTCTATTCTGCCGTTTTCTAAAAGGTATGTTACCATGCCTCTGAGCATTGACTTGCGATGGTCACTTGCTCTTCCAAGCTTTCTGGCTCCTGGCATTAAAAGTCACTCCTTTACCGTTAGTGTGTTTTTTGATTAAATTACAGCTCTGACGATCAGTCGTCGTCCCTGCGAAGATCGTAGCCGAGGGATGCAAGCTTTGCAACGACCTCGTCAAGCGACTTTCTGCCAAGGTTACGAACCTTCATCATATCGTCCTCGGACTTACCGATCAAGTCCTCTACTGTATTGATTCCTGCTCTCTTCAAGCAGTTAAAAGAGCGCACAGACAGGTCAAGTTCCTCAATGGTCATCTCCAAGACTTTTTCCTTGCCATTCTTACTCTTCTCAACCATTATCTCAGTTTCAAAAGCCTCATCAGAGAGATCTCCGAAAAGACTGAGATGCTCGTTGAGGATCTTGGCGCCCAGAGAAACGGCTTCCTTAGCGGAAATTGTGCCGTTTGTCCACACTTCAAGTGTCAGCTTATCATAGTCGGTTATCTGGCCGACACGTGTGTTCTCGACTGTGTAATTTACCTTTAATACCGGTGAATAGATCGAGTCGATTGCAATTACGCCGATCGGCGGCTGAAGATACTGCTTGTTACGTTCAGCAGAATCATAGCCCCTGCCGCTGCTGCAGGTCAACTCCATTACCACATGGGCGTCGCTGTCAAGAGACGCGATGTGAAGATCGGGATTAAGGATCTCAACATCGGAATCTGTCTTGAAGGAGCCTGCGGTGATTTCACCTTCACCTTTAACATCAACGTACATGGTCTTGGGACCATCGCCGTGAATTTTAAGGATTACGCTCTTCAAGTTAAGAACGATTTCCGTAACGTCCTCCTTGACGCCCGGGATCGTTGAAAACTCGTGAAGAATTCCGTCAATCTTGACGGAAGTTATTGCGTAGCCCGGCAATGAAGAAAGAAGAACTCGTCTGAGGCTGTTGCCCAGCGTTGTTCCGTAGCCTCTCTCCAAAGGTTCTACTACAAATTTACCGTAAGTACCGTCAGGTAAAACATCGGCTGTTTCGATTCTTGGTTTTTCTATGCCAATCATTCAAAACCCTCCTTGTTGTATTAAGTATACGGTTAATTATTTTGAATAAAGCTCGACGATGAGGTGCTCCTCAACAGGATAGTCTATATCGTCACGGGACGGCATAGCAATAACCTTACCGGTGAACGCATCATCTGTCTTCTCAAGCCACTTAGGAAGAAGAACAACAGGAGCCTTCTCGCCTGTAAGCTCTGTGAAAACAGAACTTGATCTGCTGTTCTCGCAAACGGCGATAACTTCGCCCGGCTTAACCATGTATGACGGAATATCAACACGCTTGCCGTTGACGGTGAAATGACCGTGAGAAACAAGCTGACGAGCCTGACGACGAGTTGCTGCAAATCCGAGACGGAAAACAACATTGTCAAGACGGCGTTCGCAGAGAACGAGGAGATTCTCGCCTGCTTTACCCTGCATCTTGGTAGCCTTTTCATAATATGAATAGAACTGCTTCTCAAGCATACCATATATGAACTTAACCTTCTGCTTCTCGTTAAGCTGAAGAGCGTACTCAGACTTCTTTCTTCTCATCTGTCCTTTGGGATTACGGATAGTTTCCTTGTTCTTATATCCCATAACAGCCGGAGAAATTCCGAGTGCCTTGCAACGCTTAGCAATAGGCTGCATATTTCTTGCCATATCAATATCCTCCTTCTTCTGAATTATACGCGTCTTCTCTTCGGCGGACGGCAGCCGTTGTGCGGGATCGGAGTAACGTCCTTGATAAGGCTTACTTCCAAGCCTGCTGTCTGCAATGCTCTGATTGCAGCTTCACGTCCTGCTCCCGGACCCTTAACGTAAACCTCAACTGTCTTCATACCATGCTCGATAGCGATCTTAGCGGCAGTCTCGGCAGCGGTCTGAGCTGCGAACGGAGTTGACTTCTTAGAACCTCTGAAGCCCATCTCGCCTGCGCTTGCCCATGATACTGCGTTGCCCTGTGTATCACTGATGGTAACGATAGTATTGTTGAAGGTGGATTGGATATGAGCTGCGCCGCGTTCAATGTTCTTACGTTCACGGCGTCTGCGAGTTGCAGTGCCCTTCTTAGCGGAACCCTTAGGTGCCATATTATCCCTCCTAATTACTTCTTCTTGTTAGCAATAGTCTTCTTCGGACCCTTGCGTGTACGTGCGTTTGTCTTTGAGCGCTGTCCTCTTACGGGCAGACCCTTTCTGTGGCGTACGCCACGATAACAACCGATTTCGATAAGTCTCTTGATATCAAAAGCGGTCTCTCTGCGCAGATCACCCTCAACCTTAACGTTGTGGTCAATATACTCACGCAGTTTTGCTACATCGTCTTCTGAAAGATCCTTAACTCTGATGTCAGGATCAACGCCTGTAGCTGCGATAATGTCGCCGGCAGTTTTACGACCTATACCGTAGATATAAGTAAGAGCGATTTCAATTCTCTTCTCTCTCGGCAAGTCAACACCTGATATACGCGCCATTTCTCAGTTGCACCTCCATAAATGGTTTGCGTCGGATTAACCCTGACGCTGTTTGTGCTTGGGATTCTCACAGATAACCATGATTTTTCCCTTGCGCTTAATAATCTTGCACTTCTCGCAAATTTTCTTTACAGAAGGTCTGACTTTCATTTGAATGCCCTCCTTGAAAAATTAGCCTTAGCTTATTTTGATCGCCATGTTATTCTTCCTTTGGTGAGGTCATATGGCGAAACTTCGACCGTCACCTTGTCTCCGGGAAGGATACGAATGTAGTTCATTCTGAGCTTACCGGAAATGTGTGCTAAAACTTTGTGTCCGTTTTCAAGCTCTACCTGAAATATTGCGTTCGGCAATGCCTCAACAACAACACCTTCAAGCTCAAGCATATCCTGTTTTGACATATACTGCACCTCCTTAAAGCAGAGTGAGTATCTTTGGACCGCTCGGTGTTATAGCCACCGTGTGTTCAAAGTGTGCCGACAGCTTACCGTCACGGGTTTTTACTGTCCATCCGTCCGGTAATGTTTTGACGTCTGCTTTGCCGAGGTTTATCATCGGTTCAATGGCGAGCGTCATGCCCGGCAACAGGCGGATTCCCCTGCCCGGGGTTCCGTAATTCGGTACACTGGGGTCTTCATGGAGCTTGTGTCCTACGCCGTGTCCGACAAATTCACGGACAACGGAAAAACCTCTTGACTCGCAATGACGCTGAATCGCAGAGCCTATATCGCCGAGTCTGCCGCCTGCGACAGCCTTTTCGATGCCCAGAAACAGGCTCTCCTTGGTCGTGTCGCACAGCCGCTTCGCCTCGGAGCTTATTGCTCCTGCAGCGAAAGTAGCAGCATTGTCGCCGTTGAAGCCCTCGAGGACGGCACCGAGATCAATACTCACTATATCGCCCTCTTGGATTACACGCTTCTTGCTGGGTATTCCATGAATAACCTCATCGTTTATGGAAATGCATGCGGTGGCAGGATAGCCGTTGTAATTAAGGAAGTTCGGCTGTGCGCCGCACTTAATAATGTAGTCATAGGCAATCTTGTCTATCTCAGCCGTGGTAACACCCGGCTCAACTGCCTCTCCTGCCAGCTTTAATGCTCCTGCCGAAATGATGCAAGCTTCTCTCATGAGAGCAAGCTCTCTGTTCGTTTTGAGCACTATCATGCTTAATCCTCCAATGCCTTGAGTGTGAGAGCCGATGTGTCGGCAATCTCCTCCTGACCTTCAACTATTCTGAGAATTCCCTTCTTAGAATAGAATTCTTTAAGCGGTTCTGTCTGCTCGTGATAAACAGCAAGTCTGTCGAGAACCGTTTCGGGAGCGTCGTCCTTACGCTGAACAAGCTCACCGCTGCAAGCGTCGCAAACGCCCTCCGACTCAGGAGTCTTATACTCAAGATGATAAGAAGCTCCGCAGTCCTTGCATACGCGTCTGCCTGACATTCTTGCCGCAATCTTCTCATCGGGAACCTCGATGTCTATGACCTTATCAATGATAATGCCCATAGCGTCGAGAGCCTCCGCCTGAGGGATCGTGCGCGGGAAACCGTCGAGGATGAAGCCGTTTGCACAGTCATCCTTTGCCAGTCTTTCCTTGATGATGCCGATAACGACATCATCGGGAACGAGCTGACCTGCGTCCATAAAGGACTTCGCTTTAAGTCCCATCTCCGTGCCGAGCCTGAGAGCCTCACGGATTATATTGCCCGTTGAGATCGCAGGAATATTGAGAGCGTTGCAGATAACCTCTGCCTGTGTGCCCTTTCCTGCGCCCGGGGCGCCGAGAAGAATTAATTTCATAATTAACTCCTTTTTGATTAGTCAAGGAATCCCTTGTAATGACGCATCATCATCTGAGACTCAAGCTGCTTAACTGTTTCAATAGCAACACCGACAAGAATGATGATTGATGTACCGCCGAGCGATACGTTCATCGGAACACCGCAAGCTGCCGTGATAAGCTGGAACAGAAGCGGGAAGAGCGCAACAACCGAGAGAAGCAGAGCACCGAGCAAGGTAATTCTTGACAGGATTTTCTGAATATAATCGGATGTCGGCTTGCCGGGACGGATGCCCGGAATAGATCCGCTGTTCTTACGGATGTTGTTAGCCATCTCAATCGGGTTGTACTGAATTGAAGCGTAGAAATATGCGAAGAAGATTATCAGTAAGAAATACATGATCACATATACCCAGCTTGAGCTTGAGAAAAACTTGAAGAAATAGTCATACCAGCCTTCGCCTTCCTTTGCGCCGACAAAGAGATTGATTGTCGGGGGAAGGGAAAGAATTGATGAAGCGAAGATGATCGGCATAACGCCCGACATATTAACCTTGATAGGAATATGTGTGCTCTGGCCGCCGTACATCTTACGGCCTACAACTCTTTTTGCGTACTGAACGGGAATCCTTCTTTCGGCATTATCCATCCAAACGATGTAAGCGATCATAAGGATAAGACAGATCGCAACAACAACCGAAAGAACTGCATAAACTCCGCCGTATGAGAAATAACCGCCGTTTGAGCTGAAGAGCGAAGCGATAATGGACGGAATTCTTGCAACGATACCGGCGAAAAGGATTATTGAGATTCCGTTGCCGATTCCCTTGTCATTGATCTGCTCACCGAGCCACATGATCAATGCACATCCTGCCGAGAAGCAGAGAATGATGACAAGTGCCTGGAAGATATCGGCAAACACGCCGACGTCTTTCATAAGAAGAAAGTTATTTCCACGAAGGTAGAAATAGTAAGCTGTACTCTGAAGAAGAGCAAGAGCAACCGTTACATAACGAGTGATCGTTGCAATCTTCTTGCGTCCCTCCTCGCCGTCTTTTGCAAGACGCTCAAGAGCGGGAATAGCAACAGTCAACAACTGAATGATGATGGAGCTGTTGATGTACGGTGTGATAGACATTGCGAAAATCGTACCGTAATTGAAAGCGTTACCTGTCATCATATTCAGGTATTCCATGAATGTTCCGGAAAGCTGTGAGTCGGAGAAGATGCCGTTGGCACCCGCCGCAACAAACGGTACCGGAATGGCGGCTCCTATTCTGAATATCAGAACGATGAGCGCCGTGAATAAAATTTTCTTACGAAGATCTGCGATTTTCCATGCGTTGGCAAGCGTCCTCAACATTTCAAATCACCTCTGCAATTCCGCCCGCAGCCTCGATCTTCTGCTTAGCAGACTCTGAGAATGCGTTAGCTTTAACTGTAAGCTTCTTTGTAAGCTCACCGTTACCGAGGATCTTTACGCCGTCAAAAGAATTTTTAACAAGACCTGCGGCTCTGAGCGCTTCGGTGTCAACGACTGCGCCGTTGTCAAACTTCTTTTCGAGATCCTTTACATTAAGAGCAACGATCTCTTTGCGGAATATATTGTTGAAACCTCTCTTGGGAAGACGTCTCTGTAAAGGCATCTGGCCGCCTTCAAAGCCCGGACGCATACCGCGGCCTGCTCTGGCTTTCTGACCCTTGTGACCTTTACCTGCAGTTTTACCCTGACCGGAACCTGCACCTCTACCGATACGCTTGCGCTCCTTTGTTGAGCCGGGCGCCGGAGAAAGTTCGTGCAACTTCATAATTCGCACCTCCTTGCTTATGCTTCGGTTACAACGATAAGGTGCTGAATCTTCTTTACCTTACCGAGAGTCTGGGGATTGTTCGGCTGAACCGAAACATCTCCGATCTTATGAAGACCAAGTGCATGAGCGGTGGCAATCTGGTCCTTTTTGCTGCCGATCAAGCTCTTAACGAGCTTTACCTGTACATCTGCCATTTGTACCGCCCTCCTTAACCTAAAATTTCCTTTGCTGACTTGTCACGAACTGCTGCAACCTCGTCAACATTGCGGAGTTTTGAAAGTCCGTCGATAGTAGCTCTTACTACATTGCACGGATTGTTTGAACGCAGTGCCTTTGAACGGATGTCCTTGATTCCGACGGACTCAACAACAGCACGAACCGGGCCGCCTGCGATAACACCGGTACCGGGAGCAGCCGGCTTGAGAAGTACAACGCCTGCGCCGAATTTACCGATGATCTCATGAGGAATAGTTGTTCCTCTGAGAGAAACTTTAATAAGGTTCTTCTTCGCATCCTCGATACCCTTGCGGATAGCGTCGGGAACTTCGCCCGACTTACCGATACCGAAGCCTACTGTTCCGTTGCCGTCGCCGACAACTACGAGAGCAGCAAACTTGAAGATACGACCACCCTTAACTGTCTTAGAAACACGGTTGATAGTAACAACGCGTTCCGTAAGTTCCATAGCCGATGCATCAATCTTAGCCAAAAGTAATTCCTCCTATCCTTAGAACTTGAGGCCGCCCTCACGGGCGCCTTCGGCCAGTTCCTGAACACGGCCGTGATATATATAGCCGCCGCGGTCAAATACACACTCTTCGATGCCTTTGTCCTTAGCGCGCTGTGCGAGTACCTCGCCCACCTTGTGAGCTGCGGCTTTGTTTCCGCCGTATTCCGTGAAATCCTTCTCAACAGTAGAAGCGCTGACAAGTGTTACGCCTGCCTCGTCATCTATTAACTGAGCGTAGATGTTCTGTAATGAGCGGAATACATCAAGGCGGGGGCACTGAGCTGTGCCGGAGATCTTGTTACGTACTCTCTGGTGACGTGCAAGTCTCGCCTTATTACTGTCTGGTCTGTTAACCATAAGTGTTTCACTCCTTCATTAAGATTATTTGCCACCCTTACCGGCTTTACCTTCCTTGCGGCGAATGACTTCATCAACATACTTGATGCCCTTGCCCTTGTAAGGCTCCGGAGGACGCTTCTCGCGTACTTCTGCGGCAAACTGACCTACCTTCTGTTTGTCAGGACCGGAAATAACGATTTTATTTGCTGAAGGCACTTCAATCTTGATGCCCTCGGGCTGATCCATAAATACCTGATGTGAATATCCGATATTCAAAACAAGCTGTGATCCCTGCATTGCTGCACGGTAACCGATACCGTTGATCTCAAGCTCCTTCTTGTAGCCGTTTGCAACACCCTCAACCATATTGGCGATAAGGGTTCTGGTGAGACCGTGGAGGGATTTGTTAAGCTTTTCATCGTTCGGACGAGTAACAACGATCTCGTTGTTCTCAACTGCAACAGCGATATTGCTGTGCACTGTTCTGGTAAGAGTTCCCTGGGGTCCCTTTACGGTAACAGTGCTGCCGTCGATTTTAACATCAACGCCTGCAGGAATTGCGATCGGCAACTTACCTATACGTGACATTCTAACAGCACCTCCCCTTACCAAACGAATGCAAGAACTTCACCGCCGACGTTAGCCTTGCGTGCGTCCTTGTCTGTCATAACGCCCTTTGACGTAGATACGATTGCGATACCGAGACCCTTCATAACCTTCGGCATATCCTCGCAGCCTGAGTAAATACGTAAACCGGGCTTTGAAACTCTGCGTAAACCTGTGATGGCTGCGGTCTTGTTCTGGCCGTACTTGAGCGTGATCTCGATCATGCCCTGCTTGCCGTCATCTTCGACCTTGAAGCCTTTGATATAACCTTCATCAACAAGAATCTGAGCAATTGCCTTCTTCATGTTAGATGCCGGGATTTTGACAGAATCATGTTTTGCAGAACTTGCGTTGCGAATTCTGGTCAACATATCTGCGATTGAATCTGTAGTTTGCATACCGTCAACCTCCTTAATGCAATTACTCTAAATTACCAACTTGCTTTCTTGACTCCGGGGATCTGACCTGCGTGAGCAAGCTCCCTGAAGCAGATACGGCAAACGCCGTACTTACGAAGATATGCATGTGGTCTGCCGCAGATCTTGCATCTGTTGTATGCTCTTGATGAATACTTTGCAGTCTTGGCCTGCTTAACCTTCATTGATGTCTTAGCCACAATTATACCTCCTTATTTCTCGAACGGAGCACCCATAAGCGTAAGCAGCTCACGAGCCTCTTCGTCTGTCTTTGCTGTGGTTACGAAGCAGATATCCATGCCTCGAACCTTGTCTACCTTATCGTAGTCGATTTCCGGGAAAATAAGCTGCTCCTTGATACCCATGGAGTAGTTTCCACGGCCGTCAAAAGAGTTAGCGTTGATTCCTCTGAAGTCACGAACACGGGGGAGAGCGAGATTGAAGAATCTGTCAAGGAATTCATACATTCTGTCGCCTCTGAGTGTGACCTTAACGCCGATTGTCATGCCTTCACGGAGCTTGAAGTTAGCAACGGACTTCTTAGCCTTACAGAGAACAGGCTTCTGACCTGTGATCTGGCTGAGATCGCTTACGATGGCGTCAACAACCTTCGGGTTGTCCCTTGCCTCGCCGCAAGCAACGTTGATAACAATCTTCTCAAGCTTAGGGATCTGCATGACGCTCTTGTATCCAAACTTTTTCATCAAAGCCGGTGCGGCTTCGTTAACATAGGTTTCTTTTAACCTTGCTGCCATTTGTCATGTACCTCCCTTATTAAAATTCCGCGTTGCACTTTTTGCAAATGCGCTTCTTATCTTTTTTGCCGTTTTCTTTAACAGCGTGACCAACTCTTGTCGGTCTGCCGCACTTAGGACAAACGAGCTGAACCTTATCCGCATAGAGTGCGCTCTCAGCCTTTACAAGACCGCCCTGCTCACCCATCTTCTTAGGCTTAACATGCTTTGTAACGATGTTAATGCCCTCAACGATAACCTTACCCTCTGAAGGAGCAACCTGGAGAACCTTACCCTTAGCTCCACGGTACTTACCGTTGATAACAATGACCTGATCTCCGGTCTTAACGTGTACTTTATTACTCATAGCTGCACCCCCTGATTAAAGCACTTCGGGAGCAAGTGAAAGGATCTTCATGAAATCGTGGTCACGAAGCTCTCTTGCAACAGGTCCGAATATACGTGTGCCCTTTGGGTTTTTGTCTTCTCTGATAATAACGGCTGCATTCTCGTCGAAACGAATGTATGTGCCGTCGTTGCGGCGTACGCCGCTTGCAGTACGAACAACTACTGCCTTTACAACCTCGCCCTTCTTTACGACGCCGCCGGGTGTTGCTTTTTTAACCGAAGCAACGATAACGTCGCCGATGTTGGCGTATCTTCTGCCGGTACCACCGAGAACTCGGATACATCTGATCTCCTTCGCTCCGGTGTTGTCGGCAACTTTGAGGTTACTTTCTTGCTGTATCACAGTGTTTGCCTCCTTACACCTGCGCCAATTATTTGGCTTTCTCGATAATCTCGACTACACGCCATCTCTTGTCCTTTGAAAGAGGACGTGTTTCCATAATCAATACTCTGTCGCCTACGCCGCACTCGTTGTTCTCGTCGTGAGCCTTGAACTTGATTGTACGGTTGACGATCTTCTTGTAAAGCGGATGCTTTATCTTATCCTTAACAGTAACAACGACTGTCTTGTCCATCTTGTCACTGCTGACAACGCCTACGCGCGTCTTTCTGAGGTTTCTTTCGCTCATAACAGTTAACCTCCCTTTCATTACGACTCAGCGCCGTGGAGCTCGATATCACGCTGAACAGTCTTGATTCTTGCGATATCTTTCTTAACGGCGTTAATGCGCATTGGGTTGTCGAGCTGGTTAATGGCCTGCTGGAAACGAAGCTTGAAAAGCTCATCCTTTAAATCGTGAAGCTTGGTGTCAAGCTCTTTAGCGGACATTTTTCTGATTTCACTTGCTTTCATTACTGCTCACCACCCGTTTCTTCTTTAGTTACAAACTTGCATTTGATCGGGAGCTTATTAGCTGCAAGACGAAGAGCCTCGCGAGCTGTGTCCTCATCAACACCTGCAATTTCAAACATTACTCTGCCCGGCTTAACAACTGCAACCCAGTATTCAGGTGATCCTTTACCTGAACCCATTCGGGTTTCAGCCGGCTTCTCTGTGATCGGCTTATCCGGGAAAATCTTTATCCAAACCTGACCGTTACGCTTGATGTAACGAGTCATCGCAATACGAGCTGCCTCGATCTGGTTTGATGTGATCCATGCCGGCTCGAGAGCCTGAAGTCCATATTCACCGTTGGTAACCTTGTTACCGCGTGTTGCCTTACCCTTCAGACGACCTCTCTGAACTCGACGATATTTAACTCTCTTAGGTAACAGCATTATTTAGCTCCCTCCTTACGGCGTGGTCTGCGATGATTGTTGTTAGCCTCATGGAGAACCTCGCCCTTGTAAAGCCAAACCTTAACGCCGATACGTCCGTAAGTTGTCTTTGCCTCTGCAAAGCCGTAGTCGATGTCGGCACGGATTGTCTGAAGGGGAATTGTTCCCTCGTGATATGTCTCGGAACGGGCAATTTCTGCTCCGCCGAGGCGGCCTGAACACTGAATTTTAATTCCCTTTGCGCCAAGCTTCATTGTGCGTCCGATGCACTGCTTCATAGCGCGGCGGAAAGAAATACGTCTTTCAAGCTGAGCTGCGATGTTCTCAGCAACAAGCTGTGCGTCAAGGTCGGGCTGCTTGATCTCGATAATGTTGATCGAAACATCCTTGTCTCCGCCAAGCTTCTTTTTGCAAATTTCCTTGAGCTTCTCGATCTCCGAGCCGCCGCGGCCGATTACCATGCCGGGCTTTGCGCAATGGATGTTGATATAAACACGCTTTGCGTCACGCTCGATCTCAACCTTTGGTACACCTGCAGGAGCGAGTGTAGCAAGAAGGTATTCACGAAGATTATAATCCTCAACAAGAGTATCGCCGAAAGTGCTCTTTCCGGCATACCAGCGGGATTCCCAATTCTTAATAACACCGATTCTAAGACCGGTAGGATTTATTTTCTGGCCCATATGTTTACCTCCTCCTCGCTTATTCTGCTTCTCTGAGTACTATTGTGATGTGAGAAGTCTTCTTGTTGATTCTGTATGCACGTCCCTGTGCTCTCGGACGGATTCTCTTGAGAGTCGGTCCCTGACCTACGAAGCACTCTGCAACGTAGAGGCTGGAAACGTCCATATCTTTGTTTTCCGCATTAGCCATAGCTGACTTGAGCAGCTTTGCAAGCGGTTCACACGCAGCCTTCGGCGTGTGTTTAAGGATAGCCATTGCCTGGTCGCAAGGCTTATTTCTGATAAGGTCAAGCACAATCTGAACCTTTCTCGGTGCAATACGCACGTAGGTTACTTTTGCTGTTGCTTCCATGAATACACACTCCTTTCGGCTAATTATTTACCGTTATTTGTAGTCTTTGAACCTGCGTGACCTCTGAAGGTTCTTGTAGGTGCAAATTCGCCCAACTTATGACCAACCATATCCTCTGTAACATATACGGGAACATGCTTGCGTCCGTCATGAACCGCAAATGTGTGGCCGACAAAGTCAGGGAAGATTGTGGAGCTGCGGCTCCATGTCTTGAGAACTATTTTTTCGCCCTTCTCGTTCATTGCCTGTACTCTTTCGAGGAGCTTAGCCTGCACGAAGGGGCCTTTCTTTACGCTTCTGCCCATAGATCTTTATCTCCTTTCAACTTATTTGCCGTTACGACGTCTTACGATCATCTTGTTGGAAGCCTTCTTCTTGTTACGTGTCTTGTAACCGAGAGCCGGCTTGCCCCAAGGTGTAACAGGGCCGGGACGTCCGATAGGTGACTTACCTTCACCACCGCCGTGGGGGTGATCGTTCGGGTTCATGACAGAACCGCGGACTGTAGGTCTCCAACCCATGTGACGCTTTCTGCCGGCGTTACCGATCTTAACGTTCTCATGGTCAAGGTTTCCGACCTGTCCGACAGTAGCCATGCAGGTTGCCGGAACCTTACGAAGCTCGCCCGAGGGAAGTCTGAGGAGGGCATATTCGCCTTCCTTAGCCATAAGCTGTGCAGCGTTGCCTGCAGCTCTTGCAAGCTGTCCGCCGCGGCCGGGATAAAGCTCAACGTTGTGGATAACAGTACCTGTCGGGATATTTACGAGCGGCAGTGCGTTGCCCGGCTTGATATCAGCGTCGGGGCCTGCCATAACCTTGTCGCCGACCTTGAGGCCTGCGGGAGCAAGGATGTAGCTCTTTACGCCGTCCTCATACTTGATGAGAGCGATGTGAGCTGAACGGTTCGGGTCATATTCAAGTGAAACAACCTCTGCGGGAATATCAAACTTTGAACGCTTGAAGTCGATTACACGGTACTTTCTGCGGTTTGCGCCGCCGCGGTGACGTACTGTAATGCGACCGTAGTTGTTTCGTCCCGATTTATTCTTGAGCGGCTCGAGGAGGCTTCTTTCGGGAGCGACCTTTGAAAGCTCTGAATAATCTGTAACCGACATATTTCTACGTGAATTTGAAGTCGGCTTATAGACTTTGATCGACATTTGATTCACACTCCTTTAAGTGGCTTCGCGGAGTATGTCGAACTCCATACATTACCACCGGAATTATACGGTTTAAATTACATCATGCCATCGAAGAATTCGATGGTCTTGGAATCCTCTGTAAGAGTAACGATCGCCTTTTTCCATGCGGCTGTGTAACCCTGAGAAACGCCCTGTCTGCGAAGCTTGCCGAGGCAGTTGATGGTGTTGACCTTAGCTACCTTAACGCCGAAAAGCTCCTCAACGGCTGCTGCGATCTCGATCTTGTTTGCATCCTTGGCAACCGAGAAGGTGTACTTCTTATCGGCTGTGCCGAGCATGCTCTCTTCAGTGATAATCGGACGGAGGATTATGTCCTGTGCTGCTTTACTCATGCATATACCTCCTCAATCTTAGCAACGCTGTCCTTGAGAACAAGCATTGTGTCACTATTAAGAATGTCATAAACATTCAGTGTGTTTACGGTTGAAACCTTAACACCGGCAATGTTTCTTGCGCTTCTGTAAAGAACATCGTTGTTCTCGGGAAGAACAAGGAGAACCTTCTTGCCTGTTTCAAGAGCTGAAAGAACCTTAACAACTTCCTTAGTCTTGATAGCGTCAAGCTTAAGCTCATCAAGAACTACAAGCTCCTCTGCTGCAACCTTTGAAGAGAAAGCGGACTTCATAGCAAGTCTTCTTACCTTCTTGTTGATGGAGAAGCCGTACTCTCTCGGCTTCGGGCCGTGAGCGATACCGCCGTGTGTCCACTGCGGAGCTCTTGTTGAACCCTGGCGAGCACGACCTGTGCCCTTCTGCTTCCACGGCTTCTTGCCGCCGCCGCTAACCTCTGAGCGTGTACGGGTTGACTGTGTGCCCTGACGCTGATTTGCCAAATAGTTGACTACGCAAAGGTGCATAGCGTAAGTATTCGGCTCGATTCCGAAAACAGACTCTGCAAGAGCAAGATCGGAAACCTTCTTACCGTTCATATCGAATACTGATACATTAGGCATACTTTAACACTCCTTCCGTTACGCTTTCTTGGCATCGGCGATAACAACGATTCCGCCCTTCGGGCCCGGAATTGCGCCCTTAACAGCGATGAGGTTGTTTTCAACGTCAACCTTAGCAATGGTTAAATTCTGAACTGTGGTGCGGTCTACACCGTAGTGACCTGCAAGCTTCTTTCCCTTGTAAACACGGGAAGGAGTTGAACAAGCACCCAACGAACCGGCGTGTCTTGCAACAGGACCTGTACCGTGAGACTCTCTGAGTCTTGCGAAGTTCCAGCGCTTGATGGAACCTGCCGTACCGTGACCCTTGCTTGTGCCGATAACGTCAACCTTGTCGCCTACTGCGAACACGTCGGCCTTGAGGAGATCGCCTACATTAACGTCTGCAATGTTCTCAAGACGGAACTCCTTGAGTACCTTCTTGGGAGCAACATCGTTCTTAGCGAAGTGACCCTTCATAGCCTTGTTGACTCTCTGAGCCTTGACGTCACCGAAGCCGACCTGAACAGCCTCATAGCCGTCGTTCTCGATCGTCTTCTTCTGTGTGATAACACACGGACCTGCTTCAACGACTGTTACGGGGATTACGTTACCCTTTTCGTCGAAGATCTGCGTCATACCGATTTTCTTTCCGATAAGACCTTTTTTCATATAGATTTTCCTCCTTATAGGTTATTGGTTGGCAACTGCGCCAACTTGACCTGTTAGCGTGGATCAGAGCTTGATCTCGATCTCTACGCCGGCAGGAAGCTCAAGACCTCTCAAAGCGTCAACGGTCTTAGCTGACGGTCTGATGATGTCGATAAGCCTTTTGTGTGTGCGCTGTTCAAACTGCTCTCTGGAGTCCTTGTACTTGTGAACAGCACGAAGGATTGTAACGACCTCTTTCTCTGTCGGAAGGGGAACGGGACCCGAAACCTGAGCGCCTGTGCGCTTAGCAGTCTCAACGATCTTCTCCGCTGCCTTGTCAACGAGATTGTGGTCATAGCCCTTCAATCTGATTCTGATTTTTCCCTTTACTGCCATGATTTTGCCTCCTTACAAAGTTTGGCGGGCAACGTTTAAAACCTAATTTCGCAACGTTTCCGGGTGTTTCCACCCTCTGCATTTAAAAACCGGAAATGGGTTAGTTTCCGGGATAGTGCATTTAATGAGGTTTTAAACGCACATACATACGCAGATCTGCTAAGGGATAGCAAATCCGTGCTGTAGGTTATTAAATCGCCCGGTTTTAAATCGGACATACTCCGTGAGAATTCCCGACTTCAAAGAGCCGCCACCTCTCACATCTACGCATATCTACGCACTAAACTACATAATAATATAGCATGCTTGAGTAT
>JAEDFL010000039.1 GCA_016292785.1 Clostridiaceae bacterium | reverse complement strand
GTTGCGGTGTTGTAATAGCTTACGATCTGAGCAACACCGGTCGGAATGCCTGAGCTTGCGGCGGCAGTAGTCTTGTTGCCCGATGTAGCTGTGCCTGCGCTTGAGCTTGTGTCCGTACCGGCTGTGCCTGCGCTTGCATCATCGGCAGGAGCGGCGTCTGTCGGAACTTCCTCGCCGCTTGCGTCTGTAGGAACTTCATCAACAACGGCGTTGTCTGCCGGAACCTCTCCGTCAACTGCGGCATCATCGCCCATTGCTTCGGTTGCGGCTGAGCCTCTCTGCTCTGCGGCTTTCTTTGCGGCGTCGCACATTTTACCCGTATTAACAACAGCGGTGATGCAGACGGCAATAACGCATACCAAAGCCGTAAAGCTCTTGAAAAGAGTCTTCTTGGAATCAAGATCCATAGGAGTCTTTTCCTTCTTAGCCTTCTTTTTCTTCTTTTTGGTATCGACTGCTTCAGTCTCCAATACTTCCGAATCAACAGCTTCGGAAAGCTCTTTCTTTGCTTTTTTCTTCTTTGAGCTCATAGTTTTACCCCTTTCAAAGCATAAACATTTACTATATTATACTTTTTTCAGCAAAAAAAGTAAATGCACGTTATCACAAAAATATCGTGCATTTTTTGTGCAATTTTTATACAAGAACCTTAGACAGGAAGTCCTTACAGCGGTCGGTTTTGGGACAGGAGAAAAATTCGTCAGGGGTATTTTCCTCGACCATCTTGCCCTCGTCCATAAATATAACCCTTGTCGCCGCCTCTTTGGCGAAGCCCATTTCATGAGTTACGACAACCATCGTCATACCCTCTTTTGCAAGCGACTGCATAACCTCAAGAACCTCTCCGACCATTTCGGGATCGAGAGCCGAGGTCGGCTCGTCAAAAAGCATTACATCGGGCTTCATTGCAAGCGCACGGACGATCGCAATTCGCTGTTTCTGACCGCCGGAAAGCTGGGACGGATAGGCGTTTGCCCTGTCCGCAAGTCCTACCTTTTGCAGAAGCTCCATAGCCTCCTTTTCCGCCTGCTCTTTGCTGATCTTGTGAAGCTTCATCGGAGCAAGCGTAAGGTTTCTCAGTACCGTCATATGTGGGAAAAGGTTAAAATGCTGGAAAACCATGCCCATCTTCTGACGGTGAATGTTGATATCAACCTTTTTATCCGTGATGTCAACACCCTCAAACTCGATTTTACCGCTTGACGGCTCCTCAAGGAGATTGAGAGAGCGCAGGAAGGTCGATTTGCCCGAGCCGGAGGGTCCGATTATAACAACGACCTCGCCCTTTTTTATCTCTGTGGAAACTCCGTCAAGAGCGTGTAGCTCACCGTAAATCTTGTGGAGATCGGTAACCTTTATAAGTGCATTATCGCTCACTGTTACGCAGCCTCCTTTCAAGAATCGACACAAGCTTCGTAAGTATTATGACCATTACAAGGTAAATAAGCGCAACGGCAATCAGAGGCATAAACGCCGAGAAGGTTACGCCTCGGATCATATCGCCCGCACGGGTAAGATCCGTCATTCCTACATAGCCTGCAACCGACGTTTCCTTCAGAAGAACGATAAATTCGTTCGCAAGAGTCGGAAGAACGGTCTTGAAAGCCTGCGGAATGATAATGTAAATCATAGTCTGGAAATAGTTGAGACCGAGCGAGCGTCCTGCCTCCATCTGTCCCTCATCGACAGCCATAATACCGCTTCGGAATATCTCGGCAACATATGCGCCCGAATTGATACCGAAAGCAAGCACGGCGATAAGAAACTTGTTGTTTGAAGAAGCAAAGATAACGAAATACATTATCATAAGCTGAACAACAACCGGAGTGCCTCTGATAACAGTCAGATAAAGCTTTGCCACGGCATTAAAAATTTTTAGGATAAAGCCGCCTAATCCGCGAAGCTTGGTCTGATTTTTATCGTGGCTCGAACGTATCGCCGCAATTACTATACCTATGGCAATACCAAGAAGCACGGCACAGGCTGTAATCTTGAGAGTTGAAGCAAGACCGTCCAGCAAAAGCTGCCAGCGATTACCGTCTATAAAATTGAGAATAAAGTCCGCCTTAAAGTCGGCAAACCATTTTGTTATAGTTTCCGTCATTTCGGATTTCCTTTCATAAATGCACAAATCGAGGGTTTACCGCCCTCGATTTACGCAAAAGCGTTAATGTGCTTTTTATCATTCGGCAGAGATATACTTGTCAACAACCTTCTGAACGGAACCGTCTGCAATAAGCTCCTTGAGAGCGGTATTGATCTGATCACGAAGCTCTGTGTTCTCCTTGGATACGCAGATAGCGTAGTCCTCGGTAACATACTCTGTGTCAAGAATTTTAAGTCCGCTGTTAGCGGCTACAAAAGACTTTGCAGGCTCGTTGTCGATTACAACACAGTCGATCTTGCCTGCAACGAGAGCGGCAACAGCGTCTGCGCCTGTCTTGTACTCCTCAACGGAGCAGGACATCTTCTTATCTTCAATATCGCCGGAAATATAAATATCGCCTGTTGTTGCAAGCTGAACGCCGATCTTATACTTTGCGCCTGTTGCATAGAGATCGTCAACCGTCTTGATAGCCGAGCCTTCCTTAACAATAATTACCTGAACGCCCGTTGCGTAGGAATCGGTGAAATCAACGCTCTGCTTACGTTTGTCTGTAACTGTGATACCCGACATACCGATATCGGCCTTACCTGTCTGAACGGAGCTGATAACGGAGTTGAAGTCCATGTTCTCAACCTGAAGCTCCATACCGAGTTTCTCTGCGATGAGCTTAGAAACCTCAATATCAATGCCTGCATACGCACCGTCGTCACCTACGAACTCATACGGCGGGAAATCTGCGCTTGTTGCAAGTATAAGGGTTTTCTTTTCCTCTTTCTTTCCGCAGCCTGCAAGCATAGCGACGCCTGCGAAAAGCACCAATGACATTACAATAGCAATAATCTTTTTCATTATTTTTGTCCTCCTCATATTTTTAGACGTGAACAATATACCACTTTGTCTTAAAAGTGTCAAGAAAAAAACGAATATTTATTCATTACTTTAATTATTTTTTGATTTTAAATACTATTTTGAGCACATTTTCTATTTCTTTGTGCATAATGTTAGGTCTGTGACCGTCTTCGGGGAAAAGGACGGCGCACTGCTCTTTTCCGAGAACTACCGTTGAGAGTGCCTCTCCGTCATAAAAAGCGATATCGTCTCCCCTTTCAAAGCCGTTGTCGGTCATTTTGAGAGAGCTTGTTTCCGCCCAATCCAGCTCCTCTTTTCCGTCAAGGACAATCTGGATATCTATGTATTTTCTGTGGCTTTCAAATTTTCTGTCCTCTCTCGGCTCGGTGTCGTATCTGCTGACAGCGGCGAAAAGCTCGTCGCCGAGGATATCGTATCTGCCTGTTTTCATTTCGGTCTTTTTAAATCCGTCAATAAAGTCAATTACCTCTTTTGCATGAGGCACTTCGGAATAAAATTCAAGGTTTCTGTAATCTGTGACTATCATAATTCATATCTCCGTTCTGATTTTTTCTGTGTTTATATTGCTGAGCTTGGCATATATGCCGCCAAGCTTCAACAGCTCCTTATGGTTGCCCTGTTCGGCAATTTTACCGTCCTCAAGGACTATAATATTATCCGCCTTCATAACCGTTGAAAGTCTGTGAGCAATAACCACAACCGTTCTGCTTTTTGAAAGCTCGTCTATCGCCTGCTGAATCAGAGCTTCCGTTTCGTTATCCACCGCCGAGGTTGCCTCGTCAAGGATCAGAACGGGGGTATTTTTAAGGATAGCCCTCGCAATGGCAATTCTCTGCTTCTGACCGCCCGAAAGCCTTACTCCTCTTTCGCCTATAACGGTATCGTAGCCGTCAGGCATACGGCAGACAAAGTCGCTTACCCTCGCCGTTTCGGCGGCTTTTATGATCTCATCTCTGCTCGCCGAAGGATTGCCGAACGCAATGTTGTCGTATATTGACCCGTTAAAAAGGAAAACGTCCTGCAATACCATGGATATGTTTCTTCTCAGCGATTCAACGGTGATATCCCTTATATCTTTGCCGTCAAGAAGCACCGATCCGCATACAGGATCATAAAACCTTTCCATAAGCGAAACAATGGTAGATTTACCGACTCCGGTTGCTCCGACGAAGGCAACCATCTTGCCTGTTTCCACCTTAAAAGAAAGATTTTTGAGAACAGGCTCGCTCTCCTTGTAGGAAAAGGAAACATCTCTGAATTCTATTTCTCCTTTGGCTCTGCCTATATCAACCGCATTTTCGCTGTCTTTGATTTCAGGCTCCATATCAAGAATACTGAGCACCCTGTGACCGCCGGCAAAGGCGTTCTGCATATCCTCAACGATACGGGAAAGAGTTGCTATCGGCGAATAGAAAAGCGAAAGATACATAAAAAATCCGACAACATCGGAGACAGTCAGCACGTCCTTCATTGCGAGTGCTCCGCCTATTCCCATAACAAGAACCGAGCCGATAGAGGTCAGAAACTCAATCGACGGGTGGAATATTGCGGCGAAGAAATTTGCCCGTATGTTGACGTAGCTGTAGTATTTACAGCACTCTTTCATACTTTTATATTCATAATCTTCCCTGCCGAAGGACTGGATCTCACGAATGCCCGAAACATCGTCCTGCACCTTGCTGTTCAGGTCGGCAAGCACCTCCTGATTTCTTCTGAAAAGCGAGTGAACTCTGCCCGAAAACTTTGCGCTTACAAATATTATAAACGGAACGGGGATAAGCGAAAGCGCCGCAAGGATCGGATTGATGGTAAATATCATTATCGTGACCATTATTACGATAAGAATATTTGAAAACAGGTCGGGCAGAGCGTGTGCAATAAGCGTTTCCATATTTCTGGAATCGTTGATAACACGGCTCATTATTTCACCCGTCTGTTTGTCGCCGAAATATCTCATTGAAAGAGTCTGGAGCTTTCCGTAAACCCTGAGCATAAGGTCTCCGACAAATTTCCAAGCCGCTTCGTGAGCCTTGAATTTGGAAATAAAAGTAAGGAAAGCTTTTGCAACATAAGCGGCGAGCAGTATGACAGCATAAGTTATAACTCTTTCCTTCGTCGCCGTACCCTCTGTCAGCATCGCCGTCAGCCTACGCACCATTTCCGGAGTTACAAGGCTTACGGCAGATACTCCAATAAGTGCGGCAACCGTCAAGACAAGGAGCCCCCAGTACGGCTTTGCCATAATAAGATACCTTTTTAAATCTTTCATTCAATCACCTTCTTAACAGGATTATTTTATTATGTTTTTACATTTTTTGCAAGTATAAAGCATAAATAAAAACGGTTATAATGCATAGAAAGCAGTCTGCTTCCGTCAGCTTACAACCGTTTATTACTACAATTTTCAGCTACTTTTCTTTTATTATTCGTCCTCAGCCTCACCGGGAATTTTGTCGGTCTTTATCGACTCAAAAAATTCGTTATAATGCTCCGCCCACTTTGCAACGGCTTCACGGTCGTATTCGGCAGGAAGCGAAGGCTCGATAAGCTTTTCCCTGCCAAACCAAGTTATAAACCTGAGTGCCTTATTTCTCAGCTCCGGCATACCGTTGAGCAGTTTAAGCTTGTTTCTCAAGGCAGAAACTATGTTATTTTTTCTGAGATATTCGATCTTGTCAACGCTCAGCTCGGCAAGTTCATCGCCCGTAAGTATTCCGCTTTTTATAAAGTCGCTGACCTCTTTTGCGGTAAGGTATGGCAAAAGATTTTTTTCGACGGCGACCGAACAGGCGCTGAAGCCTGTTTCACGAAAAAAGCTGTATTCATATTTCCAAAGCGTATCGCAGTTGAAAAGACCGTCCGTATCCTCCTTTACCGCTTCGGCAAGAAGAACGCCGGCTTTTATGGAATAGCCGATTCCCGATCCCTTAATCGGTACGGTCATACATGCGCTGTCGCCAACTGCGGCATAGCCGTCGGCAACAAACACAGCCAAAGGCTGACGAACGGGAATATCGACAATCTCTCCGCCCCTGACAAGCTTACGGCTCATATGCTCATTTTCCTCGCAGAGAAAATCAATATTCTCCCTTAGATCCTCCTCGGTAACATCGTTAAATCTTGCAACGAGAACGTCCACGCAGTCACTCTCTGTTATCAGCCATGTAAAACCGACGGTGCCGTTGCGGTTGATATAGACATTGTATCGGTTCGGCGGATCCGGTTTGTCGGGAACTCTTTCGTAATAGGCTCGGTAAACATGAAGACGGTCAAAAGCTCCAAGATTCTTTTGAATGTTCATAAAATCGGGAAGTCCCGTGCGCAAAGGCGAATCAATTCCGCAGGCATCAATAATCAAATCGGCAAGTCTGACTCCATGATCTGTCATAATTCCTATAACACGGCTTCCGAGCGTCACAGGCTCACGGACGCCGCAGTTAAAAACGAAGTTTACCCCTGCTTGCCGGCATAGATCAATAAGAAAGGACAAAAGCTCCCTGCGTTCAACAATCAAGGTTGACGCACCCTTTTCCTGTGGAAGTGTAAACGGCTCAACAGTTTTATCCACCGGAACAAGGGTTATAACATTGTTCGGAGCTTTCCAGCTTTCGGGATAATCAATTCCGGCAAAGTCGAAATATGCGGCGTCAACGGGATCCTTTTGGTCGTAGCCGAGATTTTTTTCGGCATTACGCTCATAAACCGTAACCCGGTGACCGAGCTGTGCCAGCTTCCATGCGGCAACCAGTCCACCGTGACCTGCTCCGGCAACAATTATATCCGACATATTCAGCCCCTGCCCTTCACTTTTGTTCTTTATCATATTATATCATATTTGAAATTATTGTCAATTTATATTCCATTAGTCAAACAACTTCCGTTTGTCCAAAAACAAACGGAAGCCGTCATAATTATTATAATTTGTCCGCAATCTCGAAGATGAGTTTTTCGGTCTTTTCCCAGCCGAGGCAGGGGTCGGTGATAGACTGACCGTAGACGCATCCGTCGGTCTTCTGTGCTCCGTCCTCAATATAGCTCTCGATCATAAGACCTTTGCAGAGCTTTCTGATATCGGAGTTTTCTCTCATGCTGTGGATAACATCGAGTGCAATTCTCGGCTGTTCTCTGTACTTCTTGCCCGAGTTTGCATGGTTTGTGTCAACGATAACTGCGGGATTTTCAAGTCCCGATTTCTGATAAAGCTCGCTGACCTTGAGAAGATCCTCATAGTGATAGTTTGAAACAGTTGCGCCGTCCGTCGTCTGGAAGCCTCTGAGAATAGCGTGTGAAAGCGGATTCCCGAGACTTTCAACCTCCCAGCCTCGGTAAATAAACGTATGGCTGTGGTGGGCGGCTGTTATGGCGTTCATCATAACGGTGAGATCGCCGCCGGTCGGGTTTTTAAGTCCTACCGGAACATCAAGTCCGCTCGCAGTCAGCCTGTGCTGTTGGTTTTCAACGGATCTTGCGCCGACCGCAACATAAGAAATAAGGTCGGAAAGATATCTGTGATTGTCGGGATAAAGCATCTCGTCCGCCGAGGAAAGTCCGTAATCACGAAGTGCGCTCATATGAAGCTCACGGATAGCGACAATGCCCTTGAGCATATCGGGATGAGAATTCGGATCGGGTTGGTGAAGCATTCCCTTGTAGCCGTCGCCCGTTGTCCTGGGCTTGTTAGTATATATCCTCGGAACAATAATGATCTTGTCCTCGACCTGCTCGCTGATTTTTTTCAGTCTGCCGATATAGTCGAGAACGGAGTCGCTCCTGTCCGCCGAGCAGGGACCTATTATAAGGAGAAACTTGTCGCTCTTGCCCTCAAATACCTCCTTGATTTCGGCGTCTCTCTTTGCCTTGACAGCTTTCATGCTGTCTGTTACGGGATAGTGCGCCTTTACATCTTGGGGTATCGGCAGCTTGTGGTAGAAATTCATGTTCATAGATTAGCCTTCCTTTACTTTGGGTTTATCAAATTTTTCTCTGCGCTGTGTTGATATTTGCATCATTCTGCACATACCCTCTTTATCTTCGTTTTCAAGCATATTGCGCAGAAGTGTAAACTGATTTATAAAATTATCCATCTCAGCGAGAAGGAATTGTTTGTTGCTGATAAAAAGCTCGCTCCACATTTCTCCGTTGATCTTTGCAATCCTTGTAAGATCCCTGAACGAGTCACCCGTGTATGCCTCGAAGCCGGGAGTGTCGTTAGTACACATAAGCGAAACGGCAATGCAATGGGTAAGCTGAGACAGGAAAGCTATCATCCTGTCGTGTGATTCGGGATCAAGCACGCTGACACGGTAAAATCCGAGTACTTCTCCGAGCTGTTTGCAGTATTCAACTGTTTCGGGAGTGTTTTTGTCCGTCGGAACAACAATAAAGTTTGCTCCTATAAAAACGGATTCGTCACTGTGACGGACTCCGCTTCTTTCACGGCCTGCCATCGGGTGAGCGGCAATGAACTCCACTCCGTCGGGCATAAGAGCCTGAGCGTCATATACTACACAGCTTTTAACACCCGTAACATCGGTACAAACCGTGCCCTTTTTTATAAGACCTGCGTATTTTTTCAGCCATTCGAGCAACGTGTGCGGATAGAGTGAAAAAACGATAATATCCGCCCATGCGAGATATTCCTCTGTCACCTCCGTTGTACCGTCCTCGATAAATCCCTCTTTTACGGAATATTCAATATCGCTGTCTTTAAGGGTTATCGCTCTGACCTTACATCCTTTTTTTGTCAATGCCTTTGCGTAGCTTCCTCCGATAAGACCGAGACCTACGATCAGCACCTTAGTATCTGAATCAATCTTTTTCATATTAACCTTCTTCTGTTCCTATACCTATTGACCTGAGCATTCCAAAAAACTGCGGCATACTTTTTGCCACGGCTTCGGCTCCTTTTATTGTTCCGCCGTATTTTGTCAGCAGGACTGCCAGCGACATCACAATTCGGTGGTCGTTATGACCGTCCAGCACTTCCGTGGGAGCATGAATATCCGCAGGATCGACCGTTATACGGTTTTCGTCCACAGTTACCTTGACACCTGATTTTGCAAGCTCCTGCGCCATCGCCTCTCCCCTGTCGCTCTCCTTTATTCTGAGCCTTGCCGTATCTGTCAGCACAGCACCGTTGAGGCAGGCGGCAAGCGACATCAGAATAGGGCCGAGATCGGGACAATCCTTGATTGAGATTTCGGGTTTTCCGTCCGTGAGCAAAGGAAAAAGAGATCTCCACACCCTGTCGCCCTGACTGCTGTTTTCGTTTAGATTATTAAGCTTTACATCGCCGCCGATAAAGTTCAGAGCCGCAAAGAACGCCGCTCCCGATTCATCGGCTTCAACGCTGATTTTGTCAGGAGTTTTTCTTATCTGTCCGCCCCCGATATACCACTCATGCTCGGAACGTTTCTCGATTTTTATTCCGAACTCGGCAAGGGAATTGACCGTCATTTCAATATATGAAAGGCTTTCAGGCTCGGTGGTCAGCCTGATAATGCTGTCCTTTTCGAGCGTCGGCAAGCTCAGCATAAGTCCGGTAATAAACTGACTGCTGATGTTGCCGGGGACTTCGTATGTCCCTGACGTCAATTTCCCCTGTACGGTGATTTTTTCACCGTCGGACTGCCAGAGAAAGCCGTTCTTTTCGCAGATTTCACGGTAAACGGAGTGAGGTCTTTCGATGAGCCTCGGCGAGCCGTAAAGCTCTGTTTTCACTCCGTCGAGACAAAGAGGAAGCATAAACCTAAGCGTGCTTCCGCTCTCTCTGCAATAAAGTCTTCGCACCTCGTCAACAGGCTTTTCCGAAGCTCCCGTGACCTCGCATATACCGTCCTGCGGCAATTCGATTTTTGCGCCGAGAGCTCTCAGACAATCTATCGTTGCGCTGATGTCCTCGTTCAGAGAAAGATCCTCGAGTACAGTTTTGCCGTCTGTCAAGGCGGCATTTATCAGCAAACGGTGAGCAACGCTCTTGGACGAGGGTATTTTCACCTCGCCCGAAGCCGTCCCCGTTCTAATCTTTACATTCATATTTACCAATCCTTTTGGTTGAGTCTGATTTTCTATTCAGTGCTGTATGAGATACTGCCCCGAGCGAAAAATGTGCTGTGGACAATTTCAGCCGAGCAGAATATCTATCGCTTCGCAGTAACCGTCCGTCCCCTGCCCCTTTACACACGCAACACAGCACGGTCGAACATAGCTGATCTGACGAAATTCCTCACGGGTGTCAACATCGGAGATGTGTACCTCAACGGTCGGTATTCCGACAGCCTTCAATGCATCGGGAATTGCAACGCTCGTGTGGGTGTAGGCGCCGGGATTCAGGACTATGCCGTCTGTCTTTCCGTATGATTCCTGAATTTTATCAACGATACTGCCCTCATGGTTGGACTGAAAAAACTCAACCTCAACTCCCTTTTCGTCAGCGTGACGCTTTATCTTCTCCAGCAGATCCGAATATGTTTCTCTGCCGTAGATGTCAGGCTCTCTGATGCCGAGCATATTCAAATTCGGTCCGTTAATAACTAATATCTTCATAACTGCTCCTTTCGGCAAAAGCCGTTAAATTCTTCTGCAAGATTTGCGGCGACCGTATCAACACAGGAATTGGAATCAAGCCTTATATCCGCCGCCGAGCAATATATCGGATAACGTTCACGGTATCTTTTTTCTATCGCTTCCCTGCTGCTGCCGAGAGGTCTATCCGAGGTAGGAACAATATTTTCAACATCACGGTCAAGGAAGAAGATAACTCCGTTTTGTTTGAGATGTCTTATATTCTCCTCTCTGAGGACAGCTCCGCCGCCCGTGGCGATGACAAGGGAGTTCTTCGCTCCGAGATTTGCGACAATCTCGCTTTCCCTGTCACGAAAATCCTTCTCGGTATGAGATGCAAAGTAATCGGAAATTGTAGTTTGCTCCTCTGTCACAAATACCTCGTCCGTATCATAAAACTCCCTGCCGAGGCTCTTTGCAACGAGCTTACCGATCGTTGTCTTGCCGCTTCCCGGCATACCGATAAGCACAACGTTAAGCTTTTCTTTATATATTTCGGCAAAGACTTCATCGGTTTTTGAAGTCATGGTTCCGTCGCTAAAAAACAGCTCCGCCGCACTTGCCGCCTGAGCGACAAGCATATAAAGACCGTTTACGGCGTTCGCCTTGCAGGCTTTGACTTTGCTGATAAATTCAGTCGTCAGCGGATTGTAAACAGCGTCCGCCGCTCCGCTGAGATTGGAAAAATGCGACGGCTCGACCGCAGAAGCGTCGGGCTTAGGGAACATTCCGACAGGCGTGGTATTTATGATAACCTCAACATTCTCTGCGTTCGCATTCATATCATCATAGGAAATTTCACCGCTTTTCGGATTTCTCGAAACGACGTAAATCTCCTTTGCTCCGAGTGACGCCGCAACTGCTCTTGCCGTTTTTGACGTTCCGCCCGTTCCGAGAATGTAAACGTTCTTTCCGTCAACATCAATTCCGCCTTTTTTCAGAAGCTGAGTCATACCGTAAAAATCGGTGTTATAGCCTGTCAGCACGCCGTTTTCATTGACTATCGTGTTGACCGCTCCAATCTGACTTGCCGAAACATCTATGTGATCGAGGAACGGAATCACCGTTTCCTTATAAGGTATCGTAACGTTGATGCCCTTAAAATTCTTTTTTTTCATAAATTCGGTCAGCTCGTCCTCCGTCAGCTCGACAAGCCGGTAATCATAATCGCCGAGCTTCGCATGAATGACAGCCGAAAAGCTGTGACCGAGTTTTTTTCCTATACATCCGTACTCCATACCGTTACCTCGCAAGCCAGTCCGTGCCGAATCTCAGACTGAGCATATCCGCCAGAGTCAACGCAGTTACTGCGTCAACAACCGCTCTCGCACGGTGGACTATGCAGGGATCGTGCCTGCCCTTTATTGCAATTTCCGTATTGCATACATTGACGAAATCGACCGTGTCCTGCTTTTTAACTATTGACGGAGTCGGCTTGACTGCACAGCGGAAAACTATCGGCTGTCCGTTTGTAATACCTCCGCCTATTCCGCCGTTGCTGTTGGTTTCGGTAATTATCCTGCCGCTTTCGTCAACACGGTAAGCGTCGTTGGACTCGCTTCCTCTCATATCGGCAAGGGCAAAGCCGTCACCGAACTCAACTCCCTTGACCGCAGGAACGGAGAAAAGAGCATGAGAAAGCAGACCTTCAACCGTGTCAAACCACGGCTCACCCACTCCGGCAGGCATACCGACAACAGCCGTTTCAAGGATTCCTCCGACGCTGTCGCCCTCGACTCTCGCCTGCATAATAGCCGCTTTCATCTTTTCCTCAAGGCTTCTGTCAACAAGCGGAAACTCCATATTTTCAAGTTTTTCAACATCTTCCGCAGGATTCATCTTATCGTCGCTGATTCCTGCAAGGCGGCTGATATGCGTACCGATTGCAATTCCTTTTTCTTTCAGCGCACTTTGAACTATTGCGCCTGCGGCAACGAGAGCCGCAGTAATTCTTCCGCTGAAATGACCGCCGCCCCTTGCGTCCTCAAAGCCGTGATACTTGCAAAACGCAGGAAAATCGGCGTGTCCCGGTCTCGCCTTGCCTGCAAGGGAGGAATAATCCGAGCTGTGAGTGTCGGCATTTTTGATAACCATACAGATCGGCGTTCCGGTTGTGTGTCCTTCGTAAACTCCGCTTTCAAAAACGATCTCGTCCTTTTCGCTGCGAGCGGTCGAGATTTTTCCGCTCGGTCTGCGCAGAGCCATTTTTGTGTCAATATAATCCTTGTCTATCTTCACTCCGGGAGCAATGCCGTCTATCACCGCTCCGATAGCTTCGCCGTGGCTCTCGCCGAACAAGGTTACCGTAAGCACATTTCCGAATGTATTCTTCATGACAGCACAAGCACCTCCCCGCACCGTTTTACGATCTCATCAACCGTCAGCTTTTCCTCTTTAAAGGTTCCTACCGTGTCAACCTTTATGACCGTTATTCTGTCGCCCTTGGCTTTCTTGTCGTGGAGCATAGCGGCTTTCAGCTCTTCTTCTCCGCCTCTCCATGAGGTCGGGATATCCATTCTGTGAAGTATGCGTCTGAGCCGTCCTGCGACCTCGGGACTGCTCAGGCAGAGCATTCCGATACCCACACATTCGCCGTGGAACAGCGGATAATCGCTGTTTTCCTCGATACTCTCTATAGCGTGACCGACCGTGTGTCCGAAGTTCAGCACCTTGCGAAGTCCCTTTTCCTTTTCATCCTTTTCAACAACGTCTCTTTTGATTTTGAGAGCTTCAATTATTATCTTATCAATATCCTCATCGGGATTTTTCTCGACCGCTTCAAACATCTTTGCATTAAAGGTTGCGAACATCTTCACCGCCTCCGCCATTCCGCAGGCAAACTGCCTTGACGAAAGAGTCGAGAGAACATTCGGATCTATCAGCACGGCTTTCGGCTGATAAAACGCACCGACAAGATTTTTATATCCTGCAAAATCCACGGCAACCTTGCCGCCGATTGAAGAATCAATCTGAGAAAGGAGGGTTGTCGGGACATTGTAGAAGTCAACACCCCTCATATAGGTTGAAGCGACAAAACCTGCAAGATCGCCCATAACTCCGCCGCCGACGGCTACCACGCAGTCGTTGCGGTCAAATTCGTTTTTCACCATAACCTCAAGCAGATCGGAATATGTTTTCATACACTTGTTCTGCTCGCCCATCGGGAGGGTGACTATGTGCGGCTCGGCACAAAAGGAGGCAATTTTTTCGGCATATTCCTTCGGTACGCCGTCATCGGTCACTATAAGCACCTTTCTTTCAAGCTTCAACAGCTCGCCTGCTCTGTTCAGCGCACCGCGTTCAACGGTTATGTCATAGCTGTTTGCTCCAAGCTCCATATGCAAAACGCTCATTATTTAGCTCTCCTTTCGTCAAGGATCTTCTCGTCCGAAAAGCTGCCGAGAATTTTAACATTCTCACAAAGCTTCTTTAAGTCGTGTATCATCTTTCTGCCGTCAAGGGAGTCGATATTGCCCTCGCCCTCGGCATAAAAATAGTATTCCCAGTTCGCATTACCCGTCGGACGGCTTTTAAGGCTTCTCAGATTAAACCTGTATTCACCGATAACGGCGATTGCGCCGCCGAGGGAGCCGGGCTCGTTCTTGGTCGTGAACATAATAAGGAAATGCTCGTCCTTTGGAGTTACCTTCAATTCAGACCTTGTGAACACCGCAAATCTCGTTGTATTTTTCTTGTTTTCGTTTATATCCTCCTGCAAAATCTTCAAGCCGTAAAGCTCAGCCGCATCCTTGGAGGCAACAACGGCAACGTCACTTCTATCGCCCTCTGCAACGGACTTAGCCGCAACAGCGGTGTTGACCGCCTGAGTCAGCTTCCAGCCGTGCTCCTTGAGATAAGGCATACACTGGGAAAGAGCCTGCGGATGACTTCTGACCTCTGTGATATCCTCCATATTTGTGCCCGGCTTTGCAAGCAGGCTCTGACCGAGGGGCATATCGTAGATGCCCGAAACGGAGAGCTTGCCGTGAAAAGCAAGGTCAAGCACACGGTCAACGTCACCTGCATAGCTATTCTCTATCGGCAGAACGGCACAGTCGCACTCTCCGTCCTCGACCGCCTTGTATGCGCTGTCGAAGTCGGGACAGGACACCGTTTCACCGCATTTGAAGATCCTCATTGCGGCAATGTGGGCAAAGGCACCCTCCACTCCGCTGTATGCAATTCTCATACCCTCAAGAAGACGCTTCTGATATTTTTTGGAAACGTCCATAACGTTTTCGATGAAGCTTTCATAATACGGGCGGTATTCAAATGAAACAAACTCGCAGTTTTTCGCTGTCAATTCGGCCTCACGCTTTTTATCCTCAATAGGCAATGCGTTTTCCTTTTTAAACCCAGCGACGGTTTCCGCCGCTTTCATTCTCTTTTCGAAAAGCTCCGCCATTTCGGCGTCAATCTTTTCGATCGTTCTTCTTGCGTTTTGCAGATTGTTCATTGAATATCCCTCGTTTTCAGAAATTTGCATAAAAAAACCCGCATAGTTCATTCTCACGAATTTTCTATGCGGTGTCTCTACACTTTATTTTTCGGCAACGGCGAAAAAGCCATCAGATCAGCCGAGTTTTTTAAAGGAAGAAAGGCCGCATTGATGGTAATAAAAGTAATAAAATCGATTGTATATTTTATTGTTCAACATCGAAGCTTCCTCCCACCTGAAAATTTTCTATATTATAATGCCTATTTTGAGGTTTGTCAATAGAAAAAAGTGATTTTTTGCAGATTTTTCTTGTGCAGATAAATCTGTGCTGTTATAATAAAAATATAAAAATTGAGGAGGCGATTTTAATGTCCGCTTTCACGGTTGTTATCGCTTTTGCCGTCACCCTGACGGCGGTGAGCTACGCCTGGGGAATGAGAGGCGACCTCATCGGCGGTGAGGAGGGCGCAATGCTTCCGGGTGCGGTGCTCGGTCTTTGCCTTGCCGTTTTTTCAGGCTGTGAGATCATAAAAGATAATTTCTTCGTCTTTGCCGCTGTAGGTGCCGCCGCAATGTTTATGGGCGGAACAGAGCCGTATGCCCAGACAATGGCGAAGCTTTATTGGGGCGAGAAATACATAAACCGCCGTGATGTCAAAAAGCACAACCTCGGTCTCGGAATAAAGGGAGCGGCATGGTTCGGAATTGCCGGCGGATTTATCGGAATGAGCTATACTGCGGCAACGGGATGCTATTACAAAGCGGCAGATATTCCGCTCATGCTTGTGATTGCCGTGATTATGAGATATCTCGGAGTAAGGCTTCTTAACAAGCCGCTCGATCCCGACAAAAAGGTATTCCCACGTTATTATTTTTCCGATACAAGTCAGGAGGAATGGGGCGGACTTTGGGGAATAATGCTGACGATGATCGGTTTTATGATCTTACGTCACGATTTCTTTTCATTAAAGCTGATTTTCTGCGGAACGGTCAGCGGAAGCGTCGGCTGGCTTATTTCCAACTTTCTCAACGCATACACCCTTTTTCCTCAGAGACGAAACAATAAATACTTCTTCGGAAAATTTCAGGAAAGAGGAAAAATCGACAACTGGAAGATTATGGAGTTTTCCTATGGTGCGCTCGGCAGTCTCGGAATACTGATCGGCTTCTTTTCAAGTCGAAGCATACTTTTCTCCTATTACCGTGTCATAGAATTTAACGGAGGAATCTGGTCTCCCCTTTCGGAAATTTTCGATCGGTTTGATCTTTCCGCAGTCCTCTCCGCTTTGTGGATTGCATTGATCGTGCTTGACGCTCTGCATCATTGCATTAAAAATCCGAGCGAAAAATTCAGCCGTCTTGTCACTCTTTGCCGCAGACCTCTGTTTTCGTACAGCGTCCTTTGCCTCTGCTTGCTCGGAGCGAAACAAGCCGCTGTTTTCGCCTCGTTTTCGCTTCTGCTCTGGGCAGGAGTTGAGGAGTTCTGCTTTGTTTCATTGCCGCAGGAAAAATACAAACATTCGGGAATTGCGGTCTGCATCTCTGTTTCTTTGACGGTCATTCTGAGCTTACTGCCTTTTGTCACGGGCATAAGCTACGGATACAAATCGACCTTTATAATTTATTGTCTGTCCTATTTCCTTGAAACGGTATTTCTCAGCGTTATCGGAGCAAAAAAGGCACTTCCGAAATACCTTTCCGAACACCCCGACGCTGTCAGAACAACCGCATTTTTTGAGTGTCTCGGCAGCAGCTTTTCTGTCAAACTGCACTATCTTTTTTGTATTGTCCTCTCCTCTGCGCTGATGTTCATCTTTGCTTGAATATTCAAAAGCCTTCCCCTTGAGGGCAATGTCATTAACTTAAGAGCGAAGAAAAAAGTTGCACAAAATAACGATATAAAGATTGT
>JAEDFL010000008.1 GCA_016292785.1 Clostridiaceae bacterium | reverse complement strand
AAAATATTCGGTTACACGCCGTAAGGATCGGAGAAGCCTCTCGGTCCGAAATAGCGATAGATAAGCTCACTTGCCGTTTTGCAGACAACAAGAAGAATATTGTCCTTGGTGTTGTCCTTTTTCTCATACAGACCGATATCGGCAAGGGCATTGTAAAGCTCGTTTTCGGCGGCTTCGGCTTCACCCTCAACGATTATTGTTGTCGCAAGGATAGCCTTTGCCTTGTCAAGTGCGGCTGTCAACTTTTCGGCATTCTCTGTGCTGAGGGCTGAGAGATCGACTGCCTCTGCCTCCTCGATATACTTGATGAGATCATGCGTGTTTCTGTGACCGTTGAACTGAGGATATTCAACCGTTGTGAAAACATCCATATCCTTTACGACAAGAAGATCGGTTGCAAGCGAAATAACAACATCATTATGTGCAAGCTCCTCATGGCTCTGATTTCCGAAGAACCATGTGGTGTAAGGGAAGGCGCAGGTGGAAGCGTCAACCTGACCGTCGGGAGAGATGAAGTTTGTTCCGGTCAGCTTCTGCTGAGTGTAGCCCTCGGGAAGCTTCTCGTGTACATTGCTGAACGTCGCACCAAGAGAGGTCGAAGCGGAGTGGATTATCTTATCCGAATTGGAATTTGAATCAATGAGGCTATAAAGCTCAAGACCGTAGGCGCAGACATCATAAATCTTAACTCCGTTTTTGGCGGCGGCTTTAAGGTTGCTTATGTAATTTAACTGAGCATTGTGGAATTTCTCAACATCCGAGGCAAACTTTGTTCCCTCAACAAGATACCTTTCGGCAAGCTCGTCATACATAGAGGACGGAACAAGTCCCCACATATTTGTTACACGAGACAAAGCGGAGTCCGAAAGACCTGCGGCGATAGCTTTAAGAAGTCCGATAACGACGTTCTTAGGAAGGATTCTGATACCGATATTTATAAGCCAGCCTGTATAGTTGTCCTCTCCGACAAGCTTTGTGAACATATTTCTGTAAAGTCCTGCGTCGCTGTAATCAAGCTGACCGAGCATAACCTTGCCGACGATCTCGGAGCCGTCTGCGGCAGGAACGATAAGGACGATTTTGTTGATATCCTCACATTTCGGATGCTCTCCGATATAAGCGACGGAAATTGCGCCGCCGAGGCTTATCGGAAGAAGATTGACCTTATCTTTACCGGTGTCTTTCTTTGCCTTCTCAATGATTTCCTCAAGTCCGTCAACGATCTGATAGATATCGCCGAAAGAGTTGTAGGCGTAGTAATAGAGGTTTTCTTCACCGACCTTATCGGTATAGTTTTTGATCGGAACATGGTCGAAGATGACGGCCTTTTCCTCCTCGGTACATTCGGCGGCCGATCTGTTATCGTAACCCTCTACACGGAAATTGTTCTTGGGAGTGCCGTCATCATTGAAAGCCAGATAATCGACAGCGTCGTAAACCGCATCATAAGCCTTTTTGGAAAGGCCGCAGTCCTTTTGTGTAATAAGAGAAGCAAGAAGCGGAACAACAAGCTTGAAAACAAGCTCCGGAACATAGAAATAGATCGGCCATCCGGTGATTTTCTTGCCGTCGGGATCAACAGCGTCGTTGCCGTCCTCGTCAAGCATAAAGGTTCTTGACTGACCGATGCCGTGGATGAGAATTGTCGGGTAGACCTCGTCCTTTTCAAGCTCGTCAACGTGCTTGCTGTTGGTTAGCTCCTCGGCTGCGGCTTCAAAGCTGTCAACCTTTGTTATCACGGAATCCGTTTCGGCATTTGCAGCAATAACGCACGAAGAAACGGCGATAATTACCGTGAGAAGAATTGACAATATTCTTTTTCCGATTTTTTGCATAGCTTTTTTTACCTCACTGTCAATTTAGTTAAAATTATATCTTTTTCAGCGGAAAAAATAAATCCGCAGTTTGCCGTTTCTCCTGCCGCAATATCCTCACCGCCGAGGGTTACGCTTTTGCCCTCGACAAAGGTGTTGCAGTCCCAGCTTTTAGAGAGCGAAACAATTTCCTTGTCAAAGCTTATTGCCGCCTTCCATGAGCCGGAGTCGCTGTCGGAATCGTTTCGGATCGTCAGGTTCACCTGATATGAATGAGTGCCGTCGTTGTTATCCCATTCGTTGACAATCTGCGCCGTCGAGGTAAATTTGCCGGCGGTGACGGTCTGCTTGCGCTTCAGCGAGCTGTTAAGAAGCTGTTCCTTCTGAGCGTCGTAAGGGATTGACGAGATGTCGCCGACCGAATATCTGAGAATAAGCAGAGCATCGGTTGAATTGACGATTCCGTCGGAGTTGACATCTGCAAGCTTGAGCTGATTATCAAAAAGCTCCTGTTCACCGATCATATTTTTGATTATACAAACCGAGTCGGCGGAATTGATCTTTCCGTCTCCGTTGACATCACCGACAGCACATTTTGCATAGGATTCGTTCGTTACCCTTGTTGTCAGGTGGATTATCACCGCAAGTGCGGCAAAAAGCACAGCCAGCGAAAGCATAACGATAATTATTCTTTTTGAATCTATTTTTTTTCTTTTTCTCTTTTTTACAACCGTATGATTCATTCTTTCCGCTTACATCCTTATGACTTATTTTTTTAATTATAGCAGACTGTAAATGAAAATTCAATCTCTATTAAACAATATTAAGTCATAATAATAAAAAAGTAAAACAAATCGCATTTTTCAGAATAAAATTTCGGATTATAAAACTTGACTATGAACAGATAATATATTAAAATATACTAATCATAAAGTTAAGTGGCTCGAATTTTTGCAAAATCTACGCAAGCTTTGCCGGACTTTGCAAGAACTCGAACCACGGGATTACGAAAGGTGATACTATGTCAAAAAGAGAAAACCTCAGAAACGTTGCAATTATTGCTCACGTCGACCACGGCAAGACAACGCTTGTTGACGAGCTTCTCAAACAGAGCGGTACATTCCGTGAGAACGAGCAGGTTCAGGAGAGGGTTATGGATTCCAACGACCTTGAAAGAGAGCGTGGAATTACAATCCTTTCCAAAAACACATCGGTTCATTACAAAAACACAAAGATAAATATTGTTGATACCCCCGGTCACGCCGATTTCGGCGGAGAGGTTGAGCGTATCCTGATGATGGTTGACGGAGTTCTGCTCCTTGTTGACGCTTTCGAGGGCTGTATGCCGCAGACAAGATTTGTTCTTAAAAAGGCTCTCAATCTCAAAAAGAAGGTTCTTGTTGTAGTCAACAAGATCGACCGTCCCGGAGCAAGACCTGATGAGGTAATTGACGAGGTGCTTGACCTTTTCATCGAGCTTGGTGCGGACGAGGATCAGATAGAATTTCCCGTTGTCTATGCTTCGGCAAAGGACGGCTATTCCTCGCTTGATCCGACTGTTCGTGAGGGCGATATGAGACCGCTTCTTGACGCTATACTTGAGCATATCGACGCTCCTGACGGAGAAATTGACGGACCGTTACAGATACTTTTCTCAAGCCTTGATTATGACGATTACATCGGCAGGATCGGCGTAGGCAGAGTTGAAAGAGGAAAAATTCTCCGTGGCGAAAGCGTTGTACTCTGCAAGCAGGACGGTGAGCAGGAGAATGTTAAAATCTCAAGGCTTTATCAGTTTGAGGGACTTAAAAGAGTTGAGGTTGAAAGCGCAATGATGGGCGATATCGTATGCGTTTCGGGCATTGCGGATATCGAGATCGGAGAAACCGCCTGCGATCCCGAATGTATTGAGCCGCTCCCGTTTGTCAAAATCGACGAGCCGACAATTTCAATGAATTTCATCGTCAACGACAGTCCGTTTGCAGGTCGTGAGGGCAAGTTTGTCACATCGAGAAACCTCCGTGACCGACTTTTCAAGGAGGTCGAAACAAACGTCAGCATGAGGGTTGAGGAGACCGACTCCACGGATACCTTCAAGGTGTCGGGACGAGGCGAGCTTCATCTCTCCATTCTTATTGAAACAATGCGCCGTCAGGGCTATGAGTTCCAGGTTTCACGCCCCGAGGTTATCTATAAAACAATAAACGGTCAGCTCTGCGAGCCGATGGAGCTGCTTATTATCGAAGTTCCCGAACAGTATGTCGGCTCGGTTATCGAAAAGCTCGGCTCACGCAGGGGCGAGCTTGAAAATATGGGTTCGAGAGACGGCGGAGCTACTCACCTTGAGTTTAAAATCCCGTCAAGGGGACTTATCGGCTACCGCTCGGAGTTTATGACGGACACGAACGGAAACGGAATAATGAATCAGCTCTTTGCAGGCTATGAGCCTTACAAGGGCGATATCCAGACAAGAGAACGAGGCTCGATTGTCGTTCACGAAACAGGCACAAGCACGGGCTACGGTCTTTTCAACACTCAGGACAGAGGACGTCTGTTCATCGGACCGGGCGTTGAGGTTTATGAGGGTATGATAGTCGGCGAATGTTCAAGAAACGAGGACATCGTCTGCAACGTCTGCAAGAAAAAGCAGATGACCAATACCAGAGCCGCAGGAAGCGATGACGCACTTCGTCTTGTTCCCCATTCAACACTCAGCCTTGAGCAGTCAATGGAGTTCATCAAGGACGATGAGCTTCTTGAGGTAACGCCCGAATCACTCAGACTCCGCAAGCGTGTGCTTTCCAAGGAGCTGAGAATGAAGCAGATGTTCAGGAAAAAATAATACATTATTATATATAATAAATTCGGTGAGCTTATGACAGACGGAAACAATGCAAACAGAACAGCGGTTGCTCTCGGCAACTTTGACGGTATGCACGTCGGTCATATGGCGGTGCTCGAAGCGGCAAAGAGCTTTGAAAGCGAGGGGCTTCTGCCCGTTGCCGTTCTCTTTGACGAGCACAGCCTTAAAGCGATTACGGGCAAGGCTCCTGCGATGCTTATGACCGTGACGGAACGCAACCGTATTATAAATGAAAACGGATTAGGAATTGAAACGCTTGTTTTTAATGAAATAAGGGATCTTTCGCCGTCAGATTTTGTTGAAAAAATTCTTGTCGGCAGGCTCGGTGCGGCGGCTGTATGCTGCGGCTACAATTACCGCTTCGGCAAGGGCGCTTTGGGCACGGCGCAGACGATGAGTGAAATCTGCGGAAGGCTCGGACTGCAATGCAGGGTGTCGGGCGAGGTCGATGTTGACCGCTGTGCGGTAAGCTCGACAAAGATCAGAGCTTTTATTGAAAACGGTGAAATCGAAAAAGCAAATAAAATGCTCGGTCGCCCGTTTGGATTTTCCTCCCGTGTTATCGACGGCGACAAGAGAGGTCGTGTACTCGGCTTCCCGACGATCAATCAGATTATTCCCGAGGAGCTTGCGATGCCGAGATTCGGTGTTTATCAGTCCGTTGTTACCGTGAAAGGCGAAAAGTTTAAGGGAGTTACGAATGTCGGAAAACGTCCGACCGTCGGTACGGAAAAAATTCTGAGCGAAACACACATTCTGGATTTTGACAGAGATATTTACGGCGAAAACGTCGATGTCAGGCTGATAAAATTCATTAGACCTGAAAAGAAGTTTTCCTCCTTTGACGAGCTTGCCCGTCAGATAAAATCCGATGCGAAAGAGGTGCGGTGATGTATAACAACTGGGACGAGCTGAAACACGAGTGCATGGGTTGCCAAAGGTGTGAGCTTGGCGCAACAAGAACAAATCTTGTTTTCGGCGTCGGAAATGAAAAAGCCGAGGTGCTTTTTATCGGCGAGGGACCCGGCGAACAGGAGGATCTCAAGGGTGAGCCTTTCGTCGGCAGAAGCGGACAGCTCCTTGACAAATACCTCGACGCAATCGGACTTGACAGGAAGAAAAATATTTACATAGCAAATATGGTCAAATGCAGACCGCCGCACAACCGTGATCCCAAGCCCGAGGAGCAGGACGCCTGCATAACGTGGCTCAGGGAACAGGTGCGGCTGATGAGACCGAAGATCATTGTCTGCGTCGGAAGAATTTCCGCACAGCGGCTTATCGGTCCGGATTTCAAGGTTACGAAACAGCACGGAGAGTTTATCGAGAAAAACGGCGTGCTTATGATGGGCACATTCCACCCCGCCGCCCTGCTTCGCAACCCCAACAATAAGCCTCAGGCGCTCGAGGATTTCCTCAGGCTGAGAGATAAAATTAATGAATTGTGCGAACACACATACTGAGAGGAGAACAACCATGAAAAAAGCACTGTCAATCATTGTGGCCGCCGTTATGCTTTTCTCGACCTTTGCAATCGGCATTTCGGCAAAAAAATCAGATCCGTCGCTTCGCTTTAACGCTGACGGAAAGTTCAGAATTATGCAAATGGCAGACCTTCAGGACAACTTTTCACTCAACACCGTTGTAAAGGATTTTATCAAGGCGGCTATTGAAAAGGAACAGCCAGACCTTATCGTACTCACAGGTGACAACTTTGCAGGCTATTCAACAGGTACAAACGTGCTCGGCTGTGTCGACAAGGCTCTTGCAAAGAAAGCTATCGACGAGTATATGTCGATCTTTGAGAAGTACGGCATCCCCGTTACAATGACTTTCGGCAACCATGACGATGAAGGCATAAAGGTCACCAAGGAAGAAATACTTGAGATGTATCAGGAATATGATTGCTTTGTAGGTTATGACGCAGAGCCTGAGCTTTACGGCTGCGGCACTCATAATCTTCCGATCTATTCTTCAACAAACGCATATAAGGTAGCTTACAATCTCTGGATGGTTGACTCCAACACCTATGACGAGGAGCTGGGCGGATACGACTATGTTCACGACGATCAGGTTGAGTGGTATGTCAACAAGTCAAACGAGCTTAAAGCGGCTAACGGCGGTCAGCCCGTTCCGTCAATGGCTTTCCAGCACATTATCGTAAGAGAAATTCTTGATGCTCTTGAGGAGTGTCCGGAGGGTACTCCGAACTCAATGCCGAATAACGGTACATTCTACAAGTTTAAGGACGAGTGCTACAAGACAGGTTACTTCAAGGAGTGGCCGTGCCCCGGCACAAGAGACAGCAAGGAGTTTACGGCAATGCGTGATCAGGGCGACGTTGTTGCAATGTTCTTCGGTCATGACCATAACAACAGCTTTGAGGTCAGCTATCAGGGCGTTGACCTTGTTGCAACTCCCGGCTTCACTTTCTCAAGCTACGGCAACGAGGACAGAGCGTTCAGAGTTATCGACATTGACGAGAATGATACCTCAACATATGAAACTCATCTCATTCAGTGGAAGGATATCTTCGGCTCAAGCAAGATGGCAATGAACCATTATAATATGTATGCTTCAAAGAATGTCTGGGAACAGATCACCTGCGCTCTGAAGTATATCCCGTTTGCACTTCTTAAACTTATCGCAGGATATGTATTTTAAATAACACTAAACAGATGGGACTGTCGCACTAAGCGAAGAACAAAAGAAACAACAATTAAATTGAAAGGCTTGTATTGGAGTTCTTACCGATACAAGCCTTGACATTTCTTATTAAGAACAAATTATAATATTTAATGTTTCTTTTTAGCCGTTTTTTCCGATTTGACGTATACACATACGCCGGGCATCGGAAGAAAACGGCTTCTTCATCTTAATGCAACAGCCCCCTTTATACGTTTGCTTTTATATAAATCGCAACGGCAGTCATATCGTCACGGTGCTTGCCAAGCTTGCGCTCACAGGCTGAGTTAACAATATACTCGGCAAGCTCTCTCGGACTTTTGCTCATATCCCAGAGCTTCAGCTCCTGCTGAATCCATCCGTTGCAGTCTCCGAGTATTCCGTCGGAAACCATAAGTATTATATCTCCGCTGTCGAGCTTAGCCGTCGCTTTGGAAAAACTGATCTCACGCAAAATTCCTATCGGCAGAGAAGCCTGCTCAAGTGCGGCAACGCTGTCACGGTGACGGATATAGGTCACGGCGGCGCCTGCCTTCATAAAATCCGTTTTTCCCGTGTAAAGGTCAACGCATATTACGTCGAGGGTTGCGAGCGATTCGTCCGAGCTTTTCACAAGCAGGGCGGAGTTTGCAATAGGCAGGGCGCAGTCAAAGCTAAGTCCCGATTTTATCAGCTTGGAGAAAAGCTCCGCCGCCATTGCCGAATCAACCGCCGCACGGCTTCCCGTACCCATACCGTCGCTGAGAACGGTGATGTGTCTGCCGTTTGCGTCACGGAAGCTTCTGTAATAATCGCCGCAGACCTTTATATCGTCTGTCGAACGGCTGAACGCTCCGACGTCAACGCCGAATATCATCTCCTGACTGAATTTCAGCGTACACTCGTCGCCCCTGTCGTCAATTTCGGGCAGGTCGAGCGTTGATCCCGTTGCCATCGAAAGAGCTTCGGTAAACCGAGTGACGTTGAAGTTTTCCCTCGGACGTGAAATGTTCAGACTGATATTCACTCTGCCGAATTTGTCGAGGTAGCTTTCACAGCCGATCGTGTTCAGCCCCGATTCTCTTGCCTCCGTACTGCAAATCTCGGTGATCTCCGCATTGAAGCTGTGATCCTCGTCAAAGTCGCAGGCGATGTCCCTGAGAATATCCGCCATGCTTTTGAATTGGTCGGACATCAGCCCCTGCATCTGATCCACCTTGCCCTGCGCTCCGAGCGAAGCGGTATAACAAAGATAACGGAGGTTGATTTTTTCTTTCATCTCGTCGAAGCAGTAGCAGGATTCGGAAAAGTTTTTCGGGAAATGAATTTCGCAAAGCTGTGCGTGACTTGACAATGCCTGAGTAATTTTTTCTATTGTCTCGTCGGAGGGACAGCGGATTTCCTCACGACAGCTTTTTTTCAGGTCGCAGTTTTCGCAGACCTTATCCCACGCAGATTTTATTGCGAGTTTAAGCTCCTTTTCGTGCTGAGGAGCAAAGGTGCGCTGAACCGTGTCCACGCAGTCGGAAAGCTCGGTGATTGCCTCGGATGCGTCGGAAAGTCTTTTGGTCAGCACACGGCTGTTGTCGCTTTTTATGTATACGGGCGCAGGCAGATTCATCTTTTCCGAAAGCTCGGAATAAAAACGGTCGGGCAGAAGAAGAAAAACAGCACAGGCAACAGCGGCTTCGGCAATCGCAAGATATGCCTTGAGAGTGGAATCTATCATCGCACAGACGGAAACACAGCCGATAAAGCCGACAGCGGAAAGATATTTGCTTTTGCGTGAAAGCTCACCGCAGAGAAGTCCTGCAAGGGCGTACCCTGCGCCGAGAAAGGTTACCTGACCGCTCAGTCCAACGCAGATACCGGCGCACACTCCTGCAAGCGTGCCGCCGTTTCCGCTTTTCAGCCTGCCGAGAAGCAGGATTACGAAAGAAAATACAACTCCGACGGAGGAAAAATTCAGCACCGTGTATTTATAGAACGGCATCAGCAAAACTCCTGCCGCCAGTAGGGTTATCATATATTCCCTTGTCGTAAACCGTGCAAAATCTTTTTCTCCGAAAGCAAGAGCGTTTCCCTGCAAAAAAATATAAGTTCCGACGCAGCAGAGCATGGACTCATAAATGACGGTCACAAATGTTTCAAGATTAAATCCCGTGGCAAACATTATTGCGCCGCTTATGACAAGCATACTGAGAAAAGAATTTACATAGGGCGTGTATCGGTTTAGCTCGGCGTCAAAGTATCGGTGGCATATCTCGTTAATCATACAGCAGAAAAGAGCGACTGCAAGATATTTTACCGTGTCCGTTGCATCGAAAAAAACGAACGAGCCGATAACCGTGCCTACGGCGGCGGAGACGCTTTGAATACCCGACAGCGAGGCGATGAGCGAAACGGAAAACGGAGATAACGTTCCCGTGACAAACGGATTCATCATTAAAAATCCAAAAATAAATGACAGCGCAGTTTTCAGTACAGGCTTGAATTTCAGCTTTGTCGGCTTTTCTTCCGCTTTGACGGTTATGAAATTTTTTACTCTTGTTTTAATCATGGCATTTTCTCCCGATATTTTTTATCATTTCAGATTTTTTATTTATACCTACTATATTTTATAACCCTTAATTCAAAAAACAGGTCGAAAGAAAAATGCGCTTTGTGGGAACATTTGAGGAACTTTGAAAATATACGCCGTTTTGTCTTGTATTTTGTCCCCGATTTATGATACAATTAGCAAAAGCAGAAAAAAGGAATGACTTTCAGTATGGATAAAGAAAATCGTACGGAACGTGACGATCTTATTATAGGCAGAAATGCGGTTGCCGAGGCTCTAAAAAGCGGCAGAGCGATCGACACCCTGCTTGTTTCAAAGGGCGACAGGGCAGGCTCCATCGGTCAGATACTTGCAAAGTGCCGCAGTCTCGGAATTGTCATCAAGGAAGTTGACAGGAAAAAGCTCGATATGCTCTGCAATTCCTCCTCTCATCAGGGCGTTGCGGCTTATGCGGCGTCCCATGAATATGCAAGCATGGACGATATCTTCGCCCTTGCAGAGGAGAGGGGCGAAAAGCCGTTTATCGTTATTTGTGATGAGCTGGAGGATCCGCACAATCTCGGCGCTGTGCTAAGAACGGCCGAAGCGACGGGAGTACACGGAGTTATTATTCCAAAGAGGAGAAACGCTTCGCTGAGCTACGTTGTCGGCAAGGCTTCGGCAGGAGCGGTTGAATATGTGCCCGTTGTCAGGGTTGCCAATATCGCACAGACAATGGAGGAGCTGAAAGAAAAAGGCATATGGTTTTACGGTGCGGATATGGACGGCGAAAACTGGTGCTCGGTTGACTATGACGGCGGCGTAGGTCTTGTCATCGGCTCTGAGGGCAGGGGTATAAGCCGACTTGTCAAAGAAAAATGCGATTTCGTCG
The DNA here is from genome assembly GCA_016292785.1 of Clostridiaceae bacterium. Lineage (GTDB taxonomy): Bacteria > Bacillota > Clostridia > Oscillospirales > Acutalibacteraceae > CAG-488. Next base: position 50,684 of record JAEDFL010000008.1, on the reverse strand, counting down.
TTTCAATGCCGATGAAAGGAAAAATAAATTCACTCAACGCCTCCGTTGCGGCAGGAGTGCTTATGTACGAGGTTGCAAGACAGCGATCGGGAATTAAAGCAAAGGGGTGAGAAGCTTGTCAGAATTAACGAACGAAGAACTGTTGGAATTGATCGAAAGCATCAAGGAGAAAAACGGCGGAGAAACCAACGCAAGAAATTGGTCGAAAGAGGATATCGACCGCCTGCTTGAGCTGACTGACAGAGGAAAACAGCTTGAGGAGCTTGATAATAACACTCCCGAACACATTGAGGAAGCTTTGCAGGAGGAAGCTGAGCCTGTTGACGAAAACTACGGCGAAGATGAAGCGGAGCTTCTGCCCGATGAGGAAGCCGAAAGCTTTATTTTTGAAGAGACGGAAAAAGCTTCGGACGAAGACATAAAAATCTTTGACATTTCCGAGGAGCATGAAGCTGCGGATAACAACGAAAGATTAAAGTCAATAATGAATGACGAAGCTCCGAAACGCAAAGAAAATATTCTCGATTCAACGAAAAAAAGTTTTTCATCACTTGCAGAAAAAATAAAAAAATCAAGCGAAAAGCTTTTCGGCACATTCAAAAAAAATCCTGCAAAGGACGAGGACTTTGAAACGGACGATGACTTTGAGGAGGAGCTTGAAGAAGCCGAAACAGACAGTGACGAAGAAAACATTACGGTTTTTGACGACGGAAAAACAAAGTCGATCCCGATCAAGGAGCCTACCAAGGAGATGTGCATCGAGAAGCCCGGAATAGTAATGAAAAAGGGCGAAGCGCAGGAGGATCTTGAGGGCGCACCGATCATAATGTCGGCGGAGGACGCTTTAGAGGACGAAAAGACAGCCGGCTCCGACGGAAAAATTGAAAGCGATTTCAAAAACAAAATCCGCAATGCCGAATTGGATGGTCAGATGGTGTTCACCGGAATGGAAACGGAGGACGAAGTCCCCGAACAGATCGACGAGAGCGAAGCGGAGAAGGAGCTGTTTGAAAAGAGAAAGGAAAAAATCAGCAAGTTCGCTCTGATAGACAAGGAGGAAAACGGAGATCCCTACGGGCTTGACCCCGAAAGCAACAGGATCGGAGAGCTTTTTGCCTCCAACGAGGAACGTCCGAGGAGAAAAGAAACGGAAAGCTTTGTCGGAATAGAGTATTCTCAAACTAAGGATTCAAGACGGGTTATAAGATATCTCAACACTCAGAAGAAAAAATCCCTCAACAAAATTGTCGGGCTTGGAGTAATACTTGCTCTCACGGTTATCATCAGCATTTTTTCCGCATCGTCAACAACGATTGCCGGAGACAGAATACTTACTATTTTTTCAAATTTTGTTCTGCTGTGTCTTGCTCTTGTTGTCGCAAGCCAGACAATAGTCGGCAGCTTTGAAATGGTTAAGAGGAAAAAAGTAAATATCAACACGATGATTTCAATCTCGGCTATCCTTTGCTTCTTCCAGAATCTTCTCATGCTGATTTTTTACTTTGCCGACAACAACACGGTCAGCGTTTTTTCGGGTGCGGGAGTTGTTTTGCTCCTGATAAGCGAGGTAAACAATTACATCGTTCATTCAAGAACCGTTGACGCCATGGAAATGTGTACGGGCGACAACAAGGATAAGCTTTACAGTATCGAGGGAATTTCCGACGACAAGGATGCGGTCGAGCTTGCGAAGAATGTTAAGAACACAAGTCCGAGAATCAGATTTTCCTGCAAGACAAAATTCCCGGCTCACCTCATCGAGCTTTGTATGAGCGAAACCTCGGCGGACAAGCTTGTCAGAATACTTCTTCCGCTTACGGTGATTTTCTCCGTGATAAATCTTATTGTTGCGTGGGCGGTCAAGAGAGATTTTGCAACAGGCTTTGCGGCGTTTTCAATCACTTTTTCAATGTGCGTTCCTGCATATGCCTGTCTGCTTTACGAATTTCCGCTGAGCGTGATAAATCGCAAATTCAATAAGGAGGGCGGAATGATATCCTGCCAGGACGCTGTCAACGAGCTTTGCAGAACCAATGTTATTATAATCGACAGCAAGGATCTTTTTGATCAGAAGGCATGCACTATGCACGGCTTCAAGGATTTCAAAAATGTTCGGCTTGACGACGCAATGCTTTATGCGGCGGCAATGGTGATCCGATCGGGCGGCCCGCTGACCGGAGTGTTTGATCAGGTCGTTGTCAATCGCCGTGATCTTCTTCCGGCAGTCAAGAGCTTCAGCTATGAGGAGAAGCAGGGTATTTCCGGCTGGATCTTCGGCCAGAAGGTTGTGCTCGGCAACAGAATGATGATGGTCAATCACAACATTCAGATCCCCGAAACCGTTGACGAGGACAAGTATCTTATCGCAGGGCACGAGGTCATGTACCTCGGCATCGCTCACAAGCTTGCGGCGATGATAGTGGTTGACTATGCACCGAACGAAAGTATTCGTCCTTACCTGAAAAAGCTGCGTGACAGCGGCGTGAGCATACTTGTGAGAAACTGCGATCCCAATGTGACGGAAGCGATGATCTCAAGCTGTTACGATATGAGACTTAATAATATTAAAATTCTCAATTCGTCATCGGGCAGGATCTTCAAGAAATACAAATCCAGACCTAAGATGTCCGCCCGTGCGGTTGCAATTCACGACGGAACGCCTTATACTTTTATGAAAAGCCTTTGCCTTGCCTCCAATCTCAGGCAGATGTTCAAGGTGTCGGGTATGCTGACAATGATCGGAATCCTGATGGGCTTTGTCATTGTTCTGATTCTTTCTGCGATGAATGTTATCTGTGACCTGCCGCAGATTTTTGTCCTGCTTATGCAGATAATTGTTACGCTCGGTTTTATCGGAATCGTCAAGGTTGTCAGCTTTGGAAATTCTTCAAAATAATTACAGAAAGATCTTGCATTTTGCAGGATCTTTTTTATTGCAATAAACATCCGTTTTGCTGTATAATTAGCTGTATAATTAATTGAAAACGAAAGGAGTTTTTTTATGATTAAATTCGGTGTAATAGGCTCGGGCTGGATTGCCGAGGAGTTTGTTAAGGGAGCTGCCCTCGTTGACGGCTTTGTGTTCTCTGCGATGTATTCGAGAACTTATGAAAAAGGAAAGGAATTTGCCGATCAATTCGGAGGTGCGCCCGTATATACGGATCTGGAGGAATTTGCAAAAAGCGATATAGACGCCGTGTATATCGCCAGTCCCAACTCTCTGCACTATTCACAGAGCAAGCTGATGCTTGAAAACGGAAAGCACGTGCTTTGCGAAAAGCCGATCACAATAACGCCCGACGAATTTTTTGAATTGAGCAAGCTTGCCGACGAAAAAAATCTCGTCTACACGGAAGCGATAATGATGCTTCATCTCTCGCACACAGAGCTTATAAAAGAAAAGCTGAAAGTCCTCGGAAAAATCTCAACAGCTCACTTCGATTTTTCTCAGCTTTCTTCCAAATACGAGGCTCTTGCAAGAGGAGAAAATCCAAACATTTTCAATCCGGAAATGAAGACCGGCTGTATTCGTGATTTAGGCATTTACTGCTTTTATCCTGCGATAGATTTCTTCGGTGAGCCTGAAAGAATTATTTCTTCCGCAGGCTTCGTTTCCACGGGAGCCGACGGCTACGGCACGGCGATACTTGATTACGGCGATAAACAGCTTACCCTGACCTATTCAAAAATCGGGCAGGATTACTGCGGCTCGCAGATTGTCGGTGACAACGGCACAATGACCTTCGGTTCTGTCTCAAAGCTGACCGATGTTGTTGTTCATTACAAAGACGGAACGAGTGAAAGACTTGTCGGTGAGATCGAAAAGCATATCCTTATGAGTGAGGAAGCGAGAGATTTTTGCAGATATATTCTCGGAGATAAAAAAGAATACAAAAAAGCCAATGAAAAAATCGCTTCGGTTTTGCAGGTTATGAATACGGTTATCGGTCAATGTAATATTATTTAACAGAATTATAACGCAAGCATATTTATGATGATTTTTTGTTTTTTTTTCATAAAAAAATTGTTGACTATTCATTGACAATATGTTAAAGTAATATATATGCAAAAGTGTGTCAATGGGTGAAGTGTTCCCTTTTTTCAGGTTATACAATATATTGTATATGTTTTAATTTGCAAAAACAAGCACACAAATTTTTAACGGATTTTACATAATGGAGAGTGTCGCATATGGCTGAAAACAAAAAGAATACCGGATCGGGCAAAAGGCTCAGAACTCTCGAGCTCAGATACAGACCGGTCTTTGACATTCACTTGAATATGGCGATTGACTATGAGGTATCGACGCTCATTAACGACAAGGTGATGGGAGTTATGCTTCCGAAGCTTTTCGTTCCCGTCGCTGAAAAATCCAACCAGATCGTTCAGCTCAATCTCTGGGCGATCGAAGAGGCTTGCGAGGCGATCAAACGCTGTGAGGCGAGAGAGGCCGACCTCAACTCGATAATTGTTCCGATTTCCGTTAAAAGCTTTGCAAAAAAGAATTTTGTGGCGCAGGTCAAAAAAATTCTTGATAAACATAAAATTGCACCCGACAGATTTTGCTTCGACATAAACGAAAGTATTCTGGAAGCTGTCAAGGATCAGGTTCTTGAAAACATTACGGCATTCAGAGAGATGGGACTCAAGGTTTCAATCAACGACTTCGGTCTTGAATATACCTCCCTTACTCACCTTGCCCATTACGATGTTGATTATATCGGTCTTCACAAGAGCCTGTTGGACGGAATTATGACGAGCGAAAAGGTTCAGAACACGGTGCAGGGAATCATAGATTTCTGCAAGAAGATAGATGCACAGGTCAGAGTCGACGGAATAGAGTCCAAGGAAATGTTCGATCTGCTTAACAAGATGGGTGCGGATCAGTTCACGGGAGCTTATTTCGGCGAGGAGATTAAGGAAAAGCAAATCAACTAAGGAGGGATCGGCTTGGCTAAGAAAGATAAGAAAAATCAGCTTCACGGCGACGGTACTGCCCCCGAGCAGGACCCCATGAGCCGATACGGAGTCAGACGGGAGACCAAAAAGGTCAAGAAAAGAGAAGCTGTTATCCGAATCCTCCTCATTATTCTTGTTCTCCTTCTGATATTCCTCTCTGTAATGTTCGGATGTTCTTCATACATAAACGAGAGACGAGAATATGACGAGCAGATCAAAAACGCTATGCTCACCGAGGTTGACGATATTAAAAACTTCGAGGATCTGAAAAAGGTCGTCGAAAAGATGGACAGAGAAACTCAGGCGGTCAGCACGGCGATCAATACGCTTGATCTCACCCCCGGTCAGGTAAGCTTTATTAAAGAAAAGCTCAGAGAGATACGTGATGCGATCAATAAGATCCTTGATGCGGATATCGACATCGGAAATCAGCCGACCTCGGGCATAAAGGAAATCACAAGTATCCGTGAGGTTACAAGCGTTAAGATCACAAATCTTGAGCGTATTCAGGAGATTACAAGGGTTATCGAACAGCGAGTTGAAAGGATCGAAACCGTTATCAAGGAAATTGAGCGTGAGGTTACAAGCGTTCGTCCCGTTGATATCACCAGATACAGCGACATAACACGATTCAGCGATGTCACAAGAGTCAGCGATATTACAAGAATAAGCGATATCACAAGAATAAGCGACGTTACAAGATATAACGACGTAACAAGATACAACGATGTTACAAGATACAGTGACGTCACCAGATACAGCGATATTACGAGATACAGTGATATCACCAGATACAGCGACGTAACAAGAGTCAGCGATGTCACAAGAGTCAGCGATGTCACAAGAGTAAGTGATGTAACGAGAGTCAGCGACGTTACAAGATATAACGACGTAACGAGATTTAATGACGTAACACGTTACAGCGATGTCACACGTTACAGCGACATCACAAGGTACAGTGACATCACACGTTACAGCGAGGTTCCTTCCTATGTAACAAGATATAACGACGTTACAAGATACAGCGACATCACAAGATACAGCGATGTAACAAGGATCAGCGAGGTTACAAGCCTTGTTCCCGTAACCAGCATCAGCGAGGTTACAAGCATCCGTGAGGTCACGAGCATCAAGGAAGTCGAACAGATCAAGGAAATCATTAAGGAAGTTATCAAGGAAGTTGAGGTTATCAAGGAAATCATTAAAGAGGTTGAGGTAACCACAATCGTTCCCGTAACCAGCATCAGCGAGGTTACAAGTATTCGTGAAATTGTTGAAAATCACACGAGTGTAACGGATACGGGTGACTTCACGGTAATGATCAACAAGTCCGAGCAAACGAGAGGTCTTCTCCTCTCCGAGTCAAAGGAATTCACGGATATGCAGGCCGTCCTCAGCGGAGCAAGCTGTGACGAAATGGGCGACTGCACATACACATGGCTTCCCTCGGCGTCTGAACTCGACAGCGTTGACGGTTCTCACAACCGTTCAAACGATAAGGAATTCTTTGCCTATACCTTCTATGTCAAGAATGTAGGAGATGTCGATGTCAGCTACACGGCTAACCTTATGGTTGAGTCCGTCAAGCTTGAAGCAGACGAGGCAATGAGAGTTATGATAATCAAAGACGGCGGCGAGCCGACAGTTTACGCAAAGCCCAAGAAAGGCACCGACGACGTATTTGATATCAATGATAAATATGATAGGGACGACAAACTTTTCATCAATGATTCAACGATCATGCAGGAAAAGAACGTCCTGACAAAAGCCGGCAGCTACCATAAGTATACGGTAGTAATGTGGCTTGAAGGCTGGGATCCTGATTGTGTCAATGACATTCTGGGCGGCAGCATAAAGCTTTCAATGAAATTTGATTATGATTTTGTCTAAACTTAGTGACGGGAAGTTTATTCCTATCAAATCAAATTCATTAAGCAAGTGCTGTTACTCCGAGGTCAAAGGCATTTCGGATAAAATTGTGCGTTTGGCGGCGCGTTAACGGTCGCCAAGGCATGAAATCTTTATGGAGGTAAAGATAATGAAAAAGACATTCAAAAAGCGCGCATTCATTTCTGCTATTGCTATGCTTATCGTATCTGCTATCGTTCTTACGTCAGCTACATATGCATGGTTCTCAATGGCAAAAAGAGTTGAAGTCGAGTCCATGGAATTGAACGTCACATCGCCTGAAGGTATTCAGATTTCTGCCAACACCACGGCTTTCACAACAAAGCTTACTGTTGACAATATCAAGGGCACAGATGAGACAGCGGGCGGCAAGCGTTTTAATGCTTACGAAGGAAATAACAACAATATTCCTACGACTGTAATTCCGTCCTCATCTCGATTCGCAGCAAGAGCTCTTCCGACTTGGTATACCGGTTCAATAAACGACCAGGGAACCATGGATATTTCCGCAGTTTCAAATGAAGTTGGAAGCGGATTTGTTGCATTTGACCTTTTCGTAAAGCTGAAGTCACCTACAACGGTTAAGTTTGGTTCCTCAACAATTACTTGTGAAGGAAACAGCGAGCTTCCGACAGCTATGCGTATGGCTCTTGTAAACTGCGGTACAGTAGCAGAAAAGGCTGAAGCTGCTGCAATTCAGGCAGCTCTTCCTGCACAGGCAAGTGCAAGTGTTGTATATGAAGTAGATGCCAGCAACCACACCTCAGCAGCAACTTTGCTTGGTGCAAGCGGTGTCATGACAACGAGACCGATATTCCAGGCCGGCTCAGGCATTAGACCGGACTCAACATATAGCAATATCGTTTCCGGTGGTTATTATGATACAGCCCTTCAGGTCACACTTGCAGCAACTGCTTCAAACGCAAAAGTTGATCTTAACGCAGGTATCTCTCGTGTAAGAGTTTACATGTGGATGGAAGGTAACGATGTTGACTGTGCAAACGATGTTGCAGGTTCGACAATCAACTTCAACCTTGTTCTTGAAATAGACTAAACCGTCTTTTTAAGGTACATAGGTTTTATCGAAAATCAACCCGTCACTTGGGAGGGTGACGCCCGAAAAGGCGTCACCCGTGACCCTGAGCTGAAAAGGCGATCTGTCTGCACAGTCCGCTGTACCGGCAGATGACCTTTTTAGGTAAAAAAATACAGGAGTGAATGTTGTAAATGAACGAAAAAGGGAAAAGCATTTGGGGCGTCATTTCCGATATATTGCTTATTATAATTATTATAATAGCTATCATTATCACGGTTATGACCTTCACCTCAAAAAATTCGGACATGGGAATAGGAAACGTGCTCGGATATACTCCGTTTGCGGTTCAGTCTGATTCAATGGACTCCGGCGAAGCGTCGGGATTCGGAACAGGTGATCTGATAATCTCCAAGGAGGTTAAGGATCCCGAAGCGCTGAAAATCGGCGATGTAATTACATATACCACCGTCATTGAAGCCGAACAGCCCGGAAAGAAGATCAGAGGCTACAATACCCATAGAATAAAGGATATCGAATACGCTGCCGACGGCTCGGTCTACGCTTTCATTACTATGGGTGATGCAGTCGGTATGGAGGATACCTACACCGTCCTTCCCGATGAGGTTATTGCAAAGCAGGTCAATTCGGGAATTGATGCAAACGGAAACAAGCTCACCGGAATGAAGATTGCAAACTTCGGCTCCGCACTGAGTTTCCTGCAAAGCCGAACAGGATTTATGATATGTATTATCATTCCGCTTGCACTGTTCTTCATCTGGCAGATTTATAAGCTGATTTCAATGTTTATGACAGCCAAGGCAGAAAGCCTCGATGAAGAATCCAAAAAGCGTGTTATCGAGGAATATCTTGCTCAGCAGAATCAAGAAAACTCTCAGAACGAAGAAAAATGACATTCAACTCATAGCATATAAAACAATCTAAAAACAGAGGGTGACCGAAATGACAATCACAAAATTCCTTGCAGAATTTTTAAACCAGTTTTTCGTAAAAGGTGTTTGGGGTATTTTTAAAGGTATCGGCTTAGGTATTGCCAATATCTTTAACGTTCCGCAGTACATAAAGATCTTTAAGGCTTGGTCGGGCAAGTTCACGATCGTTGATTGGCTTCTTGCCATCGTTGCCGTAATTGCAACGGTAGCGGTTCTTGCGGCAATCGTTATCCTTGCCGTTGTGCTTATCAAGAAATATGTCAGAGTCAGAAAGACTCTTGTTGATCAGGAAGAGCTTCTTCTTGAGGTAGGCAACCTCAACCGTGAGGTAATCAAGCTCAATTCCGAGAAAGAAAGAATTCTTGCAATGAAGGTTTCCCAGCTCGGTCTTAATCCCGGCGAAAGCCCGTTCGTTGAGGAAGGTCAGACTTCGGAAGAAGGCGGCGAAGAAAAGAAGGACGGCGAGGTCGACAAGACAGCCGATGATTACAGCCGTTTCTACAAGTGTACTCAGGTTGACCTTGAGCTTGAAAACTACGTTGCTCCCGACTTTGACAACGAGATCACACTTCCCGAGATCTGCGAAAGATTCAGAAACTTCGCCTGCTCACGTCTCGGACTTTTCTACGAAATCAAAATCATCAGATTGTTCCTTTCGGCTTTTGCCTCAACAAGACTTATCATTCTCCAGGGTATTTCCGGTACAGGTAAAACATCCCTTGCTTATGCTTGGGGTAAGTTCCTCAGAAATCCGGTTACTATCGCATCGGTTCAGCCGTCATGGCGTGACCGTACCGAGATCTTCGGTTACTTTAACGAGTTTACAAAGCGTTTCAACGAAACAGAAGTTCTCAAGAAGATGTATGAAGCAACCTTTAAAGAGGAAATTTTCATAACCGTTCTTGACGAGATGAACATCGCCCGTGTTGAGTATTACTTCGCAGAGCTTCTTTCAATCCTCGAAATGCCGTCACGAGATGAGTGGGTTGTTTCCCTTGTTCCGAGTGTATGGCCGACCGACCCGAAGCACGTTATCGACGGTAAGCTCAAGCTTCCCGAAAATATGTGGTACATCGGTACAATCAACAACGACGACTCGACATTCGCCGTTTCCGATAAGGTTTACGACCGTGCTATTCCCATCGACCTCAACAGTAAGGGTAAATTCTTTGAGGCTCCCTACACCGAGGAGCTCAACCTCAGCTATAAGCATCTTGAGGGAATGTTCCTTGAGTGCCAGACCAAATATAAAGTATCCGAAGAAAACCTCAAGAAGATCGAGGAGCTGGACGATTATGTTATCGAACACTTCCGTCTTGCTTTCGGTAACCGTATTGTTAAGCAGCTCAAGGAATTTGTTCCTGCTTATGTAGGCTGCGGCGGAACTGAGATCGACGGTATCGACTTCGTACTCGCAAAGAAGGTTTTCCGTAAGTTTGAAAGCTTGAACCTTTCCTTCATTCGTGATGAGATCGACGGATTGGTTACATACCTCAATAAGCACTTCGGTAAGGCTAACATGAACGAGTGTAAAGAATATCTTCAGCTTCTCAAGAGACTTATGTAATCCCGAAGCCGTTATTATAACTTTTGTCAAAGGGGACATATTTAATGAACAAATCGTATCTTGAATTATATCTTGAATACAAGGATCATCTCGCCTCTGCAACTACGGATAACGAGTTCTATGACGAGATGGACACCGCTATCAAGAGCGGCACGAACAGCTATTCCTTGTTCAACAGATATTTTGAAAAGAAGATCGACCTCAGATGGGTTGAGGAGATCGAAGCGTGTATCATTCCCCTTGACAATATTATCCGTGTTCCGAGAAAGTTCATCGTTCAGGAGGAGGAAATCGTACCGATTGAGCGTGCGAGAAAGATCACAAACGAATCTATCCGCCACCTTGCCCAGCATACCAATATGATCGCAAAGGTTGAGGGCGACGATGTTACACCGAACCAGATCCTCAACGTTTTCCGTGAGGAAAGCTACGAGGTTTATGAAAACAGATTTGTTTTCACCCTCATGCAAAACCTTGTAAGATTTATTGATGTCAGATACGATGTTCTGTTCAATATTTCCGATGATGATAATATGGCGTCCCTGAAGATGGAGAGCGATTTTAAACGCGGACGTGAAAAGGTGCAGTATAAGCTTGAGGTTTCGGCTCAGTCCGCCGGCGGAGAGCTTGATGACCATGCCGGTCCGGACGGAGAGAACGCAACGGCTTTTCAGCGTATCGAGAGAGTTAAGAAAATTATCAACGAATACGCTCACTCGTCATTTATGAAGGAGCTGAGAAACTGCGTTCCCGTAAGACCTCCCATTATGAGAACGAACGCTATTCAGAAGAACCCGAATTTCAGAGCCTGCCTGAAGCTGTGGCAGTTTATCCAGTCCTATGACGAGTTGGGCTATGAAATAACGGTCAAAGAATCAAACGATATGGTCAACGCCGAATATATGCAGGAGCTCAATCGGATGGTTGCCATGAACTATATGATGCTCAAAGCGAACACCCTTTCCGAGGACGCTGTCGGCAAACAGAAAAAACGTAAGCTGAAGCCAAAACTTCTCAAGCGACTTGCCGAGGAGCTTGTTATGGACTATGACATGGAGGAAGTTGAGATTCAGCGTGTCTTTGTCGATGAGATCAGGCGTGTCAGCCGCAAGAAGATTGAGGGCGAAAAGAAGATTCAGGAAGCTATTCAGCGTGCTTTGGACTCCGAAAACGCTCGCAAAAAGGCTATCGAAGACAAGATCAAGGCGCAGATCGCTCACGAAAAAGAGATGGAGCGCCGCCGCATTGCCCGAGAAAAAGAGAGGGCAAGAAAAGAGAAAGAGAAAGAAAAGCAGAGACTCAAGAGGGAGAAAGAAAGAGAGAGAGCACGAATTGCAAAGGAAAAGGCTCTCGCAAAAGAAAAAGCAAGAAAAGAAAAAGAGAGAGCGGCAAAGCTCAAGGCGCAGGAAGAGGCTCGTATTGCAAAAGAAAAGCAACGTGAAGAAATGCGCATAGCAAGAGAAAAGGCCGCTAAGCTCGCTCAGATAGAAAAGGAAAAGGCTGCAAAAGCTAAGGCTAAAGAAAAGGAGCGCAAGGCAAAAGAGCTTGCCGCTCAGAAAGCCAAGGAAAAGGCAGCCGCAGCAAAACAGAGAGAAAAAGAGGCGATCGCCAAAGCGAGAGCGGCTCAGGCAGAGAAAGAACGACTTGCCAAAGAAAAAGCTAAGCAGAAAGCTGCCGCCGCAAAGGCTGCACAGGCTGAAAAAGATCGCATAGCTAAGGAAAAGGCAAAAGAAAAAGCTGCCGCTGCAAAGGCTGCGCAGGCCGAAAAGGATCGCATAGCCAAAGAAAAGGCAAAGGAGAAAGAACGACTTGCCAAAGAAAAGGCTAAAGAGAAAGAGGCCGCCGCTAAAGCCGCACAGGCCGAAAAAGATCGCATAGCCAAGGAAAAAGCAAAAGAGAAAGCCGCCGCAGAAAAAGCGGCTCAGGCCGAAAAAGAACGAATTGCCCGTGAAAAGGCTAAGGAAAAAGAGAGAGTGGCAAAGGAAAAGGCAAAGGCTAAAGAGAAAGAGCGAATTGCCAAGATGAGAGCCGCCGAAGCTGAAAAACAGCGCATAGCCAAAGAAAAGGCTAAGGAAAAAGAGCGAATTGCCCGTGAAAAAATCAAGGCTCAGGAAAAAGCGGCAAAGGAAAGAGCGAAAGAAAAAGAACGTATAGCCCGTGAAAAGGCAAGAGCTAAGGCAAAAGAGCAGGAGCGTCTTGCAAGAGAGCGTGCCAAAGCCAAAGAGGAAAAGCTCAAGGCTGACAAGGCGGCTAAAAACGGCTAAAAATCAGCATTAATTGTTATATCAATGTGATTTCACCGTGGAGATTTCGCATTGAAAAACAGTGGAGGTTTTACTATGATTAAAAGGAGATTAGAAAGGGTTGCGGTAACGTTGCTCAGTGCGGCAATGTTGCTGTCGTCAACCGGTATTGCCGCATCGTTTGCCGTAAATGACGGTGCAACTGCCGGCTCTACAACTGTAATCTCTTCCTCCACAGAAAACACTTCCACGGCTGTTTCTCAGGAGGGCGGCGCAATTTCCGCAACCACGGTTGTAACTGAGGGCGGTACGCTTGTAAGCGAGGAAAAGGGAAGCGGTACAGCTTCCGATCCGTACAGGATTTCCGATGCTTCCGATCTCCTTAAAATGCAGGAAAAAATCAACACCACAACAAGTGCAAACAAATACTTTGTGCTTACCGATGATATTGACCTTTCCGAGGTAAAGGCCGAGCATTTCCTTTCAAATTCGGTTTACACAGGTTCGCTTGTTTCTGTCAGCAAAAATCTCAGTTCTGCGTCAAATAACGTTTTCTTCTCTCTTGACGGTAACGGACACAAGCTCAAGGGACTTAACGTTACATTCTCGAAGGGTGAGAGCTTTGCGATCTTCGGTTATCTCAACAGCAGATCGACAATTAAAAATCTTATTGTTGAAAAGTGCGCCGTTAACGTTACAACGGACGCAAAGAACGGCGCAATCCTTGTTGCTGAGAATGACGGTACAATCTCCGGTTGTGAGATTAACTATCCCGTACTCTCGATGAAGAACACCGCATACGCAGGTATTGTTACGGCGGTGAACTCAGGCACAATCAGTGATGTTAAGCTTGTCGGAACTCAGACAAGCGCAAGCGGAGCTTCGGCTTCTTCACACACTATCAGTGCGGCAGGTACAGTCGGAGCTGTTGCCGGACTTAACAGCGGTAAGCTCACGAGTGTTTCTGCAATCAACATAGGCACATTCATCAATCCGTCCCTTTCGGGCAAAACCGTTTACGGCGGTATTGTCGGCTCCGGTTCCGGCACGGTTTCCAACAGCTTTGCTTCGGGCAATGTCACCGGCGGCAAAACAAGTGACTTCGTCGGCGGAATTGCAGGTACAGGCGCAAAGGGTGCAAAATTTGTAAACAATTATATCCTTGTTGCTCTTCGCTGTTCGGCATCGGGCAACGGACTTGTCGGTTCGGGAGCAACCTCTGATATGCTAACGGATTGCTATTGGTCGAGCGCAGTAAGCGGAAGAACTGCTTCTGTTACCGATTACGGCACGGATATTAACGATATTGATACGCTTCGCTTCAAGACGGTCAAGGCAGGAGAAACGGTAACTGTTTCTTCCTCCGATTTGTCCGCTTCTTGGGGTAAGGCGAGCCTTGCTTTCAAGGAAGGCTTTACAAAGTCGGGCGACGGTATCACCGTATCTGCGACAGCGGATTCAGCAAAAATTAAGGGCGTAACAGCCGGTACTGTCGGCAGACTCAGCTACACCGCAGAGATCGCTCTCCCATCCTCAATCGGAACGGGTGACCTCAGAGTTTCGCAGTATTTCAGCCTGCCTGTTCTTGTTGTTTCATCAAGCTCTGACGGAAAGGGCACTGAGTCCGATCCGCTTGTCATTGACACTTCGGCAGATTTCAATCTGCTCAGATATGCACACGGCATTTACGCAAAGCTCGGTAGGGATCTTTCCGTAAGCGGCTCGGCATTTGCTTTCAACGGAAGCCTTGACGGAAACGGTCACACAATCAGCGTCACCTCTCCCGTATTCAGCGAACTCTTCGGAGCTGTTAAAAACATAAGCTTCCTTGCGAAGTCGGATATTTCATCTGCGGTCTTGGGTAAGGCATTCGATGTAAAGGCTTCAAATGTAGCGGTAACTGTTGCCGACGGCTCAAAGTTTAACGCTTCGGGCAAAAAATCCGGTGTAATGTTCAGCGAGATTATCGGCGCAAGCGTTCTCGATGATTGCCGTGTTAAGGCAGAGGTCAATATTACCGCTGAGGTTGACTCCTTCGGCGGATTGGCAGGAGAAGTAAACGGAAGCGGTACAACGATAACGAACAGCGGTGCGGCAGTAAATATCGGCTCGTCTAACAAGGCGGTCAATGCCGCAGGCTTTATCGGTGCGGTAAACGCTTCAAATGTTACGATCGAAAACTGTTATGCTTCCGGCAAGAATGAAGCGGGCAAATATCTGTTCCTTGCTTCGATAAAGGCAACGGATACTCAGATTTCAAATATTTATCTCAACAAGGGAGCACAGACTGCTCTTGATTTCACAAAATACGGTTTTGTTGATAAGTCGGAGTTTATGGAGTGGAGCTTTGAAAGCGGAGAAACCGCATTCTTCACAGGAAACGGCGGAGAATTTACTGCGGTTGTTCCCTCCGTTAAGTCCATGGTAAATTCGTCGGCGGCGGATTATTCCGTAAGCTGTGATTTCGCAAAGCTTAATGCAAGGGTGACTGCGGAAAACGGAACGCTTGTACTCAAGGTAACCCGTGCAAGCGGAGTTATCACCGTCAAGGGTTGCCCTGTCACCGTTACAAATAAAAAGACAGGTCTTTATACAACAGTATATGTTTCAAACGGACTTGAGAAGGACGGCGCAGGCAACTACGTCATCACATCCGCTTACGATTTTGCGTATATCGGAGAAAATATTTCCGAGCTTAACGCTTCAAGCTTTGTTGTGAACTCGGATATTGATATGTCGGTTATCAGCTCGTTTGAGCCGATCGGCGGAACTCTTGCTCCGTTCAGCGGAAAGCTCAACGGCAACGGTCATAAAATCTCAGGTCTCAAGATCGACGGAACATCGAAGTCGGGACTTTTTGCCTCACTTGAAAACGCAGAGATCAGCAATCTTGTTATCTCGGGCGCAGAAGTGAAAACAAAGGGCTTGTATTCCGCTGTTCTTGCAGGACAGATCGTCGGCAATACAAAGCTTAACAACATCACCGTTTCCGACAGCAAGGTTTTCGCAGACGGTATTTACAGCGGAATTATTGCAGGCTCGGCAGATTCGGGTAATCTTACCGCAACCGATATAAATGTTATCGGCTCCACGGTTATTTCAAAGGCGAACTATGTCGGCGCTTTTGCAGGTCATGTAAACTGCGGCGGCTCGGTTAGCGATATTTATATTGAAAAGATAACACTCGGCGGTGCGGAATATGTCGGCGGTGTAATCGGTCTTGCCGAGGGTAATTTCTCGGTTAAGAACGCAACGGTAGCCGATGCAAGGCTCAAGGGTGTATCCGAGATTTCCGGTATTGCCGCAGGCAAGGGCGAGGTTTCGCTCACAGATGTTAAGGTGATCGGCTCTGACATTTCAACGCTTGCGCACACTTCTGCATTTGTTGCCGGCGGAATAGCGTCAAGCTTCGGCTCGGCTATTGACTCTGCCGAGGTAAGAAACACGAAAGTAACAGCAGGTATCGCTTCGGCGGTTGTCGGAAAGTCGGTTTCCGATGCAAAACTCACAGTAAATAATATCAAGGTTTACGGCTCAACCGTAAAGGCTGAAAATGCAAATACGGTTGCCGCAGGTATTCTTGCCGTCCACAATGCAGGCGGAGCGGCAATTTTGAAGGATTGTTATATTGACGCAGAGACCGTCATCACGTCAACGGCTGTTTCGGCAGGAGTTGTGGGTGAAATCACCGGCAGCGAGAGCGCACTTTCCGCAAACGGAATAAAGTCCTTTGCGAATGTTGAGTGCCTTGCTTCTGCGGATGCAGTTGCTTCGGCAGGATTGGTTGCCAAGCTCAGCGCAGGTGCAGTAAATAATGTATCTTTCAATGATGTAAAAATTCTCGGCAAGGTCAGCGGAAATGCTGTTGTCGGCGGTTTGATCGGTCTTGTTAAGGGATCGGGCAGTTACAACGGAGCTTCAGCCGTTGTTTCCGAGTCGGTTTGTGCGGCTCAGATCAATACCGACGCTTCAAACGGAAAAGCAGGCGTTGTGATCGGTTTTGTTGATAACGAAAAGACGATCAGCTCTGAAAACATTGATCTCTTTGTTAAGGCTACTGTGATTTCAACATATTTCGGCAACGCTTCTGCGTTCGGACAGGAAACAGGAATAAAGTCGGCGAAAATCACCGATATGGATAAGCCGAACGGCTTGCCGATCCGGTCTTCTGTTGAAACGCTCACAACATCAAGTGAAACGCAGATTACCCTCTCAAATCTTCCCACGGTAAAGGGTTACACCTTTGACTCGGCTACGGGTTGGGTTTCGGAGGCTTCGGACAGAATAAGCGTTGTGTCCTCGTCAGAGGATAAGCTCGTTCTGAAAGCCGAGCATATGGCTGATATTTCTATAGTAGCATATTATGTCCTTGCTTCGGACAGCGAGGTTCGCATTCCTGTACATTTCGCAATCAAGTCCAATGTACGAACTCCGCTCAAGGGCGAGGGTACGGCAGAGAATCCGTATCTTATATTCAATGCGTACGACCTTGAATCCGTTGCTTATTACGACAGCTTGGGCAAGTATTTTGCTCTTGCCGAGGATATCGGATTTAAGACCTCAGATTTTGACTTCGGCGGCGGATTTTACAATGTCGGCAACGGTGTTGTTACAATCGGCAATGCCGAGAGCGGCTTTAAGGGTACGTTCACCGGACTTTATAACGGTAAAGTCCATTCTATTAACGGACTGAAGCTTTCGGGCAACACCTTCGGCGGACTTTTCGGAGCAACCGACGGAGCTGTAATCTCTGATCTCGTTATCAACAATGCAAATGTGACAGGCTTGAACTATGCAGGTGTTGTTGTCGGAAGCGCAAAGGATACCGTTATCAGAAACATCACGATCAATTCGTCCTCTGCATACTCAAGCGAGTTTGGCAGTACCGCAGGTATTCTTATCGGAACTGCCGAGAACGTTACTGCGGAGAACATTACAATTAGCAAATCCTCTGCATCATCGACACTTTCGGCAACCTCGGCAACGGTCGAGACAGCCGGCGGTGTGGCAGGTGTATTCAGCGGAAAGCTCAGCAACATTCAGCTTGACGGTATTTCCGTCAAGTCGGGTACTGTTGCCGGCGGAGCAGTCGGAAGCGCATCGGATTCAGACATCACCGGTGTAGCAATCAGCGGTACGGTTGAGGGCTATGAGGCCGGCGGAATAATCGGAAAGCTTGACGATCCTGTCGGAACTTCCGTCAGCGGATGCTATGTCAGCGGTACGGTCAAGGCTGAAAAGCTTGCCGCAGGCGCAATAGCAGAGGTTGGCTCAGGTCTTGCAAAGCTTGAAAAGCCGTTGATTTCCGAAACCGTTATCTCTGCAAAAGCACAGGCGGAAACTTCTGCCGCAGTAATTGCACAGGCTGATATTTCCGAGCTGTCAGACAGCAGAACAGCAAAGACAGAAATTATTTCAGACGTATATTATTCATCATATCAGAATGACAGCGTTTTCGGAACGCAGGAAATCAATTCTTTCCAGAATTTGAAGTTTACTGCGGTTGATCTCAGCGCAATGAAATGCGTGATTGACTCAACCGAGAAGTCGTTCATCACTCTTGACGGAGAAAAGACCGTTATTGCCGATGAGGATATCGTTCTCAGCGCAGGAAACGGCACTTACAAGTCGTTTGAGCTTTGCGGACGCAGATTTGATCTTGTATCGGCACATTCGGATCCTGACGGTGTATTGAATTATAACGCTGTGGAATCCTCAATCAACGCTGTTGGAACGGTGGACGGAGCTAAGCTTGTGTTCACTTATTCCGACGGACTTGAGACTGCAATGTCTGTTTCATACAGCTCGCTTCTCAGCGGTTTTGGAACGAAGTCGGAGCCTTACAGAATCGGAACAGCCGATGAATTTGCACTGATGATGCAGAACGGAGACAGGGCTGGGGTTTACTATCTTCTCACCGACGATATTGATCTCAGCGGTCTTGATTCGGCTGAGAGCTTCGCAGGAATCCTTGACGGCGGCAATCACGTTGTTTATGATTTCAGCGGATCGTCACTTTTTGAAAATGTAAGCGGAACGGTTAAAAATATCGGCTTTGTCGGCTTTGACATTGACGGAGGAAATTCCGAATCTCTCGGTGCCGTTGCGGGAACACTGGACGGAGCGGTAGTTGAAAACTGTGTTGTTATTGCCGACATCAACGCTTACTCAAAGGCTCAGGACGCAGGCATTATTGCAGGACGTGCGATTAACGGCACAAAGATTGAAAACTGCGTTACATCGGGTAGAGTTCAGGGAGCTTCCCTTATTGCCGCAGGCGGACTTGTCGGCGCGGCATATAACTCGCAGATTGACAGCACCGTTTCAACGGCATTTGTTTCTGTCGGCGGATACGCAGGCGGACTTGTCGGTGAAGCAGAATATACTAAGTTAAGCAATTCCATATTCGGCAATATGGTCAAGTCCTCGGACGGCAAGTCAGGAAATATCGCAGGACGCTTTGCCGGAACTTCTTCCGCAGACAATGTTCTCTTTGACGGAAGTACAGCAACGGACAGAACAGCCGCCTTCGAGGGCGAAACCGATGCGATGAAGGAAGCTTCGACAAAGGCTCTTTCTGCAGCATCTGTTGTCGGATTCTCAGAGACCTCAGGCTACGCAGTCCCGGCAGCGCTTAACTCGACCGAAAGAAGCGCGAAGCTTGCCACGGCGGTTGAGTTTGCGGCAATGACGGTTAAGTATATTTCCGGTATGAATGTCGGAACGGCGATGAACTATACCGACATAAAAGTACCTGCCGAGGTCAATTCCAATGCAGTAAGCGTTGACAGATCAAACGGTCTGACGATTACTCTCATGAGGAACAAGGACTTTGCTTCGGCGGATAATACAATTGCAAGATACGCAGAGCCGTCAACCGAAAATTCGGTTAAGGTCAGCTATTCCGTAACGGATTCAACCAAGGATCTCGGCGGAAAGCTCATAGGTGTGATGCTCAAGAGCAAGCACGGAAGTGATTCCAATTCATTCAGTTTCTTCACAGAGGTTGGCTCCGAGACAAGAGATATTAACTATGCGAGTGTTGCCGACGGTAAGCTGTATGTTGATCTCAGCCTGCCGACAGGCTATGGCTACAAGGTCAAGGCAACGGATTCTGACGGAAAGTCACTCAAGGTTAAGGATATGAAGAACGAGGGTAAGCTTGTTGAAATCGGAAATTCCGACTCGGTTACGGTCTCGGTTGAGATCGTTGAGGCAAAGCCGTCGTGGGGAATCAGATCAATTTGGAGCGTTATTGGTAAATAAATAGAGGGTTGATGTTACAATGAGAAAAAAGTTTACGTTTGTTAAAAACTTAATATTAGCTGTGGCATCAGCCCTGACTCTTATTGCTGTTTCTTTCGCTTGGTTCAGCGATTCAAATCAGAACTTCGTGCCGTCAATTACCGGTGAGGTTGTCAGTCCGACTTATGCGAACGTTATTTTCTTCTCAGAGGGTACGGACGGAAACTATTCAAGACTGGTCGGAGATATGGCTCTGGATAATTGGACAGCAGGCTCGTATCAAAAATACAAGATCGTAATGACGACCGCTACGGACGAGGCTTTGAAAATCGGTATGACTATCGACGGTCTGCCGTCAAATATGAATGCCGATCTTAAAAATTCTGTCCAGGTTAAGTACACGGTTTACAAGGCGACAAAGGTAATCAAGAACAATGTTGTTACATTTGAGGATGGAGCGATGATTTTCGGATCCGATTATATGAGACTTTCGGAGCTTTCCGACGGAAAGATTTTTGAAGGCAGATCGCTGGAAGCCTATCAGACGGCTAAGAACGACGTGTTTGTCATTTATTACGAGCTTGGTTTGGCGGAGGACAGCCCGTCAACGATCGAGGGACTTTCCTCCTCGCTCGGAACACTCAAAATCAATGTTCAGCCGGTATCATAATTTATGAAAAAAGCAGGTAAAATTTTTTCGAGAATAATGGCGGTTATTTCCGTTGTAATATTTATTTTCGGATTGACAATATTTGTGTCGGTGCTCAGAGCATCGGCAGGCAAAGCTCCGAGCGTTTTCGGCTTCAGCGTGCTTCAGGTAACCTCCGGAAGTATGGAGCCTGAAATACCTGTCGGAGGGATAGTGATAGTCCGCAAGGTAAAGCCGGACTCGCTGAAAGTCGGCGATGTTATCTCGTTCTATTCAAACGACGTTGACATTTCCGGAAAAGTGAATACCCATAGGATAATTGAAATCAAGCAGAGCGAAAGCGGAGAAAAAATCTTTCGCACAAAGGGCGACGCAAACGAATACGCCGATACTGCGGCGGTTTTTGAGATCGACCTTGTCGGCAAGATGATTATGAATTTAGGCTCGGTGGGCGGATCGGTTTTTGACGTTCTGAGAAATCCGACGATCATTCTGATTTTTATCGTTCTGCCGCTGATATTTATTACCTTGGGTGAGTCGGTTAATCTGGCGAAGCTAATCGCTGAATATAAATTTTCCGATCAGAAGGATGAAGATGATGAAAAGTCTTCGGAAGCAAAAGATTAATATTCTCCTTACGGCAATCATCATCTGTGTTTCCGTTGTAGCTGTCGGAGTTGTTTATGTTCCAAAGATAATGAAGATGGATATGTTCGTCGTTGAAACAGGAAGTATGTCTCCGACGATAAAGCCGTACAGCGTTATCTATGTTAAAAGATATGAGAGCTTTGACGATTACCGTATCGGAGATATCGTAACCTTTACGGATCCTTCTCGGCAGAGAAGCTTCACTCACAGAATTGTGGGAATTAACGAGCTGAACCGCACCTTCACCACGAAGGGCGACGCAAACGAGGAGAACGATGTCGGACCTGCCCCGGCTGAATATGCTCAGGGAAAGGTAGAAGCTGTGATTCCTTATTTGGGATACATTGTAAAATTTTTAAGATACACTGCGGTCAAGATCGCAGTCGCAGTAATATACATCGCCTGGGCGGCGATAGAGATCGAGCTGTTTTTGGCAGAAAGGAAGAGGGCTTATGAGTAAAAGAATAATTGCCTTGGTTGCGTCCCTGGCGGTTGTGATCGGACTTATGAACTGCGGAACTTCATACGCATGGTTTGTCACCACGCTTGAAAAGAAGCAGAGCATTTCCGTTTCCGTTGTCAGCACCTCTCAGACCGCCAAGCTGACCGATCTTGATTCGGACGAAAAAACAATAATTATGCCGGGCGACAATCTTGTGAGCTTGGACGGACAGGGCGCAATGCTCAGAATCAATAACGATTCAACAACAGACGTTCAGATCAGGCTCTCTATTGAGTACACAAGCTACGCCTCGGGAAAGGCGGAACAGAAGATATATTCCGGCAACGGAGATGACATTGAGGTTACGTTTGCGGCAGGCAAGTGGTCGAAGAATATAAATGCAGGCGGTGCTTGCTACTTCTACTACATGGGCGATGAGTACGCAACTGACACGATATATGATCTCAGCTCGGTTCCGACTGTGAAATCCGACGTTTCTTATATTGATGCGATTTCAAGCATTGTTTACAAAGATAATATTTCAAAGGCATATTCAGGTCAGCCTGTAAATCTCAAGGTTACATTTGAAGCGAAGCAGGCGGACAACATTTCGTGGAGCAGTATTGATTCCTATCAGCTCTCCGGAACAAACGCATGAATAAAAGCAGGACAAAGCTGAAGCTCGGAAATATACTATTCAATTTTCTGGCGATAATTACAGTAATTTCGGTCGGATTTGTGGCTTTCAATTTTCTGAGCGGTGCAAAGGGCTATGCCGTTACAAGTCAGAGTATGGCAAAAACGCTTGAGCGAGGAGATGTGGTTTTCTCTCGTGAGGCTGAGTTTGACGAGCTGAAAATCGGCGATGTGGTTACGGTCGGCTCGGCGGACGGCAAAGAATACTTTACCCACCGAATAGTCGATATTGACCGTGAAAACAAAACGGTTTCCACAAAGGGAGACAACAACCCCGAAAAGGATCCTATGGATACGCCGGCGGACAGAATAGTCGGCAGAATGTGGTACAGCGTGCCGTTGCTCGGCTTTATTACGATCACATTCGGCAGTCTGTCGCAGATTAAAGGTTTGATTATTCTTGCGGCGGTTGCAATAGCTTTGATTGCAATTAACATTATTCTGACTAAAATAAAAGCAAAGAAAAACGGAGGTGACAGCGATGAATAGAATAAGAAAGGTGTTGACGCCTCTTATGGCTATCGCCCTTGTGCTTTGCATCGGTTATTTTTCCGGTATGTCAAAGACCTCTGCATGGTTTTATGAAAGCGGAACGATCGACAGCGGCGACAGCTTCGTTTTCGGAAATCTTTCCGTGAACACAAGGTTTATAATCAACCACAACGTTCAGTTTGATGCGGCGACAAAGCTTGCCGACAACAACGAGATTCTCTTTGACAAGGCTGTCAATTTCGACAACATCAATGTCACAAATTCCGGCAACATCCCTGTGAGAGTTTATTTCAGCATCAATATTGCTGACGGAGTAAAGGGATACCGCTGGTTCGTATATACGGACGATATGATTGTGAACGGAAGCATTAAGGATACGATCAAGGCGAATGTTTCCGCTCTCACAAAGGCTGAGCTTGACAAATACAACAGCGAGAAATACATTCTTTTGGCTCCCGGTGAGACTAAAGAAATCAAGATCGCAAGCTGGGTTGAATATGATGATGTAAGTGCAGAGCTTAACAAAGGAAATACCGTCAGCTATGCAACGAGGATCTATATGACTGCAACTCAGGATAAGGACGGTATAATCGCTTAACGGAATCGGGGTGACGGATATGTCAAACAAGATAAGCAAAAAAGCAATAGTATTGATCGTGGCTGTTATCGCTGTAATTGCCGTTGTCGGCAGTTCTTTGGCGTGGTTCGTTACTCAGACCTCAAAGTCGCAGAGCTTCTCAATTTCAGGCATAAAAACCTCGGCTGACGTTTATTTTGCAAACGGCAAAAAGAGCGTTGACGCAGGACAGTATAAGGACGAAAACGGACTTTATATTCTCAGCCTTAACAAGGATGATGAAAATTACATCGGCAAGCTCAGAGTAACTGTCCGCAGAAGCGGAAGCGCCTGCTGTCTGAGAGTCAAGACCGCCTTTGAGTGGCAGTCCTCGGACGGAGCAGTTGCTCAGTTTTCAACAAACATTCCCTACATTTTCGGCGATGAATGGTATGATAACCGCAGCGTTGATTACCGTGTATATTATATGGGCGGCGACTGTTCCGGCAAGGCGGTCAACGAAGCTTTTTCACTCATTAACGGTTTTGATGAAAGCAAGTTTGACGCATCCGGATTTGAAGAAGGCGCCTCGGTAAAGGTTCTTATTGAGGTTGATGCCGTTCAGTTCAACCGTTATCCGCAGTTATGGAATATTGAAAAATTGCCGTGGGAATAATGGAAGTTGATTGATATGTCTAATAATAAGAAAAATGTGCCTGTGGCAGGTAAAACTGTCGCAGGCAAAAACAATTATAACAGAAAAAAAGAGGCTCAGAAGAAAAAAGCCGAGGCGGAAAAGAACGCAAAGCGTGTTCTTGAGGAAAAGGAGCGCAAGCAGAAGCAGCGAGAAAAACGCAGCGAAGAAATAAGAAAACAGCGTCAAAAGGTAAGCGCAAAGGAAAACCGAATTGCGGAGAAAAAAACCAAGAAAGAAACCGCAAAAATAAATCGGCAGAAGAAGAAAAAACGGTTTATAAAAAAATTCCGTTATTATACAAGCAGGGAGTTTTTGCTCTCGTTTAACTATTTCAGGATTTTTACCTGCATAGTCCTTCCGATCGCCTTACTGATAACCGGCTGCGTTTATCTGTCAAAATCCGTAAGCCTGAACGTCCCTGCTCAAATCAGGGCGATAGAATTTAACGGCAGGACAGAGAGCGAAGCGGTTGCGGAGGAAAGCGTATTCAATGCTCAGCAACAGCAGGTTTTCATCGACGCCTTAAAAGCGAGAGGAAGCCGTCGGTTTCAGTTCTATTTCAACTCTGTTGTGAATGTCGGAGATGATTTTTCAACCGAGGATCTCTGCTTCGGCAATCCGAAAAGCAACGATTGCATACTTATCGCAACTGTCTACGACAGTGACGGAGAGGTGCTTTACCGTTCGCTCGGACTTGAGCCGGGCAGGGAGATTAACAAGGCGAAGCTTTTCACGGAATTGAGTTACGGCGTTCACGATGTTAAGGTTGCGGTGAACGCTTACGATAAAGCTACCAACAAAAAAATCGGAACGAAATATGCAAAAATAAAAATTGCGGTCGGTGTTGAGTACAATGGCGAAGAATAAAGCGAACAAAAAAATAATATTGATCTCCGCCGTCGCTGTGCTTGCCGTCGTGATAGGCATATTGTTTATGACGGGTACGGTCTCCCAAATCCGATTGAAGCTCTCACCCGGCGGAAAGGTCAGCGAGGGCGTTCTTTCGGGCGTCGATCCCGATGTTCACATAATGAACGTGCCGGAGGGCGAGATCCGTTATCTTATCAACAAGCGGATTGTATTTGAGGATAAATACTCCCTCGGCAGCGTTATGCTGGAAAATCCCGAAACCTGCCTGTATGATATCAAATTCGTTATTTACAGGGATAACGGCGAAATGATCTACACCTCACCGATGATAAAACCGGGCGAGTGCCTTGAAAAAGATAAGCTGACCGAGGTGCTTGATTCGGGTGAGTACAACTGCTCATATTCCGCTCAGGCATATCTGAACGGAGAGCTTCAGGGCGAAGTCACGGGAGTTGTCACCGTGATTGTGGGATAAAATATAATAATTATAAAAAACGACTGCAAGTCAATCCTTTTCGGAAGTCTTGCAGTCGTTCGTATTAAGCCGATTTATTATTTATTGTCAACCTTGTAGATTGCATATGCGAGGAGCTGACCGTTAGCAAAGTCGCAGGCGTTGGAGATAATGAAATCGCCGTAAGCCTGAACGAAAATTCCCTCTGACATTTCACCCGGGCATGACTTCTTCGTCGGCTGAGTGAAGCTTGTTATTCTCGGTGCGCCGACACTTGAAACGTGAATCATTGTGGCGGTTGTTCCGTCATAGTCCGAGATGTTAAGATCGGGGTTGTAGCACTCCATATCATAAGTCCAATGAGAGTGACCGTTGAAGAAAACAACGTTCTGATATTTCTCAAGGAGATTTCTGAAGCGTCGCTCGTCTTTATTTCCTTTAAAATAAGGAATTGTGTAGAACAGACCCCAGTCGTTATAGATGTTACCCTCACCGAGGAACGGGTTGCCCGTGGGAGCATTGAGGAAGGTGTGGAAATAGAGAAATACTCTCTTGTCCTGATACTTTTCAAACATCGCCTCAAGCCAATCCTGCTGTTCGTCGGTTACAAGCTGAACAAAGGGAGCGTATGTATTGCTGATCTGGCTGAAGAAGATAAATACATCGCCGTGAGTTTCTTCGCCCGAATATACGAAGTCATATCCGTTGTCGGCAACATCGAGAACACCGGCAGGTTTATCTTCCGAGAATACGCCTACATTGACATTCTCTTTCCAGCTCTCATAAACAAATTCTTTCCTGCAATCGTGATTACCCTTGCAGGAGAAAACGTGAAAATCGTGCTGATCGTTATACTTGCGGAAAGATTCATATGACGAAGACTCGCCGTTGTTGGAGAGGTCGCCCGAAACACCGATTATCGAAACACCCATATCGTCAAGAAAATCGAGGGCACGGGGATAGGACATATCCGTGATATCGTTGCCGTTGTCGTCGAAATATCTGTTGAAGTGGATGTCACTGAGAGAGCCGAAGCTGTAAGTCATATCGCCGTAATCGGGAATGTTTTCTTCAGGGATACTGTCGGTGTCAAGAAGCTGATCCTGATAATAAAGCAGGATCGTTTCCGCTCCGTCGGGAATAGCAAGGAAAGAGTTTGTCTCTTTTGTGCCTTCACCCTTTTTGACCTCAACCTGAGCAAACCAACTGTAAGGAACGACTTTGCCGCTCGGTGAGCTTGTTGTGAGCTTGTTGCCCTGAGCGTCGCCCCAGTAAAGCTCATAGGTTGCGTCGAAGTTTGCTTCAACTTTCGCCGTACCCTCTGCCGAGCCTGCCTCGTCGGTGGCAAAAACGAAGTCCGCAGTTGCCTGAACACCGTCCGAGGGGAACGGAACAGGAGCAATTATTCCGGCGGAAATCAGAGACGAAAGAATGAGAGCAATAAGCTTCTGCATAAAATTAACTATCATCATATTCCTCCAATATTAAGTATTTATACCAAAAGGTACCGAGTGAATTATATCACTTTTTACATCAAAAAATCAACAGTTTTTATCAAAACCTTATATATAAATGTATACGGAAATCCATAGGGTTAAATTATTACAACTTGTAACTTTTTGTAACTTTTTAATTTTTGTAATAAACAGCAATAAATGCAAGTGAAAACGCATAATAATTATGACAAATAAACAATAAAACGGGCGTTAAAAAGCAAAAACAGCTAAATTTTTGTCTCTGTTTTGCAAAAAATCCGATCCCCAAATTTGACATTTGTAACTTTTTATGTTATACTCCTGCCCGTTGTGCAAATAATAAGCGACAGGAGTTTATTATATGAAGAAAATTATCAGGAAAATAGTGCCTGTATTATTGGCAATAACGCTGACATTTACGGTTGCGTCATACAATGAGGCAAGTGCAAAGGAATATACCTGCACGAGTCCCAAGCTTCAGCAGCTTATCGACGAGTGGTCGGGCGTTTACTGGACGGGATCGTTCAGATCGGCAACCACCTGCAAGGGCTTTGCGGATATGATGTTCAACGAGCTTTACGGCAACGGCGGAGTGGGCGCATACAATTCGGGCGCATACAGCTATTATGTTCCGACACCCCGTGCGGCAACCGAGATCGCAAGACTCAGCTCGGCAGGCTATCAGGATTTCTACAACATTATGCACAAGGCCGCTTCGGGCGACTACATTCAGTGGGCAACGGCATATTCACAGCATTCTTCAATCTTCCTTTCCTGCGACGAGAACGGCTTCTATGTGTTCGACAGCAACTATGTTGAGCCGTATCTCTGTACGGTTCACTACATTACCTACGATTATATTTCAAGCGTAACCTACGGCGTTTCGCTTTACAGATCAACTTCGAGTGAAGCTCCCGTTGAGAAAAAGGTTGAAAAGAAAAAGGTTGAAAAGAAAAAGGAGGCTCCCAAGGTTATTCCTTTTGAATTTGCCGAAAAGAAAGTATCGCTGACCTATATGGAGACCTATAATCCGACTGTGAACGGCGGCAAAAAGATTACAAGCTGGACTTCATCGAATGACAATGTTGCGGTGGTAAGCAACACGGGAGTTATTGAGGGCGTTTCCGGCGGAACAGCTATCATCACTGCGATAAATTCGGAGGGCAAGTCAACTCAGATGACGGTTGAGGTTGAGGATACCTCGGTCAAAAGAATTATCGGAGTCTTGCTTGACGGATTCAAGCCGATTGATGTCAGCGGACTTGTCTTATAAGCGAACAACAGAACTTGTTTTTCGACAGGAAAAAATTGTTTTTTTAAAAAAATTATTTTTTCAAAAAAAGTATTGACAATACCGGATTATTGGAGTAATATATTCAAAACAAAATATTAAAGGCTGTGACGAAGAATAGTCAGGGCGATAAAACATTTCAGAGAGCCGATGGTCGGTGCGAATCGGTATGAAAAAACCTTGTCTTCTCCCTTCTGAGCCGGAAACCTGAACCTCCGTTTCGGAGTTAAGTAGGGTGACCCGTGTAGGCTACGTCAGTGCATAGAGGTTGTTTGACTTTGAACCGTAATCAAAGGCAAAGACGAAGACGGAATCTAACCGAAAATTTTTCAGAGAGTCGGTGGCGGTGCGATACCGACAAAATTAAGTAGAATTCCTATCACTTCCGAGCCGGAAGTCCCAAAGGTTTACACCCAGTAGGCGCTTCCCGTGAATGCTACGTCAGTGCATAGAAGTTGTCAGACTTCGAAGAGTTGGCGAATTTTTATGTTCGCAATTTGAGTGGTACCGCGAGTGATAATTGATTTACACCCGTCTCAAAGCAATGAATGTGCTTTGAGGCGGTTTTTTATATTTTTCGCTTTGAAGCAGAAAACCGCACGATGGTTTTACATTTACAGTCTGACAAAAGGTGAAAACAAGCTCTCAATCGAATAGCGGATTTCAAAAAATATGTGAAAGGCGGAATTTATTATGTTATCTCTTGACAAAGTTTTCAATGCACAGATGGTGCTGAAAAACATTATTCGTGAAACAAATGTTGTCAGGGCATACGGTATTGCTCCGGAATGTGAGCTGTACCTGAAGCCTGAAAACCTGCAAATAACAGGCTCGTTCAAGGTCAGAGGCTCGGCTTATAAGATTGCAATGTTGTCCGAGGAGGAAAAGACAAAGGGCGTTATAGCCTGCTCTGCCGGCAACCACGCTCAGGGCGTTGCTCTTGCCGCAACGAAGAACGGCATAAAATCTCTTATCTGCCTGCCGGACTCCGCCCCGATTTCAAAGGTTGAGGCTACAAAGGGCTTCGGCGCAGAGGTTTGCCTTGTTGAGGGTTGTTATGACGACGCTTATCAAAAGGCTCTTGAGCTGAAGGACAGCGAGGGGTACACCTTCGTCCATCCCTTTGATGACGAGAACGTAATCGCAGGTCAGGGCACTATTGCTCTTGAGGTTCTCAATGAGCTTGACAATATTGACGCCATTGTCGTTCCGGTCGGCGGCGGCGGACTGATTTCGGGAATTGCATATACGGCGAAGCAAATCAGACCGTCCGTCAAGGTGTACGGAGTTCAGGCGGCAGGCGCACCGAGTATGTATAACTCGGTCAAGAGCGGAAAGATCGAATGTATTCCTTCGGTTTCAACGGTTGCGGACGGCATCGCTGTAAAGAAGCCGGGCGAAAACACATACAGTCTTGTAAACGAGTATGTTGACGACATTGCCCTTGTCAGCGATGACGAGGTCGCAAGCGCAATACTCGCTTTGATAGAAAAACAGAAAATGATTGCCGAGGGTGCAGGTGCGGCGGCAGTTGCCGCAGTTATGTTCAATAAATTCGACCTGAAGGGCAAGCGCGTTGTTGCCATTGTTTCGGGCGGAAATATTGACGTTACAAACCTGTCACGAGTTATTGACCGAGGATTGCTTAATTCGGGACGTTCGTCAAGTCTTCTTATTGAGCTTATCGACAAACCCGGTCAGCTCAGCGATATTTCAAGGATCATCGCCGAGTGCGGCGGTAACGTAACCGGCGTTCATTATGAAAAAGGCAACACAGAAAGGATAAACGGCTGTTTCCTCCGCATTGAGATGGAGACAAAGGATTTCGATCACGTCAATCTGATAACTCAGACTCTGCGTGACGAAGGCTTTAAGACAGTGTGATTTTGAAAGGAGTAAAAGCTATGAGCAGTAAAGTACAAACAAACAAGGCTCCGGCGGCAATCGGACCTTATTCACAGGCAACGGTTGTGGGTAACCTCATTTTTACCTCCGGACAGATCCCCCTAAATCCCGAAACGGGAGCTATGGAGGGTGAAAATATCACCGAACAGGCGCACAGAGTTTGCAAAAACCTGACAGCGGTGCTTGAGGCGGCAGGAAGCTCGACCGATAAAGCGGTAAAGACCGTATGCTTTTTAAGCAATATGGCGGATTTCGCTGAATTTAACGAGGTTTATGCACAGTATTTCACACAGAAGCCTGCACGCTCGTGCGTGGCGGTCAAGGAACTTCCCAAGGGCGCTCTGGTAGAGGTTGAAGTAATCGCAGAAAAGGAGTAAAACAGTCAATGATGGACGCAAGTAAATATCGAGTGGGTTATTTCCCGGTCGATAAGAAATATAACAAATGGGTTGAAAAGGATCATGTCGAAAAGCCGCCCGTATGGTGCAGCGTCGATATGAGAGACGGCAACCAAAGCCTTGTCGTACCCATGAGCCTTGAAGAAAAGTTAGAGTATTACAAGGTTCTTCTGGAGGTTGGCTTTAAGGAGATCGAGGTCGGTTTCCCGGCGGCGAGTGAAACGGAATATGAGTTTCTCCGCACCCTCATCGACAACAATATGATTCCGGAGGACGTTACCGTTCAGGTGCTCACCCAGTGCCGTGAGCATATCATACGCAAGACCTTTGACGCCTGCAAGGGCGCACCGAGCGCAATAATTCATTTCTATAACTCGGTCAGCGTTGCTCAGCGTGAACAGGTTTTCAAAAAATCAAAGGAAGAAATCAAGAAGATCGCCGTGGACGGCGCAAAGCTTGTTAAAAAGCTTGCCGCAGAATATGAGGGAAACTTCAGATTTGAATATTCTCCCGAATCCTTTACCGGTACGGAGCCTGAATATGCCCTTGAGGTCTGCAACGCTGTTCTTGATGTGCTTGAGCCGAGCGAGGATAATAATGTTATCATCAATCTGCCCGTGACGGTGGAAATGAGTATGCCGCACGTTTATGCAAGTCAGGTTGAATATATGAGCGAAAATCTCAAGTACCGTGAGTTTGTCACGCTTTCACTTCATCCGCATAATGACCGAGGAACGGGTGTTGCCGATACGGAGCTTGCACTTCTTGCAGGAGCAGACCGAGTTGAGGGTACACTCTTCGGCAACGGTGAAAGAACGGGCAATGTTGACATCATCACGCTTGCGCTCAATATGTATTCCCACGGAGTTGATCCTAAACTGGATTTCTCCGATATGAACTACCTTATCGAGAAATATGAAAGATGCACCCGTATGCATGTTTACGAAAGAGCACCCTATGCGGGAGCGTTGGTGTTCGCTGCATTTTCGGGCAGTCATCAGGACGCTATTGCAAAGGGTATGAAATACCGCAGCAAGAAAAAGCTTCATGAGTGGAGCGTTCCTTATATCCCGATTGATCCCAAGGATATCGGCCGCACATATGACGCCGATGTTATCCGTGTCAATTCCCAGTCGGGCAAGGGCGGAATAGGCTATATGCTTGAGCAGACCTTCGGTTACAGCCTGCCGCCAAAGATGCGGGAGCATTTCAGTTACCTCTGCAAGGATATTTCCGACCGGGGACACAAGGAGCTTAAACCGAACGAGGTTTTGGACATATTCACAGAGAATTATCTCAACAATGAGAGCAATATCAGCGTTACCGATTTTGAGTTCACCCGTGAAAACGGTACCGTCAAGATCAATATCACATTTATGAAAGACGGAGAGGAGACCGAGCTTCAGGCGGAGGGCAACGGATCCCTGAGCGCAGTGAACAATGCCCTCAGCGAATATACCGGCGAAAGCTACACTCTGCAGGAGTTTTCTCAGCACAGTATGCAGGGACAGGGCTCTCAGAGCGTAGCCGCCTCCTATATCGGACTTGAACGTGAGGACGGAACAATGTTCTGGGGTGCAGGCACGGACACCGATGTGATAAAATCAAGCACGAAAGCTCTTTTGAGCGCATTTAACAATATGATGCGTGGAGGTAAATGACAATGGGAATGACAATGACTCAAAAAATTCTTGCCGCTCACGCAGGACTTGATGAGGTTGTCGCAGGACAGCTCATCAATGCAAAGCTGGACATCGTTCTCGGCAACGATATCACAACTCCCGTTGCCGTCAATGAGTTCAACAAGGCGGGATTTGACAACGTATTTGACAAGGACAGGGTGGCAATCGTACTTGACCACTTTGTACCGAATAAGGATATCAAGGCGGCGGAGCAGTCCAAGACCTGCCGTGAGTTTGCCTGTTCGCATTGCGTAAAGCATTTTTACGACGTCGGCAAAATGGGCATCGAGCACGCACTTCTTCCCGAACAGGGAGTTGTAACCGCAGGCGACTGCATAATCGGCGCAGACAGCCACACCTGCACCTACGGCGCACTCGGCGCATTTTCGACAGGCGTAGGCTCGACCGATATGGCGGCAGGTATGGCAACGGGACAGGCATGGTTCAAGGTTCCGTCGGCTATCAGATTTAATCTCACAGGCAAGCTTCCGTCAAACTGCAGCGGTAAGGACGTTATCCTGACCGTGATCGGTATGATAGGCGTTGACGGAGCTTTGTATAAAAGTATGGAATTTACGGGCGACGGCGTTGCAAATCTTTCTATGGACGACCGCCTTTGCATCTGCAATATGGCGATTGAAGCCGGAGCGAAAAACGGCATCTTCCCCGTTGATGACGTGACGAAAAAATACCTCAGCGGAAGAAGCGAGCGTGAGCCTGTATTCTTTGAGGCAGATCCCGATGCGGAATACGAAAAGACGGTTGATATTGACCTTTCAAAGATCGTTCCGACGGTAGCCTGTCCTCATCTTCCCGAAAACACCCATCCTGCAAGCGAGCTTCACGACATTAAGGTCGATCAGGTTGTAATCGGAAGCTGTACGAACGGCAGAACAGAGGATATGGAAGCCGCTTACAACATTCTTAAAGGCAAAAAGATCGCAGACGGAATACGCTGTATCATCATTCCCGGAACAATGCAGATTTTGCGTGAATGTGTTGAGCGTGGCTGGTACACCGCATTTATTGATGCAGGCGCAGTAGTTTCAACTCCGACCTGCGGACCGTGCCTTGGCGGATATATGGGTATCCTTGCGGCAGGCGAACGTTGTATCGCAACAACAAACCGCAACTTTGTCGGACGTATGGGACACGTTGACAGCGAGGTTTATCTTGCCTCTCCGCAGACTGCCGCCGCAAGTGCGCTGACAGGTTATATCACCGAATACAAGGAGGCGTAAGATATGCAGACACAAGGAAAAGTTTTTAAATATCCCGACAATGTCGATACAGATGTTATCATTCCTGCACGTTACCTCAACACACCGAACGCACAGGAGCTTGCTCTGCACTGCATGGAGGATATCGACACCGAGTTCGTTAAGAAGGTTAAAGCCGGCGATGTTATGGTTGCAGGCTGGAACTTTGGCTGCGGCTCCTCCCGTGAACACGCCCCCCTTGTTATCAAGACCTGCGGAACAGGCTGTGTTATCGCAAAGAGCTTTGCAAGGATTTTTTACCGCAATGCTATCAACATCGGTCTTCCGATACTTGAATGTGAGGAAGCCGCCGAGGAGATCAATGCGGACGACGAGGTTAAGGTTGACTTCGACACGGGAGTTATCACCGATATCACCACGGGAAAAACATATAAGGCTCAGCCTTTTCCGCCGTTTATTCAGAATATTATCAAATGCGGCGGACTCCTCAAATCCCTGAAAGAAGGCAAGGAATAATGGAAAAAAACATCGCAGTGATCCGAGGCGACGGCATAGGACCTGAAATCGTTGAGCAGGCGCTCAGAGTTCTCGACAAGGTTGCCGAGGTTTTCGGACACACATTTAACTATACCGACGTCGATATGGGTGGCTGTGCCATCGACAAGTGGGGCGATCCGCTTCCGCAGGAAATGCTTGAAAGGTGCGTAAACTCCGACAGCGTTCTCCTCGGTGCGGTCGGCGGAAACAAATGGAACGATGTTCCGGGCGACAAGCGTCCCGAAAAAGGACTTCTTCGTCTGCGTGCCGGAATGGGAGTTTATTCCAACAACCGTCCTGCAAAGATCTGGCCTCAGCTTGCCGACGCTTCACCGCTTAAAAAGTCCGTTGTGGACAAGGGTATCGACTTTATAATCGTCAGAGAGCTGATCGGCGGAATTTATTTCGGCGAGCATAAGACGGAAACCGTTGACGGCAAGCCTACGGCGATCGACGTGCTCAAATACAGCGAGGACGAGATTGAGCGCATCGGCAGAATCGGCTTTGAAACCGCAAGAAAAAGAGGAAAAAGACTTTGCTCGGTCGAAAAGAGCAATGTGCTTGACTCAAGCCGCCTTTGGAAAAAGGTTATGCACGCTCTTGCCGAGGAATATCCCGACGTTGAGCTGAGCGATATGCTGGTTGACAACTGCGCCATGCAAATAGTCAAGGATCCCTCACAGTTCGATGTTGTGGTAACGGAAAATATGTTTGGAGATATTCTTTCGGACGAGGCTTCGATGATAACGGGATCAATCGGAATGATACCCTCGTCAAGTCTCGGCGCAGGAACCTGCGGACTGTATGAGCCGATCCACGGCTCTGCCCCGGACATTGCAGGCATGGACATTGCCAACCCGATCGGAACTATCCTTTCGGCGGCGATGATGCTCCGTTTCAGCTTTGATATGCCCGAAGAGGCGGACGCTGTTGAAAATGCGGTATCGGCTTACCTTGACGCAGGCTACCGCACGGCGGACATTATGAGCGAGGGTATGACTCAGGTCGGCTGCAAAAAGTGCGGCGAGCTTATAATCGCAAACATCGGAAAGGAGTGAACAAAATGCTTCTTTCAGGAGCAGATATAATTGTTGAAACCCTGATCGAACAGGGCTGTGATACGGTATTCGGTTATCCGGGAGGACAAATCCTCAATGTGTATGACAGCCTTTATACGCATCAGGAACAGATCAATCACATTTTGACGGCGCATGAACAGGGAGCGGCGCACGCCGCCGACGGTTACGCCAGAACAACGGGAAAGGTCGGCGTGGTTATTTCCACATCGGGACCGGGAGCAACAAACCTTGTAACGGGTATTGCGACTGCTTATCTCGATTCAGTGCCGATGATCGCCATCTGCGGCAATGTTCCGACAACCCAGATCGGCTCGGACAGCTTTCAGGAGATAGATATCACCGGTATAACCCTGCCGATCACCAAACACAACTATTTTGTCGGATCGGTTGACAAGCTGGCTGATACGATTCGTGAGGCATTCGCTCTTGCCAAGTCGGGCAGACCGGGTCCCGTACTGATAGATGTGCCGAAGGATGTTCAGATTGCAAAATGCGAGTTTACACCGACTTCACCTGCCGAGGCAGAGCCTCTGCATCCTGCAAAGGAAAAGAGGGTTGAAGAAGCGGCGAAAATCATAAACGAGTCAAGACGCCCCTATATCTATTTCGGCGGCGGAGTTATCACTTCCGGCGCACAGGAGGAAATGCTGGAGCTTGCAGAGCTTATCGACTCTCCCGTAGGCTGTTCGCTGATGGGACTTTCGGGAGTTCCGACGGATCATCCGAGGTTCCTCGGTATGCAGGGAATGCACGGACATTATGCCTCGTCGATGGCGATGCACAATGCCGATCTCATCGTTGCTCTCGGCGTTCGATTCAATGACCGTGTAACGGGCAACAGGGCGAAGTTTGCGACAGGTGCAAAAATCGTACACATAGATGTTGACGGCTCGGAGCTTTGCAAGACCGTCAACGCCGTATGCGGACTTAGGGGCGATGTGAAGCTTACGCTTCAGAAGCTTCTTCCGCTGATTGAAAAGGGAAGCAAACCCGAATGGGCGCAGAAGATCAGCGATTTCCGCACCGAGGAGGAGGGCTACCTCGACAACAGGGAGAGCCTCACCCCCCGTAAGGCGATAATGACGCTCAACAAGCATTTGGGCGCAAACACGGCGGTTGCAACCGACGTCGGACAGCATCAGATGTGGGCGGCTCAGAATCTGGTTTTCAAAAACTCCAGAAGATTTGTTTCCAGCGGCGGACTCGGCACGATGGGCTTCGGCTTCGGAGCGGCTATCGGTGCGGCTTTCGGCACAAAGGAGCGCAGTGTGCTTGTTACGGGTGACGGCAGCTTCGGTATGTGTCTTAACGAGCTTGCAACGGCCGTGACCTACAACATTCCCATTGTTATCCTGCTTTTGAATAACGGTGTGCTCGGAATGGTTCGCCAGTGGCAAACGCTGTTTTTCAATAAGCATTATTCAAACACTATCCTTGACCGCAAGACGGATTTCCCGGCATTTGCAAAGTCCTTCGGCGCAGACGGTGAAACTGTCACAACAGCCGAGGAGCTTGACGAAGCCCTCACAAGAGCCTTCAACTGCGAAGGTCCTTACATCGTTGATTGCAGGATCGACAAGGATGAATTTGTTCTTCCTATGCTTCCGCCGGGAGGCAGTATGGACGATATAATCGTAAAGGTAGGTGACTGACATGAACCGATATACAGTTGCGGTGCTGGTACGAAATCAGTTCGGAGTGCTGAACAGAGTTACGAGTATGTTCCGCCGCCGTCAGTTTAACATCAGCGCCTTAACCGTCAGCGAGACCGAGACGAGCGAGCTTTCCCGTATCACCGTTGTGTTCAGCGGCGACGCAATCGAAAAGCAGCAGCTTATAAATCAGCTTTACAAGCTGCCCGATGTTTGCTCAATCAAGGAGTTCAACGATGACAATTCGATAAGCTGTGAGCTCCTTCTTATAAAGATGCTGAACGATCCCGACAGCCGAGGCGACATTCAGAGTGCGGCTGACGCTTTCGGAGCGATAACGGTTGATTATTCAAAGGATACCATTATTCTTCAGCTTACCGACTCCTCAAGAAAGATTGATGATTTTATCAATCTGATGAGGGACTACACAATTCTTGAAATCTGCCGAACAGGCAGCGTTTCCCTCGAAAAAGGAAGCACCACCATTCGTCAAACAATAAATTTATAATAGAAAGAGGTAATTACCATGGCAAGAATTTTTTATCAGCAGGATTGTGATCTTCAGAAGCTCAGCGGCAAGACCGTTGCGATCATCGGTTACGGATCACAGGGACACGCTCACGCTCTCAACCTCAAGGACAGCGGAGTAAATGTTATCATCGGTCTTTATGAAGGTTCAAGAAGCTGGGCAAAGGCTGAGGCTCAGGGCTTCACGGTAATGACAAGCGCAGACGCAGCTAAGGCTGCAGACATCATTATGATACTTATCAATGACGAGAAGCAGGCCGCTCTTTACAAGGAGAGCATTGAGCCTAATCTTACCGAGGGCAAGACTCTTGCTTTCGCTCACGGCTTTAACATTCATTTTGGCTGCATCAAGCCTCCCAAGAATGTAAACGTTATCATGATAGCTCCCAAGGGACCCGGTCACACCGTTCGCTCCGAGTATCAGGCAGGCAAGGGTGTTCCGTGCCTTATCGCTGTTGAGCAGGACGCAACAGGCGACGCATGGGATATCGGTCTTGCATATGCTCTCGGTATCGGCGGCGCTCGTGCAGGTGTTCTTGAGACCACATTCCGCACCGAGACTGAAACTGACCTCTTCGGCGAGCAGGCAGTTCTCTGCGGCGGCGTATGCGCTCTTATGCAGGCAGGCTTTGAAACTCTTGTTGAGGCAGGCTACGATCCGAGAAACGCTTACTTTGAGTGTATCCATGAGATGAAGCTCATCGTTGACCTTATCTATCAGAGCGGTTTTGCGGGAATGCGTTATTCAATCTCAAATACGGCTGAGTACGGCGACTATATCACAGGTCCGAAGATCATCACCGACGATACAAAGAAGGCAATGAAGAAGATCCTCAAGGACATCCAGGACGGTACTTTCGCAAAGGACTTCCTGCTTGATATGTCCTCTGCCGGCGCTCAGGTTCATTTCAACGCTATGAGAAAGCTTGCAAGCGAGCATCCTTCCGAGGCAGTCGGAGCAGAGATCCGCAAGCTTTACAGCTGGAGCGACGAGGATAAGCTTATCAATAACTGATCAGGAGGTATGTATATGCCTAAAGAAAACATAGTCGACGGAGTTAAGAATGCACCTCACCGAAGCCTGTTTCACGCTCTGGGACTGACCAAGGAGGAGCAGTCAAGACCGCTTATCGGAATTGTCAGCTCATACAACGAGATCGTTCCGGGACATATGAACATCGACAAGCTTGTTGAAGCGGTCAAGCTCGGCGTTGCAATGGCAGGCGGAACACCGATCGTCTTTCCGGCGATCGCCGTCTGTGACGGAATTGCGATGGGACACACGGGAATGAAGTATTCGCTTGTAACCCGTGATCTGATTGCCGATTCCACCGAGGCAATGGCATTGGCGCACGGCTTTGACGGACTTGTTATGGTGCCGAACTGCGACAAGAACGTTCCCGGTCTGCTCATGGCAGCGGCAAGGGTGAATGTTCCCACCGTTTTCGTCAGCGGAGGTCCCATGCTTGCAGGAAAGGTCGACGGTAAGAAAACCAGCCTTTCGAGTATGTTTGAGGCTGTCGGCTCACATTCCGCAGGAAAGATCTCCGACGAGAAGCTTTTGGAATATGAGTGCAAGACCTGTCCTACCTGCGGCTCATGTTCGGGTATGTACACCGCAAACTCGATGAACTGCCTGACCGAGGCTCTCGGAATGGGACTTAAAGGCAACGGCACAATTCCTGCGGTTTATTCGGCTCGTATCGAGCTTGCAAAGCACGCGGGCATGGCGGTAATGGAGCTTGTCCGCAAGGATATCCGTCCGAGGGATATTATGACCGAGGCGGCGCTGATGAATGCGCTGACGGTCGATATGGCCCTCGGCTGTTCAACCAACAGTATGCTTCATCTTCCTGCGATAGCTCACGAATGCGGTGTTGAGCTGAATCTGGATATTGCGAACGAGATGAGCGCAAAAACGCCGAATCTCTGCCATCTTGCACCTGCCGGCAGAACCTATATGGAGGATCTTGACGAGGCAGGCGGAGTTTACGCCGTAATGAACGAGCTTAATAAAAAAGGTCTGCTTAATACAGACTGTATGACCGTAACGGGCAAAACAATAGGCGAAAATATCGAGGGCTGTGTCAATCTTGATCCCGAGGTTATCCGACCGATTGACAATCCGTACAGCGAAACGGGCGGAATTGCCGTGCTCAAGGGTAATCTTGCCCCTGAGGGAAGCGTAGTAAAGCGTTCCGCTGTTCTTCCCGAAATGCTTGTGCATGAGGGACCTGCGAGAGTTTTTGACTGCGAGGAGGACGCTCAGGCGGCTATCAACGCAGGCAAGATCGTTGCCGGTGACGTTGTTGTTATCCGCTACGAGGGACCCAAGGGCGGTCCGGGAATGCGTGAAATGCTCAATCCCACCTCTGCCATTATGGGCATGGGACTTGGCAACAGCGTTGCGCTTATTACGGACGGTCGATTCAGCGGCGCAACAAGAGGTGCGTGCGTTGGCCACGTCACACCCGAAGCCGCTTCCGGCGGAATGATCGGCGTTGTTGAAGAGGGCGATATCATCAGCATCAATATCCCCGAAAACCGCATCGAGCTGAAGGTTGACGAGGCTGTCCTTGCCGAGAGAATGAAGAATTTCGTTCCTAAGCAGAAGGAGCTTTCGGGCTACCTCAAGCGTTATGCGGCACTTGTTTCAGGCGGTGCGTCGGGGGCGATCCTGAACTGATATGGAGGAGTTAAAGAACAGACTTGAGGCTCTTTGTATCTTTAGAAGCTTGCTCAAGGATCCCATTATCTCTGCATTATTGAATTATCTTGAGTCTCCCGCAACCTCGGCTTATGCCGAGTTTGCGGCGGCTCTTTATAACGCAAACGGCGGCAATATCAGCGAATATGTCCGCAGTATTTGTGAGGACAGCGAAAATGTCTATGTCAGAACCTTAGGCAGGGGAGAACAGCCGCAAGAGCATCTGCGCCGTGCTCTCCTTCAGGAGCTTGAAACCTTGCAGGAGGTTGCGGAGCTTACCTGTGAAAAACTGCGTGAGCCTCTGGAGTATAAGGGATATTTACCTGAAATTGCAGTTTCAAAGCTTGATCTTTGCGAAATGTATTTGCACCGAGCCGAAAATATCGGAAAGTACGGCTACGGCATTTATGCCAAGAACAGAATGTTCTATGTGGATGAACAGAACGGCATTGTTCCTGTCCGCAATCCCGACTCAACTCAGCTTGGCGACCTTATTGATTATGAGCGTGAAAGACAGATCATAATTGACAACACAAAGGCCCTGCTTGACGGTAAGCCTGCGGCTAACATTCTCCTTACGGGAGATGCGGGAACAGGAAAATCCTCAACAGTCAAGGCTGTAACAAACGCCTTGTGGAAAGAGGGCTTGCGAATTATTGAAATCAGGAAGGATCAGCTCAGGGCAATACCCAAGATCCTTGATGAGCTGTCGGAAAATCCGCTTAAATTCGTGCTTTTCATCGACGATCTGTCGTTCATCAAGGACGATGACAGCTTCAATGCGCTCAAAGCCGTGCTTGAAGGCTCTGTCACGGCTAAGTCGGGCAACGTTGTGATCTATGCAACGAGCAACCGCCGTCACATCATCAAGGAGAAGTTCTCCGAACGTGAGGGCGACGATATTCACCGCAACGATACCGTGCAGGAGCTTGTCTCCCTGTCGGAGCGTTTCGGTATTCATATCACATTCTCAAAGCCGGATAAGAAAACGTTTCTTCACATTGTGCATCATCTTGCACAGGAAAACGGCATTGATATGCCCGAAAGCGAGCTTGACCTGCTTGCGGAGCGTTTCGCTCTTGAACGCGGAAGCCGATCTGCACGGCTTGCAAGACAATTCATTGACGGCTTGCTGTCGAGGTGATTTTATAATAATTATTAAAGCTATAATTCACATCGGACGAATGATTGTGAATTATAGCTTTTGACTTTATTGACATCGGTGCAAAAAGCGGTTAGAATATCATTAAATGTTTATACAAAAGGAGAAATCAAATGAGACTTCCGGCATATCCCCTTATAACTGTCGATCCGTTCTTTTCCATCTGGTCACGAAGCGAGAAGCTTTACGAGGATGACACGATGCTTTGGTGCGGTCAAAAAAAGCGAATCAGCGCAACAGTAAGCGTTGACGGCAAAACCTACCGCTTTATCGGCAAGGGCGTTCAGCCTGCGATTGAGCAGACCGACCGTAAGGTCACGCCTTATATTACATATTACACTTTCAAAAATGAGCAAGTCCGGCTCGATGTCAGATTTTATACTCCGCTCTTGATAAAGGAGCTTGACTGCCTTTCTTTGCCGTGCTCTTTTATTGACTGCTCTGTCAGCTCGGCTGACGGAAAAAGTCACGAGGTTTCCGTCAAGCTGTCGCTCGGAAGCGAGTTCTGCTACAATAAAACGGCTAAGGAAATCGAAACCTCGGTTGAAAGCTATAAAAATTCCGAGCTTGTGTCAATGGGATTGAAAAATCAAA
The DNA here is from genome assembly GCA_016292785.1 of Clostridiaceae bacterium. Classification (GTDB taxonomy): domain Bacteria; phylum Bacillota; class Clostridia; order Oscillospirales; family Acutalibacteraceae; genus CAG-488. Next base: position 9,042 of record JAEDFL010000008.1, on the reverse strand, counting down.
CTCCTCTTTCCGAATCGGGCGACGATGTCGGCGCAAACTGGGGATATTACTATCTCTGCGGCGGAAAAGCCGAGGTCGGCACGGACAGAAAGCACAGAATAAGCTCCGTCTGTTCGGGCAGAACGGACGCTTCGCTTGAGTTTAATTATATCGCCGCTTTCGACGATGTTTACTCGATCGAATATATGGGCGAAAAGCTCAAGGGCTTGTGGACGGAAAGCTTTGCGGATATTAAGGATGCGATTATTTTCTGCCGTGACAACAGGGAAACGCTTTATAAAAAACTGCTTGCTCAGAACGACGTGATACTCAAAGATGCCGAGGACTTCGGCGAAAGCTATCAGGCTATTCTCACCGCCGCCGCAAGGCAGGTTTTGGCAGGTCACAAGCTTGTCAGAAACGGAAAAGGCGAGCTTCTCTATCTTTCAAAGGAGTGTTATTCAAACGGCTGTATCAATACAGTTGACGTTTCTTATCCTGCCGTGCCTATGTTTCTGATCTACAATCCTGAGCTTGTCAAGGCGATGATGACGGGTATATTTGAATTTTCAAGAAGTAAGGCGTGGAATTTTGACTTTGCGCCGCACGATATAGGACAGTATCCGCTTGCCGACGGTCAGGTCTATGCACTCAGGAAAACGATGAACAAATACAGGCGAATCATATTTACCGAAAGACGTGATTACTTCGATCCGAAATATCATATGCCCGTTGAGGAATGCGGTAATATGCTTGTTATGTCCTATGCGTATTACCACTTCAGCGGCGACGATTCGCAGATGAAAGCGAACTACGATCTGCTTGAAAAATGGGCGGATTATCTGATAAAGCAGGGGGTTGTCCTTGACAACCAGCTTTGCACGGACGACTTTGCGGGACACAGCGAAAAGAACGTCAACCTTGCAATTAAGTCGATTATGGGAATTGCCTGTTTTGACAGGATTTCAAAAGCGCTCGGCAAGGATACCGATGCAATGGAAACCGCAAAAGCCTTTGCAAAGGAGCTTGTTGAAAAAGCTGAGGTCAACGGATATCTTTCATTCTCTGTCGGCAACGAAGAAAGCTGGAGCTTGAAATACAATATGGCATGGGATCTTGTTTTCGGCTTCAATCTCTTTGACAAGGGTATCTATGCCGCCGAGAGCAGAAAATACCGTGAGGAGCTGAACGAATACGGCGTTCCTCTCGATATGCGTAAGGATTTCACGAAAACCGACTGGATGCTGTGGGCTTCTGTTCTTGACGAGAGCGGAGAGAACACAAGGCTGTTTTCGGAAAGCATAGTCGGATATCTGCGTGACACTCAGGATCGCTACTGCTTCACGGACTGGTACGAAACAAAAGAGCCAAAGGAATGTTCGTTCCATCACCGCACCGTTCAGGCAGGGCTCTGGATGCCTGTGCTTAAAAAGAAAGCATAAAACGCGCTTATTGATTTGAAAAAATACAAGGCTCGATTCGACACTCGCTTTAAAGAGTTGTCGGATCGAGCCGTTCTATTAAATTATTTTAATCCAATTCGGTCAGCAAAATTTCCTTGATCTCGCCGCCGTCAAACGGAACAAAGACAGATTTGAACTCCTGCGGAGCAAAACTGAGAGTAACCTTTCTGCCGATGAAGCTGAGGTCAAGCGTTGCGGTGCAGCCTTTTCCGCACGTTTCAAACGCACGCAGAACATAACCGTTCTTGTCCTCGGCGATCTTTATTGCCTGAACGATCACGTTGTCGCAGTCAATGCTCATTCCGCCGTAGGTCGAGGGAAGCTCGCCCTTGTGGTGAGTCTCCTGATAGAGAGCCAAAGGCATATTCAGAAGCTCTGCTTCACGGACAACCTGCGAATAATCGCCGCTGTCACAGCTCATAAATGCGTAGGTAAATTCAAGCTCGTCCTGATCTATCAGCTCCATGTCGGGATCACGGTATTCCTGTCCGTAATGGTCGAGATAAGCGCAGGATCTCGCCGCCGTCATTCTCATCTCACTGCCTATGGCGCAGAAGCTGTAACGACCGTTGTTGATAAGGGCAAAGCCGTCAGCGTCGTTTTCGATAGCAGTCCAGCCCTGCGCAGGCTCTTCCTCGCCGTTAGTCTCCTTTTTGATAAATCCGAACGGCATTGAGTAAACTGCTTTTGCGTTGTCAATCGCAACGGGGAAGGTAAGCTTCAAGAGCTTATAATCCTCTTTAAAGAGAGTTTTGCACCTGACTTCAACCTTGTCGCTGTCCTTGTAAAGCGAATAATATTGGACAAGCACGGAATCGTTATAGCTGCTCTCAACCTTGAGCGTTGCTCTCATTGTACCCGTTTCGACAATTTCAAATTTCGCATTGCCGAAGCTTCCGATATCCTTGTTGTAATCAAAAACAAGGTGTCCCCATGTGTCGCTTTCTCTGTCCTCGCAGACAACTGCGCCCATCGGTTTCTTGCAGTATTCCTTGTTCTTCTTCTTGTTGAAATAAGATGTGACCTGTCCGTCATCGTTAAACTCAAGGCGAACAACACTATTTTCGATGAAGCGGTCACCGATTTTGAACTGATTTTCACGTTCAAGAGGATTGTATTCCTGATCTTCCTTAAAGATGAAGTAGGTCGAATAGCCGTAGGCAGGGATCTCAACGTCAAAAAGGCATCTCGTTTTGCTTCTTCCGTCGGTGTAAGGCGCTCTTACCATCTGGAACTCAACATCGTTGTTGTTTTCGTCAACCACGCCAGATACCCAATGCTCACCGAAACTTGCCGTGCCTTTAACGGGGAACGAATGAGGGTTGAATACAACCATCGGTGCACCCTCGCCCTTTCTTATCCAAAGGCGGCCTCTCATTCCCGAAGGCTCTGCGTCAAAGAATTTGGTAGTGTTTACACGCCATGAAATTCTCTCGGCGGCAAAGGAGGCAACCTCCATCGCAATTTCCTTGGCATAGCCGAAGCCTGCGTAAGCGTCCTCGTAGGCAGGCTTTATCGAACAGCCTGCAAGAATGTCATGGAACTGGTTGAACATAACACGTTCCCATGCCTTTTCAATCTCGGCGCTTTTCGGCTCGGACTTTGTGAGCACGGAGGAGAGCACGTCAATCTTTTCTGCATAGATCAGCTCGTTTTCAGCTTCACGGTTGAGCTTCTTTACCTTTGAGTTTGCGCTGTAACAGCCGCTTGCGTGATGCTGAAGATCCTCGCTTACGGTCGGGATACCCTCGCTCTCGTTTTCACGGATATGGTCAAAGTATCCGTCAACTCCCGAATAGACAGCCTTGCCGTCCGCAACGAGCTTTTCCGCCTGATTGATATGCTCAATGGACGGTCCGCCGCCATGGTTTCCTACGCCGAAAAAGAGCATCTGAGAACGGGCAAATCTGTCGTATTTCTCAACACGCTCGTCCCTGATATCTCCGCCGTAGCCGTCGTAAATATGGTAGGCAAGAACGCTGCTTCCGTCGGGGCTTTCCCAATAATGCACCGTGTCATCGGGAAGATTTTTCTTCTCCGTTTCACGGCTCGGTCTGTGATAAACGTAATTCTTCATTCCTGCCTTTTTAAGAAGCTGAGGAAGCATACCGTTGTGACCGAAGGAATCAACATTGTAGCCCGAATCGGTTATCTTGCCGAAATTTTCCTTATAAAATCTCTGAGAATAGAGAAAATGTCTTACAAAGGACTCTCCACACGGGATATTACAGTCGGGCTGAACCCACATTCCGCCTGTGTATTCCCAGCGTCCCTCCTTAATTCTCTGCTTGATCTCCTCGAACATCTCAGGCTCACTGAGCTTTATCCATTTGTAATAGGAAGCGCAGGCCGAATTGAAAATGTAATTCGGGTACTCAATCATTCGGTCAAGAGCCGAACGGAAGGTTGATTTGACGACAGCAAGTCCCTCCGGCACACGCCACTGCCATACCGGATCAATATGAGCGTTGCCGATAAGATAATATTTTTTATCCATTTAGTGTCTCCTCTCGGATAAATTTATTATTAAAGCGATCGCACGATTTAAAGCTCTTCAAAAATTTTAGCACCCTTTTTCTTCAGCCAGCTGTCGAGGGCAAGACAGAGAAGTCCGGTAAATGCCGAAATCAGGACGAGATAAAGCTCCCCGACAAGCCTCTCTTTGAGAGGATAGAAAAGAATGAAAAATACAATCGAATATATCCAGCCGCCGAACAGAGCGACAAAAACGCTGAGACTCTGCTTGATCGGCGTTATCTCGTTTGTCCAGGTGAGGTTCGGGTGTCTGAGATTCAGATAAAGTCCGAACATATCAAAAAACAGGACGAAGACAAGCGGTGTTACTATCATCATTATTGCCGCTGTTATTGAAGGCTTGACCGCAATTACGGCACAAACGGCGCAGAAAGCGGTTGGTGCGGCGGTGACAACGAGATGAGCGTTTCTTTTCGCTTTGATTATCTGCCACGAGGAAACGGGCAGGGACTGTGCAAGCCATACGGTTTTGCCCTCCAGAGAAACCGACGGAGCGGAGACATAATTCATCGAAGCGATAAGGCATACCATTGCCGTCATAGCAACGCAGAGATATTTTTCACTTCCGAAGACGGAAAGGATAAACTCTGTAATCATATCGCCCTTTATCAGCGCAAAAACTCCCGCTGCGATAAGAATAAGCACACCGAGGCCGCAGTTGAGCATATAATTCGGACTTGAGAAAAACCTGCGAAGCTCCTTTCCGCAAAGTGCGGAATCGGGACTTTTGATCTTTGAAGCTTTCTCAACATACTTTTTCTTCGAAGCGTTCTGCGATGCGGTCGCAATTTTTATAAAGCTGTGAGCTATTATGTAATAGGTGAGGGCGCAAAGCAAGCCGACGACGGCAAGCACGATGACTGCGGAAAGCAAATCACCTGTTCCGACCTTGCCGAAAATATAGATAGGATAAGCCGAGCCTTTGATTTTTGTCCCGTAAGCGTCCGCATTTGCAAGGATTTTCCGAACAACTTCATTCGCCTTGAAATAGAAAACGTAGTATATCACAAGGAACGCAAGCGAAACGATAACGGTGATAATACTCTTGTTTTTCAGCTTGCTGTTGATTTTTGCAACCACCCAGCCGAGAGAGCAGGAGATTACCATAACAATCAGCGAAATGATAATAACAAAAAGCACAGAGCCGATTACTGCGGTCACTCTGAACGGTACATAACTGAGATAAACAACGATTGCCGGAATAATAACAAGCGAGGAATAAAACGTGCCCATTATATAAACTCCGAGCAGTCTTGACGCCATTATGTATCCGATGGGGATCGGCATCGACAGCAGAAGATCGTTGTCCTTGGCAAGATAAAGTCCCGAATATGTGTTGAATATACTTCCGAATGCACCCAGCGCAACTGCGATAAGTCCCATAAAAGCGAAAAGCATCCAGTCGTAACCCTTATCGACAAGAGGCAAAAGGCTTCTTGCAAAAAACGAAAACATTCCGCCGAATATGCCTACGATGAGAACCGCATATCCGACTATCATCATTATGCTTGAGAATTTTGAACGTCCCTTGTTTTTCTTTCGGTCAACAAAGAAGTTCTGAAACATTTCAAGCAGCTGTTTCTTTAAGAGTTGTTTCAGCATTATTCTTCCTCCAGTTCGAGGAATACTTCTTCAAGGCTGTCGTCACCCTTGACGTCCTCCATTGTTCCCGAACGTATAAGCTTGCCGTCTTTGATAATCGCTATCTTGTCGCAGAGCTTTTCGGCAACCTCAAGAACATGAGTTGAAAAGAATATTGCGCCGCCCTTGTCGCAAACCTCTCTCATCATACCTTTAAGAATATGAGCCGCCTTGGGATCAAGACCGACGAAGGGTTCGTCCATAATTATGAGCTTGGGATCGTGAAGCCATGCCGAGATGATGGCAAGCTTCTGCTTCATTCCGTGGGAATAGGTTGAGATCGGCTGAGCGAGGTCGGCGGTCAGCTCAAACAAACCTGCATATTCTCTTATTCTTTCAAGTCTCTTGACCGAATCTACGCCGAAGATATCGGCAATGAAGTTGAGATATTTTATTCCCGTCATAAATTCGTAGATGTCCGGATTGTCCGGAATGTAAGCGATTTCTTTTTTGCTTTTGAGGGGATCGGACTTGACCGAAGTTCCGTCAATAAAGATTTCGCCCTCGTCAAACTGAAGTATGCCGACTACGGATTTCAGAGTGGTGGTCTTTCCAGCTCCGTTGTGACCGATAAAGCCGTAGATCTCACCCGGCGCAATGCTGAGGGAAAGGTCGTCAACCGCCTTGAAATCGCCGTATTTTTTTGTAAGGTGTTCGATTTTTAGCATTTGTTTTCCTCTTTTCGTTTGCTGTTGATTTGTGCATATATTTTCTACTGTTCTTTGATATCGTTCGAAATAGCTTTTTTTCGCGGTTTTCCTATTGCGGCAGGGAGAATTTTTTCGATCACAGCTCCTGCGGCAAGACAAAGCAAAACCGTGAGAACTGAAAGAGCAATGCTTATCGGCACATTTCCTCCTGCATCGGGAATAGGAAGGAAGGAATAAAAAATTATCGGGAATTTATGCATCAGCAGTACGGACAATGTATTTTTTCCAACATATTCAAGCGCCTTAAAGCGGAAAAGACTTGCTAACAAGCACCAGCCGAAAATACCCGAAAAGGCGGCAACAAAGTATGCCCAAAATATTCCGAAACGGTTATAAGAGAAACCGACTCCGTAGGAATTTATTCTGTCGACATACGCCCCGACCGCTATGAAGAAAACACCGAGAGGGATTTTAAATATTAGCCTGAGACTGATTGGTTTGATGGGGTCGGACAAGAACTGCCTGACAAGAATTCCGAGGGTAAAAAAAGGGGAAGCGCTTGCCGCTTGAGTCATACCGAACGGAAGCTCCGGGAAAAAACCGAAACGGTACATTAACGTAAATCCTCCGAGACAAACCGCAAAGGATATGACCGTAAGCAATTTCTTTTCATTATTGCGAAAAACAAATCTTTTTATAATGTATGATATGCTCAGCAAAAAAAACAGACAAGGGAGAAACCACAAAGGGCGGTTCCAGTTCATCAGACCGTTTCCTCTTGCTCCGTAAAACATTCCGTAAATGCATTGTCCGAGCGAAAGCAGGCTGTCTGTTTTACCCAGTTCTTTTGAAGCGTATTCTCCGAGCAGGAGATACAAAGCAATGCTTATAAGCGAAAAAACCCAGTACGGTACAAGAATTCTTTTGACCTTTTCTACGAAAAATTCTTTCGGCGCTTTTTTTGCGCTGAAAGTAAGGCCTGAAAGAAAGAAGAAAAACGGTACATGAAAAGAATTGACATAATGGCAAAGCGGACCGTTCAGAATAATATGACCGAAAACAATGAAAAAGATTGCAAAGGCCTTTGCATTGTCGATCCAAGCTATGCGTTTTGATGCCAATGATTCTCCCATCGGTTTCCCTCCTGTTCGGAATTATCGTATATAAACTAAGATTAACATATCAAAAAAGTGTTGTCAAGAAAAGTGACATATTTTGAATTTGAATCTTACGGGATATCCGAACCGCAAAGGGAAGCCTTGGACAGTTGAAATATATGGTTTTTTATCATTCTAAAACGTTTGTTTTAAAACGATTGTTTTTATTATACTCCCTTTGTTCTTAAAGTCAAGATAAAAATCAAAAAATTTACAATAAAAAGCTATAATTTCCAAAAAGTGATTTTAATCGACTTCAGAAAATTATAGCTTTTTTAATTATTATAAATGTAAAAAAGTCAGATTTTAGGAATTACTTCTTCAACAAGCCCGTCGTTCTCGATATCCAGAATGTAACATTCCTTTGCACCGTCATAGGGAAAACCGCAATCGGAATTTTTCATAATATCCGAAAGCTGCGGCAGCTTTTTGACAAAGACGGTGTTGTCGCACACTGTGAGAATCGGCTTGTCGTTGAGATAGACCATATATTCTCCGAACATTTTGCGGCTTCTGATATTGCCGAAGCGCTCAAGCTTTTCGCAGACAAAGCTGATATAGCTCTCCGATGTTCCCATAAGCTCTCCTTGCTTAACTCAGTCCTTCGGTACAACGGGATCCGCAGGAACGAGCGTCGCCCTGCTTCCTCTGCCGACCTGCTTGAAAATCTGATTGGATTTCGGACTGTAAAGATAAAATCCCGACTGGTGCTGAGGGTACATAAGTATACACAATCTTACAAGGATAGGAAAGATAAGATAGGGTACGAATTTACCCAACACCATATCCCATGTTGTAATTGCGGAAAAGCTGCAATTCAGCAAATAGAGCCATGTTCCGCTGTAGGTGATCTTGCTGCTCATTATGTCAAGCTGATCCTGAGTGAGATATTTCTTCAGGCAGATGAAATCGTCTGTCTTCGGGTGATTGTAGCGGTATCCCTCTACGTTATAGTAAAGTCCTCTGCCGTCCTTGATCGCATAGCCGTAAGTTCCGACCGAAACGCCCTGACCTTTCGGAAGCTGATAGATACCGACCGTCAGCGTTGAGTTTGTGAGGTTTTCAAAGTAGAGCCATGTGTGACCGTTGATGTAGGGCGGTTGAGATTTCTGGCAGAGATAAACTGCCGCAACATAATTTTTCTCTTCGTAGGTTGACTGATCCTCGGCATAAACGGCAAAAGAAAAGCTGCATAGAATAATAACCAGAGCCATAAACACCGCAGTGAATTTTTTGATGTTTTTCATTTTTCGGTTCCCTCCTGTAAAAACTTTCCAAATTATAACATTATATATAGTATATGTCAAATAAAATGTTGTTTGATTGTATGCCGACAGCATACCAAACGTGAATTTATTGCGCTATAATTATCAAAAAAGAGAGGGGACGTTATATGGAAACTCAAAACAATAATTTCAATCAGGAACAGAACAAGAATATGCAGCCCTGCGCCTCGTGCGGAAATATGGTTTCAAAAAACGCAAAGTCCTGCCCGAATTGCGGAGCGAAAATCAAAAAGCCGATCTACAAAAGAGTGTGGTTTATTCTTTTGATGGTCGTTGTTGCGGTGGTTATTATTGCCGTTGCCGCAGGGGGAGGAAATTCCGATACATCGGG
>JAEDFL010000038.1 GCA_016292785.1 Clostridiaceae bacterium | reverse complement strand
TTCATTTTTCAAGAGGTCTGAGCGAAAAAGGATATTGCAGTTTTTATCATCGAAACCTTACAGATCCTAAAAGCATTTGCAATAAATTTGAACAGAAAAAAGACAGCGGTGTTGTTACCGATAATGTGCAAGCTGTTGAGACAAAGAAATATTACCGCAGTAAAAGCAGCGGTGCTTTACCGTATTTCATAGGAATTGTCTGTGCGATAGTTATGTTTGCGGCAATTTCGGTTGTAGATATCGCTCTGGCAAAGGTAGTTTTTTCACATCCTATTTCATTGATGGCAAAAATCGGTGTAGTAGTTGTTGTTCTTTCCGCTTTCGCACTGTTCATATGGGGTGTTCTTGCACTTTTGCGGGATCATACATGGGTGTTCATTATATACCTTGTTGTTTCCGTCGGATTGATAATGCTTCTGCTGTTGGACTATGTCAATGTCTGGCTTTCCGTAAACAGATTTCTGGATTCCGCAGTTGAATACCTGACGACGCATTTATGATATCCGAATACACTTTTAACGTCGGCTTAACCGGCGTTTATTTTTTTAAAAAATTTTAAAAAACTATTGGAAGATAAGAACAAATATTGTATAATATACTTCGTATGGATCAAATATGTTTTACGGAGTGATCTTATGGCAGCTAATTATACCACATCACTTAAAAAGATTATTGATATCCTCGGTTTTGATATTGAATACACACCGACTGATCCGTCGGAAATACTTGTTTCGTCCTCGGAGATCAACCGTCCCGGTCTGATGCTTTCGGGCTTCACGAAATACTTTGATCCCGACCGTATTCAGATTATGGGTGTTTCCGAGATTGAATATCTCAATTCCTTCAAGCCCGATGAAAGACTCAGAAAGGTCAAAAGGCTTATTTCAAAAAAACCTGTTGCGATAATTCTGACGAGAGGACTGGAATATCACGAGGATACTATAGATCTGGCAAAAAAACACGGCGTAGCTCTGCTCAAAACGGCAGACGGAACATCGAGCTGTATGTCAACCCTGATATCATATCTGAGTGTTGAGCTGGCTCCGAGAATCACTCGTCACGGAGTTTTTGTAGAGGTTTACGGCGAGGGCGTGCTGATAATGGGCGAGAGCGGTATGGGTAAGAGTGAAACCGCACTTGAGCTTATAAAGAGAGGTCACCGCCTCGTTGCCGACGACGCAGTTGAGATCCGAAAGGTATCGCATAAAACGCTGGTAGGCTCGGCACCGGAAAATATCAGGCACTTTATTGAGCTGAGGGGCGTCGGCATTGTCAACGCAAGAAGGCTTTTCGGTATAGGCTCGGTCAAGGTCTCGGAAAAGATAAATATGGTTATTCAGCTTGAACCGTGGAATCCGGAAAAGAGCTATGAACGACTCGGTCTTGAAAACGAAACGATGAACATTCTCGGAATTGACGTTCCGAAATGTGTTGTTCCCGTCACACCGGGACGTAACATTTCGATTATTATTGAGGCGGCGGCGATGAACAACAGACAGAAGAAAATGGGATACAATGCGGCTAAACAGCTTCTTCACAACCTCGGAATGACCGATGATATTGACGTTGAAGAAAACGAACTCGAAATCTGGCATAATTTTTAATAACGGAGGATATATTAAAATGTTTAAAGTAGGAGTAGATCTCGGAGGAACAAACATCGCAGTAGGCGTTGTTGACGAAAAATATAATATTGTCGGCAAGGGCAAGGTTAAAACAAACGCACCCCGTCCGGCAGAGGAAATATTTGCGGACATCAAAAAAGCGATTGATCTTGCTGTTGAGGATGCAGGAATTACAATGAACGAGGTTGAAAGCGTCGGCGTCGGAACTCCCGGCTCGGTAAATCAGGATACCGGTATGATTGAGTTTTCAAACAATCTTGCGTTTAACAACGTTCCTGCAAAAAAGATGCTTGAGGAGCTTACGGGCAAGCCCTGCTACTTTGAGAATGACGCAAATGCCGCCGCTCTCGGCGAAGCTTATGCAGGGGCAGGACACGGCGCAAAGAATTTTGTTGCCGTTACTCTCGGCACGGGAGTCGGAAGCGGAATTATTGTTGACGGCAAGGTTGTCAGCGGAATTAACTTTGCGGGCGGCGAGATGGGACACACGGTAATTGTCGTTGACGGCAAGCAGTGCAACTGCGGCAGAAAAGGCTGTTGGGAGCAGTATGCTTCGGCTACGGCACTTATCTCTCAGACTAAGGAAAAGATGACCGAATGTCCCGACAGTAAGATGTGGGAGCTTTGCGGCGGCGATATTAACAAGGTAAGCGGCAGAACGGCCTTCACTGCTATGTATGAGGGAGATAAGGCAGGCAAAGAGGTTGTTGATAAGTACATCAGCTATGTTTCGGTCGGTATTACAAATATTGTTAACACATTCCAGCCGGAGATCGTTTGTATCGGCGGCGGAATAAGCAACGAGGGCGACAACCTCCTTGATCCGATCAGGAATTTTGTCGCCGGTGAAAGATACAGCAAGTATGCCAAGAAGCAGACCGAGATCTGCAAGGCTGTACTCGGCAATGACGCAGGCATTATCGGTGCGGCATTGCTCGGATAATAATTTAAGGGAGACAATATGAGCTTCGATAAGATTTACGATTATGCAAAAAGCATAGGCTGTCCGTCACAGCGTGACGTTCCGATGAGCAAATATACCACGTTCAGGATCGGCGGAAATGCGTCGGTCATGCTCACACCGACAACCGATGAACAGCTTGCTTCAATTATTAAGAAGTGTAAAGAAGACAATATCAAGCCTTTCATAATCGGCAACGGAAGCAATATGCTGATTTCGGACAAAGGACTTGACACAGTGGTAATCAATATGTGTCGTCCGGATCCGAAAATCGAGCTGGTGAACGGAGATACCGTTGTTTGTGACGCAGGTGCAACAATGAGCAGGGTCTGCAATTTTGCCCTTGAAAACGGACTTACGGGACTTGAATTTGCTTTCGGTATTCCGGGAAGCGCAGGCGGTGCGGCATATATGAATGCCGGAGCCTACGGCGGCGAGATGAAGGATGTCCTTGTTGAGTGCAGGCACATCGACAGTGACGGAAACTTCGGCTCTTTAAAGGGCGAGGAGCTTGGTCTTGCATACAGAACGAGCGCATATGAGCATAACGGATATATTATAACGACGCTTGTTATGAAGCTTTCAAAGGGCAATAAAGACGAGATCAGAGCGAAGATGCAGGAGCTTTTACAGCGCAGAAAGGATAAGCAGCCGCTTGAATATCCGAGCGCAGGAAGCACGTTTAAACGCCCGGAGGGTTATTTTGCAGGTGCGCTCATTGAGGAGTGCGGCCTCAAGGGCTATTCGGTCGGCGGCGCTCAGGTCAGCGAGAAGCACGCAGGCTTTGTTATTAACAAAGGCGATGCGTCTGCCAAGGATGTGCTTGATCTCATTAAATATATTCAGGATAAGGTACTCAGCGAAAAGGGCGTAATGCTCGAGCCTGAGGTAAGGCTAATTGAAGAATAAAAGAAGGGAAATTACTATGGATTTGTTGATTGTTACCGGAATGTCCGGAGCAGGAAAATCTGCCGTCGTTGACGCACTTGAGGATCTCGGTTATTTCTGCGCCGATAATCTTCCGCCTGCAATTATTCCGACTATCGCTCAGTTCGTCAACAAGACGGATAACAGTCAGAAAATTGCCACGGTTACGGATATCCGTGTCGGTGAGAAGATGTTCAACGAGTTTTCCAATGTTCTGAAAAACCTTGATGATATGGATTACAGCTATAAGCTTCTGTTTGTAGATGCGTCCGATGACGTGCTTGTAAGAAGATATAAGGAAACAAGGAGAAAGCATCCGCTCCTTGACAAGTGCGACGGTTCTCTTGAAGCCGCAATCGCTATGGAGAGGGAAAAGCTTCTCAATTACAAAATAAAATCAGACTATATCATTGATACCTCTAAGTCGAGCGTTTCGGAGTGCAAGCAGAGGGTGAACGAGCTTTTTCTCGACGATCCCGACAGTGCGCTGAGTATTCGCTGTATGTCGTTCGGTTTCAAGTACGGTATACCCAGCGACGCAGACCTTGTTTTCGACGTCCGCTGTCTGCCGAATCCGTTCTATGTTCCGTCGATGAAATACAGAACGGGACTTGAAAAGGACGTCAGCGATTACGTTATGAATTCCGAACACTCTGTCAATGTTCTCAGCAAGCTGAACGATCTTATCGACTATATGGTTCCTCTTTACATAGAGGAGGGCAAGAGTCAGCTTGTTATTGCAATCGGCTGTACGGGCGGCAGACACCGTTCTGTTTGCTTTGCGGAAAAAATCCGTGAAAACCTTTTGTCGCTCGGCTATAATGTCAGCGTCAAGCACAGAGATATTGAAAAATAACAGGAGCGTAAACCTATGTCCTTCACCGCAGAAGTGAAAAGTGAATTGTCGAAGCTTGAATTTTCGTCGGAATATTGCAAGCGTTCTTTTGCATACGGTTTTTTGCTCTACGGCAAGAGCTTTACGTCGAGATCGGTCAGCTGTGCAACGGATTATGCCGAGGTTATGGACGCCTTTGAAAGAACAGTCAGGGAAACGGCAGGGGTTGAAGTCACCGTCAACAGGCTGAAAAGCGGTAAATATAAGCTGAGAGTTCCGACCGCCGAGGATCGGAAAAGGTTGATTGAATATTTCGATCATTCCGTTGACTCCGTTTCGCTGAGGATTAACAGGGGAGTTTTGGAGGACGACGATTGCTACGGTGCGTTTCTCAGAGGAGCTTTTCTTTCCTGTGGCTCAATAGCCGATCCGAACAAGGGATACCATATGGAATTTGTTGTTCCGTACCGCAATTTAAGTCTTGACCTTATGAAAATTCTGACCGATTACGGCTTGAAAGCAAAGCATATTATCAGGAAATATGCCCACGTCGTTTACCTAAAGGACAGCGAAAGCATTGAAGATTTGCTCACGATGATGGGTGCGGTAAACTCAAGCCTTGAGCTTATGGGAATTAAAATTCAGAAAGATGTCAGGAACAAGATAAACAGGCAGATGAATTTTGAATCTGCCAATATGAGCCGTTCGATCGAGGCAGGACTTGCGCAGGTCGAAGCGATAGAAATTATAGAAAAAAAACAGGGGCTTGATTCTCTCTCCGACGAGCTTAAAGAGGTCGCAATACTGAGAAAGGAAAACCCCGATATGTCACTTAAACAGCTCGGAGAGAATCTGAGCGTGCCGATCTCCCGTTCAGGAGTCAATCACAGGCTGATGAAAATTATGGAGATCGCAGATAAATACAGATAATCATACCGAAAAGGGGGCGGCGGCGTGTCAGACTTTACTCATCTTCATCTGCATACGGAATACAGTCTGCTTGACGGAGCATGCCGTCTTGACGATCTGCTCGACAGAGCGGTTGAGCTTGGTATGCACTCAATAGCGATAACAGACCACGGCGTTATGTACGGCGCTGTGGATTTTTATAAAAAAGCAAAAGCAAAGGGTATCAAGCCGATAATCGGCTGTGAATGTTATCTGGCGTCAAGAGGCAGGAAGGATAAGGTTCATGCGCTTGACAGCGAGAGGTATCACCTTGTCCTGCTTTGCAAAAATGCTGTGGGTTATCAGAACCTGATTGCCATGGTTTCAAAATCATGGACTGAGGGCTTTTACACAAAGCCGAGGATAGACCGTGAATTGCTTGAAAAGCATCATGAGGGCTTGATCGCCCTCTCCGCCTGTCTTGCCGGCGAGATACCGAAGGCTTTGATGGCTGACGATTACGAACGAGCAAAGGAAAAGGCTCTGTGGTATAACAGGGTTTTCGGTCAGGGGAATTTTTATCTTGAACTGCAAAACCACGGTATCCGTGAGCAGAAGCAGATTGAGCCGTTGCTGATAAGGCTTTCCGAGGAAACGGGTATACCTCTTGTCGCAACAAACGACACCCATTATGTCCGCCGTGAGGACAGCAAAATTCAGCAGGTGCTTATCTGTATTGCAACAAACACTACGATAGGTCAGGGCAACGGTCTTGAGTTTCAGAGCGACGAGTTCTATCTCAAGAGCGAGGAGGAGATGAGGAAGCTTTTTTCTCATGTACCTCAGGCTGTTGAAAATACAGGTGTAATTGCCGAACAGTGCGATTACGACTTTGAGTTCGGCAACACGAAGCTTCCGCATTTTGAAGTTCCCGACGGCAGAGATCATTTTGAATGGTTTAAGGAGCAGTGCGTTGCCGGAATGTACCGCAACTACGGCGACGATCCGCCCAAGGAGTATTTTGACAGGCTGAATTATGAGCTTGACGTCATCAACAAAATGGGTTATGTCGATTATTTCCTGATAGTCCATGATTTTATCAGATACGCAAAATCCAAGGGTATTCCCGTAGGACCGGGCAGAGGCTCGGGCGCAGGAAGTATTGCCGCCTACTGTATCGGAATAACGGGAATTGACCCGATGAAATATAATCTTCTTTTTGAAAGATTTCTCAATCCCGAGCGTGTCAGTATGCCCGATTTTGACGTGGATTTCTGTTATGAGCGCAGGGGCGAGGTAATCGAATACGTCATTGATAAATACGGTGCCGATCATGTTGCACAGATTGTCACATTCGGAACGCTTGCTGCAAGGGCGGCGTTACGTGACGTCGGCAGAGCTATGGGAATACCTTACAACGTTGTTGATAACGTTGCCAAGCAGGTGCCGAAAGAGCTGAACATCACTATTGAAAAGGCTTTGAAAAAGTCGCCGGAATTTCGTGCCCTGTACGAAAGCGGCGGAGAGATCAAGGATTTGATCGACACCTCGATGAAGGTGGAGGGTATGCCGAGACATACCTCAACCCATGCCGCAGGAGTTGTTATAACAAGAGATCCCGTTGCAAGCTATGTTCCGCTTGCCCTCAACGATAATTCGCCAGTTACTCAGTACACGATGACAACGCTTGAGGAGCTGGGACTGCTCAAAATGGATTTCCTCGGTCTCAGGACGCTTACCGTTATCAACGATGCGGTCAAGATGATAAGGACTAAGGACAGCGGCTTTGATATCAATAAAGTCGATATTGCCGATAAAGCGACCTACGAAATGATGGCGTCCGGTCAGACGGAGGGCGTGTTCCAGTTTGAATCGGCAGGAATGAAGAATGTCCTTGTCGGACTCAAGCCTGTTGATATCGAGGATCTTATCGCCGTTATTTCACTCTACCGTCCGGGCCCGATGGATTCGATCAACACTTATATCGAAAACAGGCATCACCCGGAAAAGACGGTATACAAAACGGAAAAGCTCAGAGATATCCTTGAAGTTACCTACGGCTGTATGGTATATCAGGAGCAGGTCATGCAGATATTCCGCTCGCTTGCGGGGTATTCCTACGGACGGGCTGATATAGTCCGCCGTGCAATGTCCAAGAAGAAGCACGACGTAATGGAAAAGGAACGCAAAAACTTTATCTACGGTATGGTGCGTGAGGACGGAAGCGTTGAGTGCGACGGCTGCGTCAAAAGGGGAATACCGGCAGAGGTTGCCAATGAGATATTTGACGATATGTCCTCCTTTGCCTCGTATGCTTTCAACAAATCCCATGCGGCGGCATATGCCTATGTCGCATATCAGACGGCATATCTCAAGTGTCATTATCCCTGCGAGTTTATGGCGGCTCTGCTTTCGAGCGTGCTTGACAATACGGACAAGGTTTCGGAATATACTGATGAATGTAACAGGATAGGAATAAAAATTCTTCCGCCGAACGTAAATGAAAGCAACGACAGCTTTACCGTCTGCGATTCAAATATCAGATTCGGTCTGCTTGCGATCAAAAATCTCGGCAAAAGCTTTATTAAAAATATTATCGCAGAAAGACGGGCAGGAAAATTCACTTCTTTTTATAATTTCTGCTCCCGTATGCACGGCTCGGATTTTAACAAGAGAGCCGTTGAAAGCCTTATCAAAAGCGGTGCGCTTGACGGCCTCGGTGCAAACCGCCGTCAGATGCTGATGGGTATGAACGAGATAATTGACGAGCTTGATTCAAAAAAACGCAGGAATGTTGAAGGTCAGATCGGTCTGTTTGATTCGGTCGGCGGAGAGTCACATTCCGAAACGGCTCTGAGATTTTTTGAGGAATTTCCACGAAGCGAACTGCTGGCGATGGAAAAATCGACAACGGGACTTTATCTTTCCGGTCATCCGATGGCGGATTACAGCGAGCTTGCCGCAGAAATGTCGTGTGTGAGAATTGCCGAGCTTGTAAACAGCGAGGAAAACGAGCGTTCTTATCACAAGGACGGCGAAAGAACGAAGATAATGGGCATAATAACCGATGTAAAGAAAAAAATCACAAAAAGCGACACGACGATGGCTTTCTTGAATGTTGAGGACACATCGGGCTCGATCGAGGTTATTGTGTTCCCGAAAATACTGATGGAAAATTCAACGCTGCTTGAAGAGGGCAGAGTCCTTGTATTCTACGGTCGGCTTGATCTTCGTGACGAGGAACCGTCGAAGCTTATCTGTGAGCATATTTACACTCTTGAAACGGCAAAGGATTATTATCTACGCAAAGGCTCTGCGGCGAAGGAGACCTCTGCGCCGACGAAGAAAAAGCGCAGCGGACTGTTCCTGAAATTTCCGACCGAGGCCACTCCCGAACAGGCTCAGGCAGAGAAACTGCTTGCCATATTTGACGGAAGAACGCCCCTCTATTACTACTTTGCAGACACGGGAAAATACGTTCATCAGCCGTCCGACAGGAGCGTTGATGTCAACGAACCGCTTATAAATGAGCTTAAAAGAGTATTGGGCGAAGAAAATGTAGTTTTTCAGTAATTATTTTTCTGTTTTATTTGACATTTTTTTTAATTAGGTGTATGATTTTATAGAATTTTTTAGAGAATCCTTAGGAGGAAGTTATAATGAAGACAATCGGAGTTTTAACAAGCGGCGGAGACGCGCCGGGAATGAATGCGGCAGTCCGTGCAGTTGTTCGTACAGCATGTGAAAATCACATCAAGGTCTACGGAATTGACCGTGGCTACAAGGGACTTATGGAGGGTGCTCTTATCCCGATGGAGATCCGCACCGTATGCGATATTATCCACAGAGGCGGCACCTTCCTTCATTCCGCAAGAAGCAAGGAATTTGCAACCGAGGAAGGTATGCAGAAGGCTATTGAAATCTGCCATGCTTACGGTATCGAGGGTATCGTAGTTATCGGCGGTGACGGCTCGTTCAGAGGAGCAAGAGACCTTTCCGAGAGAGGTATTCCCTGCGTAGGTATTCCGGGAACTATCGACAACGATATCGCCTGCTGTGACTATACAATCGGTTATGACACCTGCCTTAACACCATAATGGAAATGGTTGACAGAATCCGTGATACATCTGCTTCGCATGACCGCTGTTCGGTTATCGAGGTTATGGGCAGACGTGCAGGCTACCTTGCTCTTAATGCAGGTATTGCCGTCGGCGCAACTGCTATTCTCATTCCCGAGGTTGAGTTTGATCTCAAGAGAGATGTTTTTGACAGAATCCGCCGTACTCAGAAAACGGGTAAGAAGCATTTCCTTGTCATCGTTGCCGAGGGCGTGACTGCTGACGGAAATATGTCGGTTGACGAGCTTGCAAAGGCTATTGAGGAAGAAACGGGCGTTGAGTCCAGAGCTATGGTTCTCGCTCATGTTCAGCGCGGAGGCTCCCCGACAGTCAAGGATCGTGTTGTTGCCAGCCAGATGGGTTACAGAGCCGTTGAGCTTCTTATGGACGGCATCGGCAACCGTGTTGTTGCAATGCAGAACGATCAGATCGTTGATTACGATATCTTTGAGGCTCTCAATATGAAAAAGCACATTGATATGGATCTTTACAAGATGGCAAACATAATTTCAATCTGACAAAAGGAAATCCGATTATGCTTAAAGACGAATTTTCAGAACTTCGCCGCCGTATAATTGCAAAAGATTTTGAAAGAATGAATGACAGGCAGCAAGAGGCTATCTATGCAGTAAATGGCCCCTTGCTGCTTCTTGCAGGTGCAGGCAGCGGAAAAACCACCGTCCTTGTAAACAGGATAGCCAATCTGATAAAGTACGGAAATGCCTACAATTCCGATTATTCGGAGTTTGAGCCGAGCGAAAGCGATGTTCAGCTTATGCGCCGATACCTTGACGATCCGACTACGGATCTTTTTGATGTCTATGATCTTATGTCGGTCAATGCTCCGGCACCGTGGGAGATACTTGCCATAACCTTTACCAACAAGGCGGCGGCTGAGCTTAAAAACAGGCTTGCCGCTCAGCTCGGCGACGCCGCAAACGATATCTGGGCGAGTACCTTCCATTCCTGCTGTGCAAGAATACTCAGACGTCACGGCGAGCTTCTCGGCTACACAAACCGCTTTACAATCTATGATACCGATGACTCAAAGCGTGTTATGAAAGAGGCACAGAGACTTCTTGAAATCAACGATAAAATGCTCTCGCATAAGACGATATTAAAGGAGATAAGCCGTGCAAAGGATCAGCTTATAACTCCCGAGCAGTATCTTGCTCAGGCAGGCGGAGATATACGTCTTAAAACTATCGGCGAAGCATATAAATGCTATCAGAAGCTTCTTAAAAATGCCGACGCAATGGATTTTGACGATATGATCTTCAGGACGGTCGAGCTTTTGCAGAACAATGACGAGGTCAGAAGCTATTATCAGAATAAATTCAAGTACATACTTGTTGACGAGTATCAGGACACCAACCATGCCCAGTATGTGCTGACGAGCCTTTTGGCTGAAAAATACAGGAATATCTGTGTTGTCGGTGACGACGATCAGAGTATCTATAAGTTCCGAGGAGCAACGATACAGAATATCCTCAGCTTTGAGGAACGTTATCCCGATGCCAGGACGATAAGACTTGAGCAGAATTACCGCTCAACTCAGACAATTCTTGATGCGGCGAACGCCGTCATTTCAAACAACAGTCAGAGAAAGGGTAAAAATCTCTGGACTGCGAACGGCAGGGGAAACAAGATAACCGTAAACACCTCCTATGACGAAAGGGAGGAAGCTCGCTTTGTTGCCGATACGGTGATGAAAAATGTTGCAGGCGGAAGAAAAATGTCCGACCATGCCGTGCTTTACCGCATGAACGCACAGTCAAGCACTATTGAAAACGCCTTCGTCCGTGCCGGTATTCCGTACAGGATAATCGGCGGTCTGCGCTTCTATGAGCGTAAGGAGATCAAGGACGCTCTCGCTTATCTGACTTTAATCAACAATACTGCGGACAATGTGCGTCTGCGCCGCATAATCAACGAGCCAAAGAGAGGAATAGGCGATACAACGCTCAACAATGCCTCTGAGATCGCCGCAGGGCTTGGAGTCAGCATATTTGATGTTATTTCCAATGCCGACGCTTATCCGTCCCTCAGCCGAGCCTCGTCAAAGCTTATGCAGTTCAGCTCAATGATAAAGGAGCTTGAACAGGCGGCTCAGGAGCTGAAGCCGCACGAGCTTCTTGAAAAAACGCTCAATATGACAGGCTACTATCAGTTCCTTGACCTCGATAAGGACACCGCTCAGGACAGGAAAGAGAACCTGAACGAGCTCAAAGCCAACCTTATGAGATACGAGGAGGAGAGTGACGATCCTACGCTCAACGGCTTCCTTGAGGAAATTGCCCTTATGACGGATATCGACAACTACAATGCCGATTCGGACACGGTCGTTATGATGACTCTCCACTCGGCAAAGGGACTTGAGTTCCCCGTTGTTTTCATTATCGGTATGGAGGACGGAGTTTTCCCGGGATCACAGTCGATTTACAGCAACGACGATATGGAGGAGGAGCGCCGCCTTGCCTATGTCGGAATAACGAGGGCAAAGCAGGAGCTTTACCTTACCAATACAAGAACACGTCTTATGTTCGGCTCGACCACTCACAACGCTCCGTCAAGATTCCTCGGAGAAATACCCGATGATCTGACCGAAAAGACCGGAGTTACCGCTTATTCATCGTTCCGCCGCAGTGCCGAAGATGAGCCTTTCCGTGATTTCGGCGAGGATTTCACAAGCGGAAAACCGATCAAGCGAGGCTTTACTCAGAAGAATGTCAAAGCCGCCGCACCTGCCGCAAGTCACGAAACCTACAAGATCGGCGATACGGTTGTTCACAAGGTGTTTGGACAGGGAGTTGTACTTTCGGCAAAAAGCATGGGAAACGATACGCTTTTGGAGATAGCGTTTGAAAAGTCGGGAACAAAAAAGCTGATGGCTAATTTCGCCAAACTCACCAAAATGTAATTATTAACCAAAAATTAATAATTGAAGTATTGATTGTACCTGACAATAATGATATAATCAAGTTACTGAAAATAAAAATTGAGGTGATTATCATGACAAAAACATTCAACAGGTTTTTATCCGTGCTTCTTGCTATTGCTGTGATTTTCAGCTTTGCTGTGATCGGATCGGCGGCAGAAGACAGCTTCACTCTGAGGTCGGGAGATGCCGCAGCCTCCACCGGAAGCTTTAAGAACAATTATGTCGGTGAGCTTAAAATTACGGTTGTTTCCGATTCTGCCCTGACTTTATCAGACGGTTTTGCTCTTACGCTCAGCGGAACAGACGGACAGAACAAAAGCTACAACAGATCAAATGCGAGCGTAAGCATTGACGGCAAAAAAGCTGTTATTACCGTTTCATTTGAATCGGGAATGTCACACGCTTCCGACTATACGTTCACCGTTGCCGAGGGCTCGTTTACCGATGCAAACGGAAAAACCAACGAGGCTTTCTCGTTCACCGAGAGCGGAAACCTCATTCTTGAGCATCTTAATGTTGACCGTCCGTCAACAACTATGCAGAGATTTATCAAATGGCTCAGCAGTTGGGAGTACGCAAAGTATATTATGCCGATCATCAATCTCTTGAAGTGGTTTGACTCTCTTTAATACCGAATTGATTTAATTAAAAGGGCTGTCGCAATAATTATTGCAACAGCCTTTATTATAGTAAAATGACGGGATGTTTTTATGAAAGATATAAGATACGCAATTTTTGATATGGACGGAACGCTTCTTGATTCCATGCACATATGGGATACTGCGGCAGGTGCTTTCCTGATGATGAGAGGTATCGTGCCGAAGGAGTTTGACCTTTTCCGCAAGCAGGGGTATAAAACCGGCATCAGCTATATGATTAAAGAATACAAGCTTGATTTGTCGTTTGATGAGGTGCTTGACGGCTTGCAGGAAATTTTATGGTTTTATTATTCAAAAATTGCTCCGATCAAGCAGGGTGTAAAGGACTTCCTCAATGCTCTCAGAGATAACGGTACAAGAATGATCGTCGCAACCGCAACGGAGCGAAAAATGGCAAGAAAAGCTCTTGAACGGAATGAAATTCTTGAGTTTTTTGATGAGGTGTATTCGATGCACGAGCTGGGAATACACAAGAATGATCCTGAAACATTTGATTTCCTTGCGAAGAAGATGAATGCCGAAGGAGAGATTTATGTCTTTGAGGACGCTCTGTACGCCGTAAAATCCGCAAAGGAATACGGCTGTAAGGTCATTGGAATCGAGGACTATTCAAACGAGGACGACAGGGAAGAAATCAAAGAAATTGCGGATTTCTATGCCGAAAACTATGAGCAGATAAAGGAATATTTTGAAATATAAATGTCAGGAGGGGTAAAAGCATGGACAAAAAAGAAAAGAGCGGAACGGGTATTCAGCTTAACAAAAAAACAATGATTGCAATTACGGCATTGCTTCTCGGCATCATGCTTTTTGCGGGAATACTCACAAAAATCGTACCCAACGGCGCATACGATGTTGACGCTGACGGAGGAATAATTCCGGGAACGTATCATGAGGTTTCACAGGAGGAGGTCAATTACCCCTTATGGCGTGTGCTGATTGCACCTGTTGAGGTCTTTACTACTTCGGATTCCGCGGTCGGTCTCGGAATAATACTGTTTATTATTCTCATCGGCGGCACTTTTCTTGTTATGGAGGAAAGCGGCGTTCTGAAATATATAATGCAAACGACCGTCAATAAGTTCGGACATAAAAAATACATTCTGCTTGCCGTGATGGTGTTTGTCTGTATGACGCTTAGCTCCGTTGTCGGCATACTTGAGGAAAGCGTTACTCTTGTACCTCTTGCGTGTGCAATTTCCCTTGCGCTCGGCTGGGATTCAATGGTAGGTCTCGGATTCAGCCTGATGTCGGTTGCATTCGGATATGCCGCCGCCACTTTCAATCCCTTTAATGTCGGAGTTGTTCAGACAATGGCAGGTCTGCCGATGTTCTCCGGTCTCGGCTTCAGAATATTTGTTTTCCTTGTAACCTATTTAATTCTTTTCCTTTTCCTTTATTTCTATGCGAAGAAAATTGAAAGAAATCCCGAAAAATCCGTTTCATACGAGTCGGATATAGAGCTTAGAAAAAAGTTTCTTTCCGAAGAAAGCAACGAGGTGCTGAAAAATCCGAATTTAGGCAAGGCAACAAGGGTTTTTGTAACAAGTATTCTTTGCGTCTTTGTTTTTACCGCCGCAAGCTTTATCGCTCAGCAGTTTATCGAAAACGATACGGTTTCATCGCTGATCGGCTACACTCCGCTTGTGGCAATGGCATTTCTGTTCACCTTCGGCGGTCTGAGAGCAGGCTATATTACAGGTATCAGGGGTAAAAATCTTCTCAGCGGCTTCGGCAGGGGAGTAAAGACTATTGCACCTGCAATTCCGTTGATCGTCTTTGTCCTCGCCATAACCTATGTTCTGAAAAAGGGAATGATTCTTGACACCATTCTTTATCATATTTATAATCTTATTCAGGACTTTTCGCCCGTTCAGGCGTTGCTGATGATAATGCTTGTCGTGATTGTTATTGAGTTTTTCATCGGAAGCGGAACGGCAAAGGCGTTTCTGCTTATGCCGCTCATTCTTCCGCTTGCAAAAATGCTAAATATCACCGATCAGTCTATCGTTCTGGCTTTCTGTCTCGGCGACGGATTTTGCAATGTGCTTTATCCGACAAGCGGAATTATGATTATCTGCATCGGTATGATAAACGTTACATACGGAAAGTTCCTGAAATGGTCGTGGAAGCTCTTCGCGGCAATCTTTGCGGCTTCTGCGGCGCTGATATGGCTTGCCGTGAAGATAGGATATTGCTGATATTAAGAAAAAATAGCAAATAACCCTTGACATTATCGGCATTTGCTGATAAAATATTATGGCTGTAAAATATTGATTACAGCTATCCTTGCCGCTGAATAGGCGGCCGGAATGACCAAAAGGAGGTGCTTTTAAATGGCAGTAGAGAACTATGAGGCAATGATCGTTTACTCCGTTAAGGAGAGCGAGGATGCAGCTAAAGCTTTGGTTGAGAAGTTCAAGGCTCTTATCGAGAAGCATGGTACTGTTGAAAGCGTAGATGAGTGGGGTAAGCGTAAGCTTGCTTATGCAATCAACTACGAGACAGAAGGCTACTATGCTCTTTATACTTTTGCAGCAGAGCCGGAATTCCCTGCAGAGCTTGACCGTGTCCTTAACATCACGGACGGCGTGCTTCGTTCACTTATAATCAAGAAATAAGGGGGAAGCAGCATGATTAACAACGTAGTATTGATGGGTAGACTTGTTGCAACTCCCGAGTTGCGCAATACCCAGACAGGCCTTGCCGTAACGTCTTTCTCACTCGCAGTCGAGCGTTCGTATGCCCGTCAGGGCGAGCAGCGTCAGACGGATTTCATCAACTGCGTCGCATGGAGAAACACCGCTGAATTTATCTCAAAATATTTTCAGAAGGGCTCTATGATCGCTGTTACGGGATCTATTCAGACTCGCAATTACGAGGACAAAAACGGCAATAAGCGCACAGCAGTCGAGGTTCTTGTTGACCAGGCAAGCTTCTGCGGCTCGAAAGCAGAAACGGGCACAGGCAACTTTAACCAGAGCTATGCTCCGCCGCAGCCTGCCGCTCCTTCATTCTCAACCGGCTCGGACGGTGACTTTGAGGAGATTTCAGGAGATGACGATCTGCCGTTCTGAGGCGGATCTCACCCGAATTAAATAAGGAGGTATTTTGTAATGGCTTATGATAAGAACAACGGCCGTCCTAACAGAAAAGGCCGCAAGAAGGTTTGTTCCTTCTGTGTTGATAAAGTAGAGAGCATTGATTACAAGGATGTTGCAAAGCTCAACAAGTACACATCCGACAGAGCGAAGATCCTTCCTCGCCGTGTAACAGGTACTTGTGCAAAGCATCAGAGAGAGCTTACAACAGCTATCAAGCGTGCTCGTCACGTAGCTCTTATGCCCTACACATCTGACTGATAAGATGTTCAGACACCGCAACCGAGAAGGCTGCGGTGTTTTTTGTATGACGTTATAAAACGGAGGAATTGATATGAAATTCAAAAACGTTCTTTTTGCAAGCGATCTGGACGGTACGCTCAGGAATGACAAGGGAGAAATGACGGACGATGTTAAGTCCGCAATCCGTTATTTTATTTCCGAGGGCGGAAAATTTACCGTCTGTACGGGCAGGATCTTTCAGGGTTTCCATATTTACGATGAGGATTATATCAATGCTCCCGTGCTTTTGGGAAACGCCGCAATGGCTTACGACTATAAGAACGGAAAAGTTCTGTTCAACGACGGAATAGGGGACGAGGGAATAGGAGTGATCGAGGATGTGCTGGAAAGCTTCCCCGGAATAGCTGTTGAAATGTACGCTTTTGAAAAGGTTTGCAGTATCAATGCCGAGGATCCGACGATAACTCATTTCACAAATCAGGGAATAAACTTTACTCATGTCAATTCTCCGTCTGAGGCGCCGAGACCGTGGACAAAGGTTATGCTCTACTGCTCCGATAAGTCGCAGGAGGTACAGCGCTTGCTCGAAAGCCACAGCGAGATAAATTATCTGAAAACGACGGGGGATTATGTTGAGCTTCTGAAAAAGGGAGTTGACAAGGGCGCAGGTCTTATGAGGCTCGGAAAAATGCTCGGCTGTCAGCCGAACGATATTTATGCCGCAGGCGACGGATACAACGATGTGGAGATGCTGTCTGCGGCGGCAAAGGGCTTCGTCCCCGAAAACGGATCTCCGGAAGCGATGGCTGTTGCCGATTATTTAACACGTTCCAATAACGACGGCTGTATTGCTCATGCAATAGAAATACTTGATTCAATATACTAAAATTAACGGTTCTATAATAAATGTTGGGGTAAATAAAAAAAGAGCTTGAAAAAACAAAAAA